>NZ_JAUCES010000005.1:3600000-3929449 GCF_030348825.1 Fictibacillus sp. b24 | reverse complement strand
TCTTCAGCGCCGATGGTAGTTGGGGGTCTCCCCCTGTTAGAGTAGGACGTCGCTAGGCAAATGAGGAAGATGGATGAACATCCATCTTCTTTTTTTGTGTTTAAAAAAGATGGATCTAGCAAGAGAAAAAAGGTGGTTTGGCATCCGCCAAACTTCCGATTATTGGTGACTAGTGTGGAAGGTGGGAGGGTATAGAGTATGAATTGTGCTGAGCTGTGTTGTCGAGATTTAGCGAATGGCCTTTATTTTTGGTTTTAGACTTAATTTAGGTTCGTTTAGACCTAATTTTTCATAAGTAGACTTAATTCTCACTCAAAGTGACTCAATTCCTAAAAGAAATACCTCACCCCGTATTCTCTGAAGATTCGTTTTAACCTCGAACACGGTCTCCCAACCATAAAGAAGGAAGAAGATGGCCTCAACCATCTCCCATCACGCTATATTCTTCAGCAAAAGCTCCAAAAATCGAACCAAAAGCAAACGATCAGCTCTTACAACGACCATCCAAGCATCAATCTCACCAAAACACTCCTGATCTCGCCTTCAAAACCTCTCTACATCAACCCACCAAACATAACTTCACGGTAATCCTATTTTTTTTTGCGGTAATCATCCATATATTCGCGGATAAGCTTCATAATTTCACAGATAAAATTTTTTATCGAATTTTCGACACCCATCGACTTACCGCATTCATCTAAACCTCACTCACGTCTCCTCAACCACGCAGAACACATTGCACATCCAACAACAACATACTTTCACAACTAACCTGGCGCAACTAACCAGACACAACTAACCATCGCCAGATCTCTAAACAAATCCCAATCCCCTCATATCATACCCCTCCAAAATCATCATCATTTCGACAGAATCATACAGGTTAGGAAGAGGAGCATGAGGCAATAATGGTGGATAGAGATTTGCATTTTCGGAAAAAAGCAGGCTATAATAATGTTATAGTCAAAGTTAGTCAAAGTCAGAAGGGGGAGGGGAAATGAGGAATATTTCAGATGTAATTGAAAATTACTTAAAGCAAATTCTCTCAAGCTCGAATGATCCGGCCATCGAAATTAAAAGGACGGATATTGCCGAAAGGTTTCAATGCGTGCCTTCTCAAATAAACTATGTGATAAATACGAGATTTACGATTGAAAAAGGATTTGTAGTGGAAAGTAAAAGAGGTGGAGGCGGCTATATTCGGATCATGAAGGTCCGTACCGAAAGCTCTGCTCATCTAATTGATCACTTAACCACCTTAATTGGTGAAAGGATATCGCAAGGCAACGCAGAAAATGTAATAAAGAGACTTATGGAAGAGACGATTGTTTCCGAACGGGAAGCGAGGCTGATGCTGAGCGTTATGGATCGTTCTATATTAAAGCTTAATCTTCCGCATCGAGATGAATTACGTGCAGAACTTTTAAAAGCTATGATAAAAACGTTAAAATACCGAACCACATAGCCCTTTTTTTCATTCTATATAAAAGGAGGGAGCAGAATGAATTGTGAAGAGTGCCATGAACGTGAAGCTTCATTGCATTTTACCAAAATCATAAATGGAGAGAAAACGGAATTTCACATTTGTGAACATTGTGCCAAAGAAAAAGGAGAATTCATGCCGGGGTCGAATTCATTTTCCATTCACCAATTGCTTTCTGGTCTTTTACACGGTGATGGACATGTCCCAAACACCCCATCATCCAACTTCATTCCGCCCTCGTTAAGCTGTGAAAAATGCGGGATGAGTTATTATCAGTTTGCTAAAATTGGCCGTTTTGGATGTGAAAACTGCTATAAGGCGTTTGATTCCAAACTGAATCCGATCTTTAAGAGGGTTCATGGCGGTAATACCTTACATGCAGGAAAGATTCCTCTGCGGGCAGGGAGCAGCATTCAAGAAAAAAAACAGCTTCAGCAATTAAAGCAAGCTTTGCAGCAGTATATATTAAATGAGGAATTTGAAAAAGCTGCTGAAACAAGAGATATCATCAGAGAAATCGAACACCGCTTGGAACAGGGGAGGGATTCGTAACCGATGTCTTTAGAACGATTTATCAGTGACGCAATCAGTCCCTGGATGAAAAGGGAAGGACCTGAATCAGATATTGTTCTCTCAAGCCGTGTCCGACTCGCAAGAAATATTCATCAGTTTGTTTTTCCCATCGCAGCAGACAAAGAATCAGCTCATGAAGTGATAGCTTCCATTTCTTCTTGCATGAATGGAGAAAATGACGCAGCTGAAGCAGAAAATTTTGAAATGCTGATGATGGAGAAGTTAAAACCTATTCAAAAACGGGTACTTGTTGAGAAACATCTTATAAGTCCCAATCTAGCAGAACAAGCGAAATATGGTGCAGTACTCATGAATGACGATGAGTCAGTCAGCATCATGCTGAACGAAGAAGATCATATACGCATTCAATGTTTAGCACCAGGTTTTCAGTTAGAAGAAGTGCTTCATAAAGCCAATGAAATAGATGATTTGATTGAAAAAAGTGTGGATTATGCGTTTGATGAAAAGCGCGGATATTTAACAAGCTGTCCGACAAATGTAGGAACGGGACTAAGAGCTTCCGTCATGATGCATCTTCCCGCACTCGTCCTCACAAAAAAGATGAGCCGGATTATACCTGCGATCAACCAGCTAGGATTAGCTGTAAGAGGTATATATGGTGAAGGGACAGAAGCGCAAGGAAACATTTTTCAAATCTCGAATCAGATGACACTTGGTAAGTCTGAAGAGGATATAATGGAAGATCTCGCAGGAGTAGTTACGCAGGTCATCCAGCAAGAACGTGCAGCTCGAAAACAGCTGCAGGATGGATTGAAATTACAGCTTGAAGACAAGTTATTCCGTTCGTTGGGAACGTTGGAGAATTGCCGGATCATCCAATCAAAAGAAGCTGCAAAATGTTTATCAGATGTACGGCTTGGCATTGATTTAGAGATTTTACCCGGCATATCAAAAACAATCCTAAATGAACTTATGATACTTACACAACCGGGTTTTCTTCAACAATATGCAGGTGAAGTTCTAACTCCAGAAGAACGTGACATAAGAAGAGCCACATTAATCAGAGAAAGAATAAAATTGGAAAACCGATAAGGAGCGTGACGAGTATGATGTTTGGCCGTTTTACTGAGAGAGCACAAAAAGTTTTAGCGTTGGCACAAGAAGAAGCAATTCGATTAGGGCATAACAATGTGGGAACAGAACATATCTTACTTGGCTTGATTCGGGAAGGTGAAGGAATTGCAGCCAAAGCTCTTCAAGTTCTAGGTTTAGGACCTGAAAAAATTCAAAAAGAAGTGGAAACGTTAATCGGCCGCGGACAGGAAGCTGTTCAAACGATTCATTATACACCTCGTGCAAAAAAGGTAATTGAACTATCCATGGACGAAGCTCGTAAACTAGGGCATTCGTATGTAGGCACTGAACATATTTTATTAGGCCTGATTCGTGAAGGGGAAGGCGTTGCAGCTCGTGTATTAAACAACTTAGGAGTAAGCCTGAACAAAGCACGTCAGCAAGTTCTTCAACTTCTAGGAAGCAATGAATCTTCTTCTAGTCATAGAGGATCTTCAGCAAGTGCAAACACGCCTACGCTAGACAGCCTGGCTCGTGATTTAACGGCGATTGCACGTGATGGTTCACTTGACCCGGTAATTGGTCGTTCAAAAGAAATTCAGCGTGTTATCGAGGTGTTAAGCCGTCGTACAAAGAACAACCCTGTACTGATCGGTGAGCCTGGGGTAGGTAAAACTGCTATCGCAGAAGGCTTAGCACAGCAAATCATCAACAATGAAGTCCCAGAAACACTGCGTGATAAGCGCGTTATGACGCTTGATATGGGAACAGTCGTCGCGGGTACAAAATATAGAGGTGAGTTTGAAGACCGTCTGAAGAAGGTAATGGATGAGATTCGCCAGGCGGGCAATATCATCCTATTCATCGACGAACTTCATACGCTGATCGGTGCAGGTGGAGCAGAGGGTGCGATCGATGCATCCAACATCTTAAAGCCCGCTCTTGCTCGTGGTGAATTACAATGTATAGGTGCAACAACACTCGATGAATACAGAAAATATATCGAGAAGGATGCAGCGCTAGAGCGCCGTTTCCAGCCGATTACGGTTAATGAGCCGACAAAGGATGAAAGCATTCAAATCCTTCAAGGACTTCGCGATCGTTATGAAGCGCATCACCGTGTGACGATTACTGATGAAGCGATCGAGGCATCTGTTCAACTTTCTGATCGCTATATCTCCGACCGTTTCTTACCGGATAAAGCGATTGACTTAATTGACGAAGCGGCATCAAAGGTTCGCCTTCGTTCTTACACAGCTCCTCCGAACTTAAAGGAGCTCGAGCAAAAGCTGGAAGAAGTACGTAAAGAGAAGGATGCTGCTGTTCAAAGCCAAGAGTTTGAAAAAGCTGCTTCACTCAGAGATTCTGAGCAGCGTCTTCGTGAAGAATTGGAAAAAACGAAAGATGTTTGGAAAGAGAAACAAGGAAAAGAAAATACAGAAGTAACACCGGAAGATATCGCGCAAGTTGTATCTTCATGGACAGGAGTACCTGTATCCAAGCTGGCAGAAGAAGAAACAGAACGTCTTCTTAAGATGGAAGAGATTTTGCATGACCGATTAATTGGCCAGACTGAAGCGGTATCTGCCATTTCTAAAGCCATCCGAAGAGCGCGTGCAGGGTTGAAGGATCCGAAACGTCCGATCGGTTCATTCATCTTCTTAGGACCAACAGGTGTTGGTAAAACGGAGCTTGCTAGAGCCGTTGCTGAGACATTGTTTGGTGATGAAGATGCGATCATCCGTATCGATATGTCTGAGTACATGGAGAAACATACAACATCTCGTCTCGTTGGTTCGCCTCCAGGATATGTAGGACATGAAGAAGGCGGCCAGTTAACTGAAAAAGTTAGAAGAAAGCCATACTCAGTTATCTTGCTGGATGAGATTGAAAAGGCACATCCAGAAGTGTTCAACATCTTGCTGCAAGTGCTAGAAGACGGTCGTCTGACAGATTCAAAAGGCCGTACTGTAGATTTCCGAAACACGGTCGTCATCATGACTTCAAACGTTGGGGCGAGCACGCTTAAGCGTAACCGTTCACTAGGTTTTGCGGTTCACAACGAAGGTCAAAAATACAACGATATGAAGTCTAAAGTTATGGATGAACTTAAGCGTGCATTCCGTCCTGAGTTCTTAAACCGTATTGATGAGATTATCGTGTTCCATTCTCTTGAAAAAGAGCACTTGCTAAGAATCGTGACGCTAATGGCGGATTCACTCAAGAAGCGCTTAAGTGATCAAGGGATTGATATTGAGCTGACACAAGCTGCTCTTGAAAAGATTACAGATGAAGGTTACGATCCAGACTACGGAGCACGTCCGTTGCGCCGTGCCCTTCAGCGTAAGATTGAAGACCGCTTATCTGAAGAGCTTCTTAAAGGAAATATCAACAAAGGGCAAACCGTTAAGATTGATGTGGAAGAGAACGATTTTGTCGTTCAAACGGTCTAACCATCTGAATATATGAGGATATCCTACAAAAAACCCGGAAGGCAGTCATGTCCTCCGGGTTTTTGTCGAAATAATCTTTGCGTTTCGCCTTTTTTTGCAGAGCCTAAATGGAAGTAGTTGTTAGGTTTTATGTTATGATAATAGTGAATAAATCTTTATATTTTCAGCATTTAACTTTTTTAAAATATAAGCTGTTTTCTTATACATTGTTGCTCTTGGAAGTGGTTGATTTCCGTTTCAGGTGCTTCGCTTTCCGCGGGGGCAGGCGGTGAGCCACATTCTTATCGTTTCACTCTTAAGTGTCTCACCTGCCGGCCTGTCCCGCAGGAGTCTCACACCTTCCACTCCAATCAACTTGCAAAAGAGGAAAGATTTAAAAGTAACAATTCTTTAGAAAGTAAAGATCATTCTCCAGGATTCCTGGTACCATGCAAAAGCTAACAACCAGTAATTGAAATTAAGGACAAAAAAGACAACAAATTATAAAAATAAGCTTAGTAAATATATGAAATTTTTTAGTGTGAAGTTTGAAAGAGGAGTTTTTTAGATGGCTAAAGTAAAATCAATCTTTCTTTGCCAAGACTGCGGTTATGAATCTCCAAAATGGATGGGGAAATGTCCGGGATGTCATGCATGGAATACGATGGTGGAAGAGACCATTCGTCCTGAAAAAGCCGTACGGGGTTTGAGTTCTGGCGGAGATACGAAAGTAAAGCAAAAACCTCAGTCAATAGCGGATGTGAAAAGCGAGCAAGAGCCTCGTATACCTACAAACTATCAGGAATTTAACCGTGTTTTAGGTGGAGGTATCGTTCCGGGTTCAATGGTTTTGGTTGGTGGAGACCCTGGAATCGGGAAATCTACTCTTCTTCTGCAAACATCAGCTCAGCTCGCTCAAAAAGGAGAACGTGTTCTTTACATATCTGGTGAGGAATCTGTTAAACAAACAAAATTGCGAGCAGACAGGCTCGATATCGACGCGAAAGATCTGTTTGTTTTAGCAGAAACAGATTTAGAGCTTATTGAGCAGGCAATGGCAGATGTGATGCCGTCCGTTATGATTATTGACTCCATTCAAACCGTTTATCGGTCTGAGGTAACATCAGCACCAGGGAGTGTTTCGCAAGTACGAGAGTGTACCTCGCATTTGATGCGAATGGCGAAAACAAAGGGTATTGCTGTATTTATCGTTGGACATGTTACAAAAGAAGGGAATATCGCGGGACCGCGTCTTCTAGAGCATATGGTGGATGCAGTACTGTATTTTGAAGGTGAAAGACATCATACTTTCCGTATATTAAGAGCTGTGAAAAATCGTTTTGGTTCTACAAATGAGATCGGTGTTTTTGAAATGAAAGAAGAAGGGCTTGAAGAAGTACTGAATCCTTCTGAAATCTTTTTAGAAGAACGTTCAAAAGGAGCAGCGGGTTCAACGGTAGTAGCTTCCTTAGAAGGTACTCGCCCTATGCTTGTAGAGCTTCAGGCTTTAATATCACCTACAAGCTTTGGTAACCCTAGAAGAATGGCTACCGGAATCGATCATAACCGTGTTTCACTGCTTATGGCCGTTTTAGAAAAGCGGGTGGGGCTGCTGCTTCAGAACCAAGATGCTTATTTAAACGTAGCAGGCGGCGTCAGGCTGGATGAACCAGCGATCGATCTGGCGGTTGCAATCAGCATTGCGTCAAGCTTTCGGGATTCACCCACAAAGCCTACAGATGTTATGATTGGAGAAATAGGATTGACGGGAGAGGTTCGGCGAGTTTCCCGTATCGAGCAGCGCGTACATGAAGCTGCAAAGTTAGGTTTTACGCGTGCTATTATACCTGATAAAAATATCGGCGGCTGGACCGTTCCAAAAGGGATCAAGGTCGTTGGTGTATCTACCGTTTATGAGGCATTACAAGCAGCGTTAGGAGGGTAAAGCAAATTATGGACCATGCGATTAAAGAAGCAATCATAAGCCAAATGCTACAGCTTGTTGCTCCTGGTACCCCGCTTCGGGAGGGAATTGACAATGTTTTACGAGCAAATACAGGCGGACT
Organism: Fictibacillus sp. b24; assembly: GCF_030348825.1. Lineage (NCBI taxonomy): Bacteria > Bacillati > Bacillota > Bacilli > Caryophanales > Fictibacillaceae > Fictibacillus > Fictibacillus sp. b24. The sequence goes on along the minus strand of NZ_JAUCES010000005.1, from coordinate 3,921,860 downwards.
GATCGTTGTTGGATATAACGATAAAGTAAAAGAAATTGTTGATGGTGGTTTCTCCATCAACTGCAAGTACTCACCAGCATCATTATACGAGCTTGCAAAGATGGATGGAGCGATCATTTTAAATGAAGACGCGGCTAAAATTTTATATGCAAACACACAGCTAATCCCTGATACGGTTATTCCATCAACCGAAACGGGTATACGTCACAGAACGGCAGAGCGTGTAGCTCGGCAGACAGGCAACCTCGTGATTTCCATCTCACAGCGCCGAAATGTTATCACGCTTTATCAAGGGATGATCCGGTATTCACTAAAAGAGATCGGCGTAATCTTAACGAAAGCCAATCAGGCGATCCAAACACTTGAGAAATATAAAGTTGTGTTTGATCAAAGTGTTACGAATCTCGGTGCGCTAGAATTTGAAGAATTGGTGACTTTCCAAGAAGTTACACAAGTTATTCACAGAATTGAGATGGTTTTACGCATAAAAAATGAGATTATTAAATATGTTAATGAACTTGGTGTTGAAGGCAGGCTCATTAGAATCCAGATGGAAGAACTCGTTTCCAACATTGAGGAAGAAGCTCTCCTTTTAATTAAAGACTATATGAAGGACCGGGAAAGTGATCCATACGCGATTCTTCGCCAGTTGAACAAACTTTCCTCTGAAGAATTGTTTGATGAATCTGTAATTATGAAACTTTTAGGCTTCTCAGCCGGTATGAATATGCAAGATGAGACGATCCATCCGCGTGGATACCGCATTCTTGCTAAGATTCCAAGGCTGCCAGCTGTTATTATTGAAAATCTAACAGATGCATTCAGTAACCTTCCACAGATCTTACGTGCTTCTATCGATGAGTTGGACGAGGTCGAAGGTATTGGTGAAATCCGTGCAAGGAAAGTAAAAGAAGGATTAAAACGAATTCAAGAACAGCTTTTTGTTGATCGTCATATCTAGTTTTTATGTAAATTCTGTTTTTGCACGTTTTTAATACGGTCAATTTGTAAATAATGATTAAGGGAGGTGAATCAGGCATGCTAAAAAGAATTGTTCAACTATTTTTTATCGTAATAGGGGGCATGCTAGGCTATCTTTATATACCAGATCTCATTCGTGTACTTAATTTTGGTGATTTGCCGAATCAAGTAACATCCCCATATGTCGGGGCAGTGATTGGTGCACTTATACTATTTTTATCTACATTTTGGCTGTCAGATTACGTAGTAGGATTAATACGCTGGGCAGAGGAAACGGTTGTAAAAGCCCCTGCGACCGATCTATTATCAGGAACGATGGGACTGATTATTGGATTGATTGTGGCATTCTTAATTCAGTCGCCGCTTAGCTCTATGGATATAGTGGTTGTCAGCTCGATTCTGCCGATTGCTATTACGTTCCTACTCGGTTATCTAGGTTTTCAGGTCGGTTTTAAAAAGAGAGATGAATTGATTCAGCTGTTCTCTTTGAACCGCCAAGGAAAAGAACGAAAGAAAGAGACTGAAATCGAGAAGCCGCATGGCAAGTATAAGATTCTTGATACAAGCGTTATTATCGACGGAAGAGTGGCAGATATCTGTCAAACTGGTTTTTTAGAAGGTCCGCTTATTATTCCTCGTTTTGTTCTAGAAGAGCTGCAGTATATTGCTGATTCTTCTGATGTATTAAAACGTAACAGAGGACGCCGTGGACTGGATATTTTAAATCGCATCCAAAAAGAGCTTTCTATGAAAGTTGAAATCTATGAAGGTGATTTTGAAGAGGTAACAGAAGTTGACAGCAAGCTTGTCAAATTGGCTCAATTATTAACCGGGGTCGTTGTAACGAATGACTTTAATCTCAATAAAGTATGTGAACTGCAAAACGTTGCCGTACTTAACATCAACGATTTGGCGAATGCGGTAAAACCAGTTGTACTTCCTGGCGAAGAGCTTGTTGTTCAAGTGATCAAAGATGGAAAAGAGCAGAATCAAGGTGTAGGCTATCTGGATGACGGTACGATGATCGTTGTAGAAGATGGGCGAGACTATGTCGGAAAAACGATCGATGTTGTTGTAACATCTGTTCTCCAAACATCTGCTGGCCGAATGATTTTTGCCAAAAAGAAATTATTAGAAAAAGCATTGTGACGAACGGTGGGGAAGCACGTGAACTATTGGACAGTTATTCCTGCTGCCGGACAAGGGAAACGAATGAATGCTGGTATCTCTAAACAATGGATAGAGCTATTAGGCAAACCGGTTCTTGCACATACACTTGATGTGTTTGAAAAAGATCCTTCGTGTGAGGGTGTCGTTCTTGTCGGAAGTGAACAGGAATTGAAACAGATGCAGCAATTTGTACAAACGTTCCAATATACAAAAGTGCGCCAAATCGTTCCAGGCGGAAAAGAACGTCAGCAAAGTGTGTATGAGGGCTTAAAGCAGGTCCCGGAAGAAGCGGACCTTGTTCTCATTCATGATGCAGCACGTCCTTTTATCACTCATGATTCTATTCAACAACTTGTTAACGTAGCCGCAGATTCTGGTTCTGCCGTGTTAGCTGTTCCAGTGAAGGATACGGTAAAGAAAGTTGTTCAGGATCAGGTGGAAGAAACGATCGACCGTTCCAGCTTGTGGGCTGTTCAAACCCCGCAAGCTTTTCGTCTTTCTATCGTAATGAAAGCACATGAGAAAGCGGATGTAGAAGGGTTTGTTGGAACGGACGACGCAAGCTTAGTGGAACGAATTGGAGAAACAGTCGCTATTGTAATGGGAGACTATCATAATATAAAATTAACTACGTCTGATGATTTGTTGTTTGGACAAGCCATTTTGTTAGACAGACAGGGGGAAAAGCATAATGCGCATCGGACAAGGTTTTGATGTACATGCCTTTTGTGAAGGCCGTCCTTTAATTATTGGCGGAGTAACGATTCCTTATGAAAAAGGACTTTTAGGTCATTCTGATGCTGACGTTCTTTTGCATGCGATCACAGATGCATTGCTTGGAGCAGCGGGTGAAGGGGATATCGGCAAACACTTTCCAGATACAGATCCTGCAAACAAAGACGCAGATTCAAAACGCCTGCTCTTGGATTCTTGGAAACTCGTTCAGAAAAAAGGCTACGCTTTAGGTAATATAGATTGTACAATCATCGCACAAAAACCAAAGATGCTGCCGCACATTGAAGAGATGCGCAGCGTGATCGCTGGGATTTTTGATGTTGATGTAGACAGAATTAACGTAAAAGCTACTACAACTGAAAAGCTAGGTTTCCCTGGACGCGAAGAGGGAATCGCAGCCCAAGCGGTTGTGTTGATTGAAAAAGTATAAAAAATAGGCTGTTTTGGCTGGCCTTCTAGCTCGTAGAAGAAGTTGATCTCCGTTACAGATGCTCGCTTTCCGCGGGGCAGGCGGTGAGCCACATTCTTAACGTTTCACTCTTAAGTGTCTCACCTGCCCGCCTGTCCTAGCCGAGAGTCTCGCATCTTACACTCCGATTAACTTGTCAAGGAAGAAAGGCACCATAGCAACCATCTTTTCAAAAAAATTATAGAGGTGAAACAAGATGGCAAATGAAGTTCGAGTGCGTTATGCACCAAGTCCAACAGGACACTTACATATAGGGAATGCACGTGCAGCTCTATTTAATTATTTATATGCACGCCACACCGGCGGAAAGTTTATTATCCGCATTGAAGATACGGATCAAAAGCGTAATATTCAAGGCGGAGAAGAGAGCCAGCTGAATCACTTGAAATGGCTCGGTATGGATTGGGATGAAAGTGTTGATATCGGCGGCGATTACGGCCCTTACCGCCAAATGGAGCGATTAGACCTTTATGAAAAGTACACAGATGAGCTTCTTTCAAAAGGTTTGGCATATACATGTTATTGTACGGAAGAAGAGCTTGAGGCCTCACGTGAAGAGCAGATGGCTAAAGGGGTTACACCTGTATATGACGGGCGCTGCCGTAACTTATCTGTTGAAGAAAAAGCAAAACTTGAAGCAGAAGGAAAACGTGCTAGCATTCGTTTCTTAGTGCCGCAAGATCGTACGATTACGTTTGATGATATGGTCAAAGGGGAAGTTTCGTTCGAATCAAGCGGATTCGGTGATTTTGTTATCGTAAAAAAAGACGGAATTCCAACGTACAATTACGCGGTAGTAATTGATGATCATGAGATGGCAATCTCTCACGTTTTACGGGGAGATGACCATATCTCAAACACGCCTAAGCAGCTTTTGATCTATGATGCGCTAGGTTTTGAGCAGCCGAAATTCGGTCATACAACATTGATCGTCAATGAAAATCGAAAGAAATTAAGTAAGCGTGACGAGTCTATCGTTCAGTTTATTGAGCAGTACAAAGATTTAGGGTATCTTCCTGAAGCGCTGTTCAACTTTATCGCACTATTAGGCTGGTCACCAGGTGGAGAAGAAGAGATCTTCAGCCGAGAGCAGTTTATCGAAATCTTTGATCCGAACCGTCTGTCTAAAGCACCTGCTGTGTTTGATACGCAGAAGCTGGAGTGGCTTAACAACCAATACATGAAACAGCAAGATGTAGACCGCATCGTTGAACTTTGCATGCCTCATCTTGTTAAAGCGGGAAGAATTTCTGAGAATCCAAGTGCAGAGGAACAAGAGTGGGTAACAAAACTTGTGGCTCTTCATCAGGAAAAAATGAGCTATGGCGCTGAAATCGTGGACTTAACAGAACTGTTCTTTAAAGAAGAGATCGAGTACGAAGGGGAAGCGCTTGAGGTATTGCAGGGTGAAGGTGTTCCATCCGTTATGGAATCATTCTTAAGCCAGGTTGAAAACAGCGAATCGTTCGAAGCAGATGATATTAAAGCGATGATGAAGGCTGTTCAAAAGGAAACAGGACAAAAAGGAAAGAACTTGTTCATGCCGATTCGTGTTGCAACGACAGGACAAACGCATGGTCCAGATCTGCCTGCAGCTGTTTCGCTTCTGGGAAAGAGTGTTATCGTGAAACGCCTTAATGCTGTACTTACTCAAATTAATAAGTAATAAAAGTACACATTTTGCAAAGATTATAATATAGTAAAAGAAACTTATATTTAAACGTAAAACGCAGATGAGGAAAGTAGGCTAGCGCTTTTTCATAGTAGAGAGAACCATCACCGGCTGAAAGTGGTTCATGGAAATGCTTGCTGAAGTGCCCCTCGGAGTCCCTTGCCGAAAGTTGAGTAGGTTTGGGCGGCAACTCCCCGTTACGGAGCTTAAGGGAACAGGTATGATATAACGGCCTGTTAAACAGAGTGGAACCGCGTCTATCAGTACGTCTCTGTGTCAAATTTGGCACAGGGGCGTTTTTTATTTTTTATTTTGGTTGTTATCTAGAGGATTGTCTGGTGGATTTAGCTTTCTTCATTGACAAGTTGATTGGAGCGTAGGGTGCGAGACTCCTGCGGGACGAGTGGGACAGGTGAGACTCCTAAAAGCGCAAAGCGCTAGGAGGCTCACCGCCCGCCCCGCGGAAAGCGAGCGACCTGGAGCGGAAATCAACCACTTCCAAGAGCAACATTGTATTTACTGCAAAAGTTTCAAATCTTTATGCAAGGAGGTTGAGAAGCATGTTTTCAGCCATGAAGGAAGACATTCGGGTTGTTTTTGAGAAAGACCCAGCTGCAAGAAGCTCGTTCGAAGTATTCTTAACATACTCCGGACTGCATGCGGTATGGGCCCATAGACTGGCACATAAATTATTCAAACGAAACTGGCTGTTTTTAGCACGATTAATCTCTCAGATCAGCCGCTTTTTTACAGGGATTGAAATACACCCAGGTGCACAGATTGGAAGACGTTTCTTTATTGATCATGGAATGGGAGTCGTTATCGGTGAAACATGTATCATCGGTAATGATGTGACACTGTATCAAGGTGTGACACTGGGCGGTACCGGAAAAGAAAAAGGAAAAAGGCATCCTACGCTAGAGGACCACGTGCTCGTCGCCACAGGGGCGAAAGTGCTGGGGAACATCACGATTGGGAAAAACTCAAAAGTCGGAGCGGGTTCAGTCGTTTTACAAAACGTACCGCCTGACGCAACGGTAGTAGGAATTCCTGGAAGAGTCGTAATTAAAGATGGCATTAAAGTCGGGTGCGAACTTGACCATCGTGACCTTCCAGACCCAGTAGCGGATAAATTTAGAGAATTGCAGCTTGAAATGAAAAGGTTATGTGAAGAACTGGAAAGAATGAAAAGAGGGAGTGATTCTTAATGAGCATTAAAATTTATAACACGATGACACGCCAAAAGGAACCGTTTGTACCTTTAGAAGAAGGCAAGGTAAAAATGTATGTGTGCGGACCGACCGTATACAACTACATTCATATCGGTAATGCCCGGCCAGCTATCGTGTTTGACACGGTTAGAAGATATCTAGAATATAGAGGCTTTGATGTACAATTCATCTCCAACTTCACTGATGTTGATGACAAACTCATTAAAGCAGCAAATGAAATGGGCAGTGATGTTCCGACGATCGCTGAAAAGTTCATTAATGCCTATCATGAAGATACATGCGCATTAGGCGTTCAAAAAGCAGATGCACACCCACGAGTAACTGAAACGATGCCTGAGATCATTGAATTCATCGAGAACCTGATTAAAAAAGGCTTTGCTTATGAAGCAGCGGGGGATGTTTATTTTAAAACGCGCTCGTTTAATGGTTATGGTAAGCTGTCTCACCAATCAATTGATGACTTAAAATCTGGAGCAAGAATTGAAGTAGGCGAGAAAAAGGAAGATCCGCTTGATTTCGCATTATGGAAAGCTGCAAAAGAAGGTGAGATCTATTGGGAGAGCCCATGGGGCAAAGGCCGTCCTGGCTGGCACATTGAGTGCTCTGCGATGGCGAAAAAATACTTAGGTGACTCAATTGATATTCATGGCGGCGGGCAAGATTTAGCGTTTCCGCATCACGAGAATGAGATAGCTCAATCTGAAGCGTTAAATGAAGCACCGATGGCTAAATATTGGATGCATAATGGGTATATTAATATCGACAACGAAAAAATGTCCAAATCACTTGGGAATTTTGTGCTGGTTCATGATCTTGTAAAGCAGCAAGATCCGCAGGTTATCCGATTCTTTATGCTGGCGGTCCATTATCGTAACCCAATCAACTTCAGTCAAGAGTTATTGGAAGCGGCTAAAGCTGGTCTGAACCGAATCCGCACGTCATACGGTAACTTAAAACATCGCCTGACGGTTTCTGCAGACCTTTCTCTCGATACAGAAAAATGGAGTCAGTTTGTTAAAGAAACAAGAGAGAAATTTATCGCTGATATGGATGATGATTTCAACACAGCGAATGCCATCTCTATTCTTTTTGATTTTTCACGAGAAGCGAACGTGTATTTACAAGAGAAGAACACTTCAAAAGCAATTATTACAGAATTCATTGCTCTGTTCGATGAGCTTGCTGGTGTGTTGGGGCTGACTCTTCATAAAGAAGAGGAATTATTAGATGAACAGATTGATGCTCTGATTCAAGAACGGAACGAAGCGCGTAAAGAAAAGAACTTTGCTCGCGCTGATGAAATACGTGATTTGTTGAAAGAACAGCACATTATTTTGGAAGATACCGCACAAGGTGTACGGTGGAAAAGAGATAAGTAAATGAAAATAACAGATTCAGATATCAAACAATTGAACGGGACCACGCTTGCTTACATGGGTGATGCGGTTATGGAGCAATTCGTACGTGAACATCTGATCCGAAACGGTCAGGTGAAACCGAACAGGCTTCATGTATCAGCAACTAAATTTGTTTCGGCAAAAGCTCAGGCAAGCATGGTCGTTCAGCTGCTCGAAGAAAACTATTTTACAGATGAAGAAGTCGCTGTTATTAAGAGGGGACGCAATGCTAACCAAGGAACTGTCCCGAAAAACACGGATGTTCAAACGTATAGGCATGCGACCAGCTTTGAGGCGATCATCGGTTATCTCTATCTGTTAAATCAGCATGACCGTCTTAAGAACATGATGGAATATGTGTTAACAGATAATTTTAATAAAGGGGAGGTCTAAAAGATGAGTGAAGCAAAAGACCAAAAAGAACAAGAACTGATCATTGGGCGAAATCCGGTTATGGAAGTACTGCGATCCGGCCGTGATATTAATAAAATTTTTGTAGGTGAAGGTTCTCAAAAAGGACCGGTAAGCACGATCGTTTCGATGGCTAAAAAGCAAAACGTTCTTGTGCAATATGTACCAAAACAGAAGCTGGATTCATTGAGCGGAGGAGGCAATCACCAGGGTGTTATCGCAGGTGTTGCAGCGTACTCTTATGCGGATATCGATGATTTATTTAAAATTGCTGAAGAGCGCGAGGAAGAGCCGTTCTTTATTTTATTGGACGAGCTTGAAGATCCTCATAACCTTGGTTCGATCATGCGTACAGCTGATGCAGTGGGAGCACATGGCATCATCATTCCGAAAAGACGTTCTGTAGGTTTAACGGCAACAGTAGCGAAAGCTTCAACAGGAGCGATTGAATACATTCCGGTTGTTCGTGTAACTAATCTCGTTCAGACGATGAAAGAATTAAGAGATCGAGGCATGTGGTTTGCCGGTGCTGATATGAAAGGGAAAGATGACTACAGACAAGCAAAATGGGACATGCCCTTAGGTCTTGTGATCGGAAGTGAAGGAAAAGGGATGGGAAGACTCGTTTCAGAAACATGCGATTTCCTTGTTCAGCTTCCAATGAAGGGTAAAGTAACTTCACTTAATGCTTCAGTTGCTGCCAGCCTTTTGATGTATGAAGTGTACCGCAACCGCAATCCGCTAGAAGCGCGAAAATGAAAACCCGCCACTATTTGATTGTTGATGGCTACAACATCATTGGCGCATGGCCCGAACTTCGGAGCTTAAAAACATCAGACTTTGCAAAAGCAAGAGACATGCTGATCGAATATATGGCAGAGTACCAGGGAACAACAGGGTATCAAGTAATTGTTGTATTTGATGCCCACCTTTCTCCCGGTACAGAGAAAAAGACCCAAAATCATCGTGTGGAAGTGATCTTCACACGTGAGAATGAAACAGCGGATGAACGGATTGAACGGCTGGTCGGAGAATTAAAATCGATTGATACGCGTATTTACGTAGCAACCTCGGATTCAACAGAACAGTGGCAGATCTTTGGTAAAGGTGCACTTCGAAAATCCGCCCGAGAATTAAAGAACGAAATGGATGAGATTGAAAAGCACATCCATGTGTCAGTTGGCGAGCGGAAAAGAAAACAAAACTCATCATCTATCCTTCTTTCAGACGAAATTGCCGAAATATTTGAAAGATGGAGAAGAGGTCAAAAATAAGGAATGTTGACGCTTTTGTGAATTATGAGCTATAATATTGCTATATTTTGCCGGTAAAAACCTGGTGGGGGGATTTGTCGTGAACATAGATCTCAAGGAACTGTCAGTAAGCGATTACGAGCTCATGGAAGATGAAAGCCTTGTGGAACTGGTTCATGAGGGGGACAGCGCAGCACTTGAATATTTGATTAACAAGTATAAGAATTTTGTTCGTGCGAAAGCAAGATCATACTTTTTGATCGGTGCAGACCGTGAAGATATTATTCAAGAAGGCATGATCGGGCTTTATAAAGCGATTCGTGATTTTAAAGAGGACAAGCTGTCATCCTTTAAAGCTTTTGCCGAACTATGTATTACGAGGCAAATGATTACCGCTATCAAAACGGCAACCAGACAAAAGCACATTCCGTTAAATTCTTATGTGTCGTTGGACAAGCCCATCTATGATGAAGAATCTGACCGTACACTGATGGATGTTATTTGCGGTACAAAAGTCACTGATCCTGAAGAACTGATTATCAACCAAGAAGAATTTGATGATATTGAAGTGAAGATGGGAGAAATATTAAGTGACCTGGAACGAAAAGTTCTCATGCTGTACCTAGACGGAAGATCATACCAGGAAATCTCAGTGGATCTCGACAGACACGTGAAGTCGATCGACAACGCGCTTCAGCGAGTAAAACGTAAATTAGAACGTTATTTAGAACTAAGAGAAATTTCATCTTAAGAGCGGGGATTGTCCCTGCTCTTTTTCTTTTGGTGTTGTCGTTGAAAGATGTTGATTTCCGTTTCAGGTGCTTCGCTTTCCGCGGGGCGTACGGTGAGCCACTTGCCGCATTGCGCCCTAAGTGTCTCCACCTGACCGCTCATCCTAGCCGAGAGTCTCACACCTTACACTCCAATCAACTTATCAAAGAAGCCAAAGAAAAATGAGAGATAACGACAAGCTCTAAGAAAAATATCGTCTTAGTATGGATTTAAAACTAAGTTTAGATGAGATAAACCACCATTTTCCCTTTATTGACAAGCTTATACCCCTATGTTAATGTTTTAAAAGTAACATTGTAACGTGGATGAGTGGGTTTGTCGCACGAAAGGTGTTTATTTAGCATGAGAAAAAAAGTTTTTTTAGCCTGTAAACAATGCTCAAAAAGAAATTATACAACGATGAAGAACCAACAAAACAATCCTGAACGAGTCGAGGTTAAAAAGTTTTGCAGCTACTGCAATGCTCATACCATTCACCAGGAAACTAAGTAAGCGAAGTAAGCTTTTTTTTATAAATGTTAAATGAATGAAAGCATGGGGGTTTATGAAGATGGCGGATGTTGCAGAAAAGACAAAAAAATCACCAGCAAAGTTTCTTTCTGATGTAAACAAGGAAATGAAGCGCGTTAGCTGGCCTGCGCGAAAAGAATTATTTCGCTATACAGGGGTTGTATTGTCAACTGTAGTGGTTATGGCTTTGTTCTTCTGGGTTGTGGATTTAGGTATTTCACAATTAGTTGAGCTTATTTTAGGGTAGATTAGATACAGCTTCTTTTGGATAGAATGCTAGAGTATATCCATTTTAGGAGGGAAAGGACACGGGTCCCATCGTATGGAAAAAAATTGGTACGTAGTTCATACCTATTCAGGTTATGAAAACAAAGTAAAAGCAAACTTGGAAAAGCGTTTGGAATCTATGGGGATGACAGATAAAATTTTCCGTGTACTTGTACCTGTAGAAGAAGAGACCGAAACAAAGAACGGCAAGACAAAAACAAGCATGAAGAAAGTTTTCCCTGGTTATGTATTAACGGAAATGATCATGACAGATGATTCATGGTACGTTGTACGTAATACACCTGGGGTAACTGGATTTGTCGGTTCTGCTGGAGCGGGCTCAAAGCCAACGGCACTTTTGCCTGAGGAAGTAGATCATATTCTTAAAGGTATGGGTATTGAAGCACCGCGTGTTGAAGTTGATTTCGAAATTAAGGAATCTGTAAAAGTAAAAGAAGGTCCTTTTGCTGACTTCGTAGGTACGATCGAAGAGATCGATGCAACAAAACGCAAGCTTAAAGTTCACGTCAATATGTTTGGCCGTGAGACACCTGTTGAACTCGAGTTTAACCAAGTTAGCAAGTTATAATGGAAAAAGACTTGTAATCACTTCGAAAAGGTGATAGAATTTTTTATGTTTGATATTACTAATCAACTGCTTCTTCTCTTTTAGGAGGGGAAGCGTATTTTTGAGTGGGAGGGTTTAGGCCCTAATACCACATCACGGACTTAAGGAGGTGTGTCGCGTGGCTAAAAAGGTTATTAAAATGGTGAAATTGCAAATCCCTGCTGGTAAAGCAAACCCGGCACCGCCAGTTGGACCTGCACTAGGACAAGCTGGGGTAAACATCATGGGATTCTGTAAAGAATTCAACGCTCGTACTGCTGATCAAGCTGGTTTAATCATTCCGGTAGAAATCACGGTTTTCGAAGACCGTTCATTTACATTCATCACTAAAACTCCTCCGGCTGCTGTTCTTTTAAAGAAAGCTGCGGGAATCGAGTCAGGTTCTGGTGAGCCAAACAAGAAAAAAGTTGCGACTGTAAAGCGTGATAAAGTTCGCGAAATCGCAGAATCAAAAATGCCTGACCTAAACGCTGCTAGCGTAGAAGCTGCAATGCGTATGGTTGAAGGTACAGCACGCAGCATGGGAATTGTTATCGAAGACTAATTCCGTGTGTCATGTCTATTAGGTTGCGAGTAAAAGGATTGATATCCTGCCCTTTAAACGGTTCGCAACCTTTATTCATGCAATGCGTTCGATTGCGTTTAAGTTAAGCGCAATAAGTGGGAGGAATATCCGCTAAACCACATAAGGAGGACAATACAATGGCAAACAAAGGTAAGAAGTACCAAGAAGCGGCTAAATTAGTAGACCGCACAAAAGCATATGACGCTGCAGAAGCAATCGAGCTAGTAAAAAAGGCTGCTCCTGCAAAGTTTGACGAGTCTGTAGAAGTTGCAGTTCGTCTAGGTGTAGACACAAAGAAAGCTGACCAACAAGTTCGTGGAGCAGTAGTGCTTCCAAACGGAACTGGTAAGACTCAACGTGTATTAGTTTTCGCTAAAGGTGAAAAAGCAAAAGAAGCTGAAGCTGCTGGAGCAGATCACGTTGGCGATTCTGACTACATCAACAAAATCCAACAAGGCTGGTTCGAGTTTGACGTAATCGTCGCAACTCCAGACATGATGGCTGAAGTTGGTAAACTTGGACGTGTTCTAGGACCTAAAGGTTTAATGCCTAACCCTAAAACTGGAACAGTTACATTTGAAGTTGAAAAAGCGATTAACGAAATCAAAGCTGGTAAAGTAGAATACCGTGTTGATAAGACTGGTAACGTACACGTGCCAATCGGTAAAGTATCTTTCGAAGCTGAAAAGCTTGCAGAAAATCTTAACACAATCATCGAAACATTGTTGAAAGTTAAGCCTGCAGCTGCAAAGGGAACTTACATGAAGAACGTAGCTGTTTCTTCTACTATGGGACCTGGGATCAAAGTTAATCCATCTTCATTTGCTGTAAAACGATAGTTGACAAACGGGTTCAAACCCGTTATATTATATACTGTTAAACACAAACGCATCAGATGAATGCCGTAGACAGCAGGAGCCAACTGGCTTAAATCTTCCTGCCGAGGTGAAGCATCGATAAGCTCATTAGTTCTTTACTTATGACTTTAGATACTCACGCCTCCATGTCTAGACATGGAGGCTTTGTTTTTGGACAAAACCTGCGGTGATGCAATCATTTTACAGGAGGTGTAATAATGAGCAGCATTTTAGAAACAAAAAAGCAGTTAGTATCCACTATTTCTGAGAAAATCAAAAATAGCCAATCAACAATCCTTGTTGACTACCGTGGTCTTACTGTTTCTGAGGTTACTGAACTTCGTAAGTCTTTGCGTGATGCTGGCATCGAGTTTAAAGTTTACAAAAACTCAATGGTAGTCCGCGCGGCTGAAGAGAATGACCTTAACTTATCAGAACACTTAACTGGTCCTACAGCGATCGCATTCTCTAATGAAGATGTTGTAGCTCCTGCTAAGATTCTTAACGATTTCGCTAAGAAGCACGAAGCGCTTGAAATCAAAGCTGGTGTAATCGAAGGACGTATCGCGTCTCTAGAAGAAGTGAAAGCTCTTGCTGAACTTCCATCAAGAGAAGGACTTCTTTCTATGGTACTCAGCGTGCTTCAAGCACCTATCCGCAACTTTGCGTTGGCTACTAAAGCCGTTGCAGAACAAAAAGAAGAACAAGGCGCGTAAGCCCATTCTTCAACCAATAATAACTTACATTCCATAAGGAGGAAATTATAATGTCTAAAGAGCAAATCATTGAAAGCTTAAAAACAATGACTGTTTTAGAGCTTAACGACCTAGTAAAAGCAATCGAAGAAGAGTTTGGTGTAACTGCTGCTGCTCCTGTAGCTGTAGCTGGTGGAGCTGCTGGTGGAGACGCTGCTGCTGAGCAAACTGAATTCGACGTAATTCTTGCAAGCGGTGGAGCTTCAAAAATTAAAGTAATCAAAGTTGTTCGTGAACTTACAGGTCTTGGACTTAAAGAAGCGAAAGAACTTGTTGACGGTGCTCCTAAGCCAGTTAAAGAAGGCGTATCTAAAGAAGAAGCTGAAGAAATCAAAGCTAAGCTTGAAGAAGTTGGAGCTTCTGTTGAAGTTAAGTAATTCAAAAGAAAAGGTTCGCCCGATGGCGGACCTTTTTGTTTGTTTCGCTTAATCTTTTTAGAAGAATTCCTTCTAGAAGGGTGTTGCTATTCTCGTCTTTTGCAAGTTGATTGGAATGCAAGGTGCGAGACTCCTACGGGACGAGTGGTCAGGTGGAGACTCCTAATGGCGCAAAGCGGCAGGAGGCTAATCGGACGCCCCGTGGAAAGCGAGCAACCTGGAGTGGAAAGCAACTACTTACACAAGCTTCTTTGTAGATAGACCGTTAAAGAATTTCGGAACGGGAATACTGTCTTTATCAGAAGGTAAGGAGAGTTTTAAAACGATGAAAAACCATTATTATTCTGAAACACCCGGTACAGAAAGCAAAAGAGAGACGTGGGATTTTTTATTAAACGGCGAAAAGTTTCGCTTTACCACGGATGCTGGTGTCTTTTCAAAGAAAGAAGTAGATTTTGGCAGCCGTGTTTTAATAGAGTCCTTTGTACCTCCAGAAGCACCTGGTGATTATATAGATGTAGGATGCGGATACGGACCGATCGGACTTTCGCTTGCTAGAGCGGAAAAAGATCGTGTTGTTCAAATGGTGGATATCAATGAAAGAGCAATTGAACTTGCTAAGCTGAACGCAGGTAAGAATAAGATCGATAACGTTAAGATCTATAAAAGTTACTTATTTGCTGAAGTGGAAGATAAAGAGTTCGCTGCTGTTATCACAAATCCGCCGATTCGTGCAGGCAAGGCAGTCGTTCATCAAATTTTTGAAGAAGCGTACCATAAACTTAGCGTTGGTGGCGAGTTATGGGTCGTTATTCAAAAGAAACAAGGTGCACCATCTGCTATGGATAAAATGGAACAATTATTCGGCCAAGTTGAAACGGTTGCGAAGAAAAAAGGCTACTATATTTTACGCGCAATAAAAGTTTGACTTGATAAATTCCGTATGTTAGTATTATAAAATGCCAATGGATTCGCATTTTGCTGCTTATTTTTCGTGGTAAGCGAAAAAACGTTGATAAATCAACGTTTTTTACTCATGTTTAGACGTATAGAATGCAAAAAAGTTGGACAAAATTATATAATAGCTTTTATCAAAATAGGAAAACTGCGGTTTTAAAAATATGAAACCCTTTTTCTTTTTGTTTTCTAACCTTCTTACTAGAATGTTAGATAGAAATAAGATACACGAAAAAAACGCTGGATTTGAGGGGTGAAGCAGTTGACAGGTCAACTAGTTCAGTTTGGACGCCACCGCCAACGAAGAAGTTATGCAAGGATTAGCGAAGTGCTTGAATTACCAAACTTAATTGAAATTCAAACCGCTTCCTATCAATGGTTTCTTGATGAGGGGTTACGTGAAATGTTCCGAGACATTTCGCCGATTGAAGATTTTACAGGGAACCTCGTTTTAGAGTTTATTGATTATAACTTAGGTGAGCCGAAGTATCCTGTAGATGAATCAAAAGAGCGCGATGTTACTTACGCTGCTCCGCTTCGTGTGAAAGTGCGTCTGATCAATAAAGAGACGGGCGAAGTAAAAGAGCAGGAAGTATTTATGGGAGATTTCCCGTTAATGACAGATACGGGAACCTTTGTGATCAACGGGGCAGAGCGTGTAATTGTATCACAGCTCGTTCGTTCACCAAGTGTTTACTATAGTGAGAAAATCGACAAAAACGGTAAAAAAGGTTTTACCGCTACTGTCATTCCAAACCGCGGTGCTTGGCTGGAGTTCGAAACAGATGCTAAGGACGTAGTTTATGTGCGTATCGACCGCACAAGAAAAATCCCTATTACCGTATTGCTTCGTGCTTTAGGGTTTGGGTCTGATCAAGAAATCATTGATTTGCTTGGAGAAGACGAGTATCTTCGCAATACGCTGGATAAAGATAATACAGAAGGAACGGAAAAAGCCCTTCTCGAAATCTATGAGCGTCTTCGTCCGGGAGAGCCTCCAACAGTAGATAATGCCAAAAGTTTATTAGATTCTAGGTTCTTTGATCCGAAACGCTATGACTTGGCTAACGTTGGACGCTACAAAATCAATAAAAAGCTTCATATAAAGAATCGTCTATTCAACCAGAAGTTAGCTGAAACACTTGTTGATGCTGAAACTGGTGAAGTGATTGCTGAAGAAGGTACGTTGCTTGACCGCAGAACGCTGGATAAGATTATCCCTGCTCTTGAAAGTGGTGTAGGTTTCAAAACCGTAACACCAGCAGGAGGAGTGGCAGAAGATCAAGATATCGCTCTTCAATCTATTAAAATCTATGCGCCTGACGATCAAGAAGGCGAAAGAATCATTAATGTTATCGGAAACGGTCTTGTTGACAAAGAAATTAAAAACATTACGGTTTCAGACATTATTGCTTCTATTAACTACTTCTTCAACCTATTGCATCAAGTAGGAACTACAGATGATATTGACCATCTTGGAAACCGTCGTTTACGTTCTGTTGGTGAACTTCTTCAAAACCAATTCAGAATCGGACTTTCCAGAATGGAGCGTGTTGTCCGTGAGCGTATGTCTATTCAAGACACAAATGCGATCACACCACAGGCGCTAATCAATATCCGTCCTGTTATTGCCTCTATTAAAGAGTTCTTCGGCAGCTCACAGCTTTCACAGTTCATGGATCAAACGAACCCGTTAGCAGAATTGACGCATAAACGTCGTCTATCTGCACTAGGACCAGGTGGTCTTACACGTGAACGTGCAGGCTTTGAAGTTCGTGACGTTCACTACTCTCACTACGGCCGTATGTGTCCGATTGAGACGCCAGAGGGTCCGAACATCGGGTTGATCAACTCACTTTCTTCTTATGCGAAAGTGAACCAATACGGATTCATCGAAACACCATACCGTCGGGTCGATCCTGAAACAGGTCGTGTGACGAGCCGTATCGATTACCTGACTGCTGATGAAGAAGATTTATACGTAGTTGCACAAGCGAACTCCATTTTAGGTGAAAACGGAGAGTTCATGAACGAAGACGTAATCGCACGTTTCCGTGGTGACAACACTGTTGTAAAACGCGAACGCATCGACTATATGGATGTATCGCCGAAACAGGTTGTATCTGCTGCGACAGCTTGTATTCCGTTCTTGGAAAATGATGACTCCAACCGTGCCCTAATGGGAGCGAACATGCAACGTCAGGCTGTACCTTTGCTTGTTCCTGAATCACCGATCGTTGGTACAGGAATGGAGCACGTATCTGCAAAAGACTCCGGAGCTGCAGTAATCTGTAAGCACGAAGGAATCGTTGAACGTGTTACAGCAAAACAAGTTCAAGTGCGCCGCATTAAAGAAGTAGATGGCAAGGAAGTTTCAGGCGACCTTGACACTTACAACATGCTTAAGTTTATTCGTTCCAACCAAGGAACGTGCTATAACCAGCGTCCGATCGTAAGCACGGGTGACCGAGTAACGAAAGGGGAAATCTTAGCGGATGGACCTTCAATGGAACTCGGTGAACTTGCTTTAGGTCGTAACGTTCTTGTTGCCTTCATGACTTGGGAAGGTTACAACTACGAGGATGCTGTCATTATGAGCGAACGTCTCGTAAAAGATGATGTATACACTTCGATCCATATTGAAGAATATGAGTCAGAAGCACGTGATACGAAACTCGGACCAGAAGAAATCACTCGTGATATTCCTAATGTCGGAGAAGATGCATTGCGTAACCTGGACGAACGCGGAATCATCCGTGTTGGTGCGGAAGTTAAAGATGGAGATATCTTAGTTGGTAAAGTAACGCCTAAGGGTGTAACGGAACTAACAGCTGAAGAGCGTTTATTACATGCGATCTTTGGTGAAAAAGCTCGTGAAGTCCGCGATACTTCATTGCGTGTACCTCATGGTGGAGATGGAATCATCCTTGACGTTAAAGTGTTCAACCGTGAAGATGGCGATGAACTTCCTCCGGGTGTGAATCAGCTCGTTCGTGCATATATCGTGCAAAAACGTAAGATTCACGAAGGAGATAAAATGGCCGGGCGTCACGGAAACAAAGGTGTAATTTCTAAAATTATGCCTGAAGAAGATATGCCTTATCTTCCAGATGGAACGCCAGTTGACATCATGTTAAACCCGCTAGGGGTACCTTCCCGTATGAATATCGGTCAGGTATTGGAGCTTCACCTTGGAATGGCTGCACGTCAGCTAGGCATTCATGTTGCTACACCGGTATTCGATGGAGCGCGTGAGGAAGATGTTTGGTCTACGATCGAAGAAGCTGGAATGGCTCGCGATGGTAAAACGGTACTTTATGATGGACGTACAGGTGCTGCATTTGATAACCGTGTATCAGTTGGGGTCATGTATATGATCAAACTGGCTCACATGGTTGACGATAAGCTGCATGCTCGTTCAACTGGACCTTACTCACTTGTTACACAGCAACCTCTTGGTGGTAAAGCACAATTTGGAGGTCAGCGTTTCGGTGAGATGGAAGTATGGGCGCTTGAAGCATATGGCGCGGCATACACACTACAGGAAATTCTTACGGTTAAATCCGATGATGTTGTCGGCCGTGTGAAAACGTATGAAGCCATCGTTAAAGGTGAAAACGTTCCTGAACCAGGTGTTCCAGAATCATTTAAAGTATTGATCAAAGAACTTCAATCTCTTGGAATGGACGTTAAGATCTGTTCAGGAGATGACAAGGAAATTGAAATGAGAGAGCTTGATGATGAAGACGATCAGGCAAGCGAGAAATTAAATCTAAATCTTGAGTCTTACACTTCGAATGACTAAAACAGGATATCAAAAGGGAGGTACGCTCCTTGATAGACGTAAATAATTTTGAATATATGAAAATTGGTCTTGCTTCACCGGACAAAATCCGGTCGTGGTCAAGAGGGGAAGTAAAGAAACCTGAAACAATCAACTACCGTACACTTAAGCCTGAAAAAGACGGCTTGTTCTGTGAAAGAATTTTCGGTCCTACAAAAGACTGGGAATGTCATTGCGGAAAGTATAAGCGCGTCCGTTATAAAGGTGTGGTTTGTGACCGTTGTGGTGTTGAAGTAACAAGAGCTAAAGTTCGACGTGACCGTATGGGTCACATCGAGCTTGCTGCTCCTGTATCACACATTTGGTACTTCAAGGGAATCCCAAGCCGTATGGGTCTTGTTTTGGATATGTCTCCAAGAGCATTAGAAGAAGTAATCTACTTTGCTTCATACGTTGTTACTGAAACAGGGGATACTCCTCTTGAGAAGAAACAACTGCTTTCAGAAAAGGAATACCGCACATACCGTGAAAAGTATGGAAAAGGTTTCACTGCACAAATGGGTGCAGAAGCGATCAAGCGTCTTTTAGAAGACATCGATGCTGAAAAAGAAGTTGAGATGTTGAAAGAAGAGCTTAAAACTGCACAAGGCCAACGCCGTACACGTGCGATTAAGCGTTTAGAAGTACTAGAAGCATTCCGTCATTCTGGCAATCATGCTGATTGGATGATTCTTGAAGTACTTCCGGTTATCCCACCGGAATTGCGTCCGATGGTACAGCTTGATGGCGGCCGTTTTGCCACATCTGACCTTAACGACCTATACCGTCGTGTTATCAACCGTAACAACCGTTTGAAGCGTCTATTAGACCTAGGTGCTCCTAACATTATCGTTCAAAATGAAAAACGTATGCTTCAAGAAGCAGTTGATGCATTAATCGATAATGGCCGCCGTGGCCGTCCGGTTACAGGGCCAGGAAATCGTCCGTTAAAGTCACTTTCACACATGCTGAAAGGGAAACAAGGACGTTTCCGTCAAAACTTGCTAGGTAAACGTGTTGACTACTCTGGTCGTTCGGTTATCGTTGTAGGTCCGAACCTAAAGATGTACCAATGTGGTCTGCCTAAAGAGATGGCACTGGAACTGTTTAAACCGTTTGTTATGAAAGAATTAGTATCAAAAGGTCTTGCACACAACATTAAGAGTGCAAAACGCAAAGTAGAGCGCGTTCAGCCTGAAGTTTGGGATGTTTTAGAAGAAGTTATTCGCGAGCACCCAGTACTTCTTAACCGTGCACCTACACTTCACAGACTTGGTATCCAAGCATTCGAACCAACGCTTGTTGAAGGCCGTGCAATCCGTCTTCACCCACTCGTATGTACAGCATATAACGCTGACTTTGATGGTGACCAAATGGCGGTCCACGTTCCTTTATCAGCTGAAGCTCAAGCAGAGGCTCGTATCTTAATGCTTGCTGCCCAAAACATCTTGAACCCGAAAGATGGTAAGCCGGTAGTAACACCTTCACAGGATATGGTATTAGGTAACTATTACTTAACACTTGAGCGTGCAGGAGCTATTGGTGAAGGGTCTGTATTTAAGGACATCAATGAAGCGATCATCGCTTATGAAAATGGATATGTACACTTGCATACGCGTATTGCCGTGCCTGTATCCAGCTTGAATAAAGAGACTTTCACGGAAGAACAGCAATCTAAACTTCTGATGACTACAGTAGGTAAGTTGTTATTCAACGAAATCCTGCCTCCGTCATTCCCGTACATTAACGAACCGACTACGACGAACCTTCAAGTGGAGACACCTGAAAAGTACTTCTTAGATCCGGCATCTAATGTGAAGGAAGAAATTCAGAAGCATGAAGAAATTGTTCCTTTCAAGAAAGGAATCCTCGGTAAGATTATCGCGGAAGTGTTCAAACGCTTTAAGATTACTGAAACGTCTAAAATGCTAGATCGCATGAAAGACTTAGGATTCAAATATTCTACACGCGCTGGTATTACGATCGGTGTATCCGATATCGTTGTATTACCAGAAAAGCAAGAAATCCTTGCTGTTGCGGAAGAAAAAGTAGTTAACGTTACAAAGCAATTCAGACGTGGTTTAATCACGGAAGAAGAGCGCTATGAGCGTGTAATTAATGTTTGGAGTTTGGCGAAAGACGAAATCCAAAATAAATTGATGGGTACGCTTGATAAGCGAAACCCAATCTTCATGATGAGTGACTCCGGTGCCCGTGGTAACGCGTCTAACTTTACGCAGCTAGCTGGTATGCGTGGTCTGATGGCCAACCCTGCTGGTAAAATCATCGAGTTACCGATCAAATCAAGTTTCCGTGAAGGTCTAACAGTACTCGAGTACTTTATCTCTACTCACGGAGCGCGTAAAGGTCTTGCCGATACAGCCCTTAAAACAGCTGACTCTGGTTACCTTACTCGTCGTTTGGTTGATGTTGCTCAAGACGTTATCGTCCGTGAAGATGACTGTGGAACTGACCGTGGCTTAGAAGTTGCTGCTATTAAAGAAGGCAACGAAGTGATCGAGCCGCTTCATGAGCGCTTGATTGGTCGTACTGCATATAAAAAGGTATATCACCCAGAAACAAAAGAAATTCTTGCAGACGTTAATCAGCTGATTACTGAAGACATGGCCGCTCATATTGAAGAAGTAGGCGTGAAAGCAGTAACGATCCGTTCTGTATTTACTTGTGACACTCGTCACGGTGTTTGTAAGAAATGTTACGGACGCAACCTTGCAACAGGATCCGACGTTGAAGTTGGGGAAGCTGTTGGAATTATCGCTGCTCAATCCATCGGTGAGCCAGGTACACAGCTTACAATGCGTACCTTCCATACAGGTGGGGTAGCAGGAGACGATATCACACAAGGTCTTCCGCGTATCCAAGAATTGTTTGAAGCGCGTAACCCGAAAGGTCAGGCTGTTATTTCAGAGCTTGAAGGTACGGTTGTTGGCGTAAATGACAATAAAGATAAGCGTGAAGTTGTCGTTCAAGGTGAAATTGAATCTAGATCTTACACAATTCCTTTCGGTGCCCGTATTAAGGCGGTTGAAGGGGATAAGGTAACTGCCGGTCAAGTATTGACGGAAGGTTCA
The DNA here is from genome assembly GCF_030348825.1 of Fictibacillus sp. b24. Taxonomy (NCBI): domain Bacteria; kingdom Bacillati; phylum Bacillota; class Bacilli; order Caryophanales; family Fictibacillaceae; genus Fictibacillus; species Fictibacillus sp. b24. The sequence goes on along the minus strand of NZ_JAUCES010000005.1, from coordinate 3,899,917 downwards.
ATTGATCCTAAGGAATTAATCAAAGTACGCGGTGCTGAAGGCGTACAAGAATACCTATTGCGTGAGGTACAGAAAGTTTACCGTATGCAAGGGGTAGAAATCGGAGATAAGCACGTTGAAGTAATGGTTCGCCAAATGCTTCGTAAAGTGCGTATCATCGACTCTGGTGATTCTCAAGTACTTCCAGGAGCACTTATGGACATCCATGCATTTACGGATGTTAACCGTAATGTACTTCTTGAAGGTGGAACTCCTGCTACAGGACGTCCGGTGCTTCTTGGTATTACAAAAGCATCTCTTGAAACAGAATCGTTCTTGTCTGCTGCATCGTTCCAGGAAACAACTCGAGTTCTTACTGACGCTGCTATCAAAGGTAAGCGTGACGAGCTTCTCGGACTTAAGGAAAACGTTATTATTGGTAAGCTGATCCCGGCTGGAACAGGTATGAACCGTTACAGAAACATCGGAATCAACTCTCCAGTAGTTGAAGAAGAGAACACTGAAGAGGCAAATCTGCCAACTGAACTTGTTTCTCAAGATTAATAAATGAAATGTTGACATTTGGAGCGCATCGGTGATATGATTACGGATGTGCTCCTAAAGAAATGTTGCTTTGGAGGATATTTGTATGTCTTATGAAAAAGTGACACAGGCTTCTGAAATTATCGTAGGTACTAAGCAAACAATCAAAGCTTTACAGAACGGCGAGGTCAAAGAGCTGGTCGTTGCGGAAGACGCTGATTTTCGAGTAACGAGCAAAGTATTGCAGATTGCTGAAGAGAAGCACGTACCGATCGTAAAGGTTGATTCCATGAAAAAGCTTGGAAAAGCATGCGGTATAGATGTCGGGGCCGCAACTGTTGCGATAAAAGGATAAAATAAACGTTTTTGCGATGAGTAGTAAGATCGCTCCGCTCGCAAAAACTTTCTTTTGTCCTAAAATGAACCACCTGGGTCGGTGGTATTACAAAACGAGAGAGGAGGAAATAAAAAATGCCTACAATTAACCAATTAGTTCGCAAAGGTCGTGTTTCTAAAACAAAGAAATCTGACTCTCCTGCGTTAAACAAAGGTTACAACAGCTTCAAAAAGTCCCAAACTAACGTTTCATCTCCGCAAAAGCGTGGAGTTTGTACGCGTGTTGGTACTATGACTCCTAAGAAGCCGAACTCGGCGCTTCGTAAGTATGCCCGTGTTCGTCTAACAAACGGAATCGAAGTTACAGCTTACATTCCTGGTATCGGACACAACCTTCAAGAGCACAGTGTTGTTCTTATCCGTGGAGGACGTGTAAAAGATTTACCGGGGGTACGCTACCACATCGTTCGTGGTGCTCTTGATACGGCTGGTGTTACTAACCGTATGCAAGGTCGTTCTAAGTATGGAACGAAGCGTCCAAAGGAAGCTAAGAAATAATATTAAAATAAATTAAACAACTATCAGAAAGGAGGGGACCACATGCCACGTAAAGGACCTGTTGCTCGTCGTGATGTGTTACCTGATCCAATTTACAAGTCTAAGCTTGTAACTCGTCTAATCAATAAAATTATGATTGACGGTAAGAGAGGGGTAGCTCAAACAATCTTGTACAATGCGTTCGATCTTATTAAAGAACGTACAAACCAAGATCCTATGGAAGTGTTTGAACAAGCTCTTAAAAATATCATGCCAGTTCTTGAAGTTCGTGCTCGCCGTGTTGGTGGAGCTAACTACCAAGTACCAGTTGAAGTTCGCCCAGAGCGTCGTACAACTTTAGGACTTCGTTACCTAACGAACTACTCTCGTCTACGCGGAGAAAAGACAATGGAAGAACGTCTTGCGTATGAGATCATGGATGCTGCAAACAACACTGGTGCTTCTGTTAAGAAGCGCGAAGATATGCACAAAATGGCAGAAGCAAACAAAGCGTTTGCTCACTACCGCTGGTAAAATTTTAGAGGCAGTTTTCGGACTGTCTCTACAACACTATAAAAATTCCTTTTGAAAAAGGGAAGGAGAGAAATTCATGGCTAGAGAATTCTCCTTAAAAAATACTCGTAATATCGGTATCATGGCTCACATCGATGCTGGTAAAACAACGACTACTGAACGTGTACTTTACTATACTGGCCGTATCCACAAAATTGGTGAAACTCATGAAGGAGCTTCACAAATGGACTGGATGGAGCAGGAACAAGAGCGTGGAATCACGATTACTTCCGCTGCTACAACTGCTCAATGGAAAGGTCACCGTGTCAACATTATTGACACACCAGGACACGTAGACTTTACAGTTGAAGTAGAACGTTCATTACGTGTATTAGACGGAGCGGTTGCTTTACTTGATGCTCAATCAGGTGTAGAACCACAAACAGAAACAGTATGGCGTCAGGCTACAACTTACGGAGTACCTCGTGTAGTATTCGTAAACAAAATGGACAAGATTGGTGCGGACTTCTTATATTCCGTAAAAACTATCCATGATCGTCTTGGTGCAAATGCTCACCCGATCCAATTACCGATCGGTGCTGAAGACCAATTCGAAGCTATCATCGACTTAGTTGAAATGAACGCTGTATTCTACGGGAACGACCTAGGTACTGATATCGAAGTTCGTGAAATTCCTGAAGAGCACATGCCGTTGGCTGAAGAATACCGTAACAAGTTAATTGAAGCGGTAGCTGAGCTAGACGAAGAAATGATGATGAAGTACTTAGAAGGTGAAGAAATTACGAAGGAAGAGCTTAAAGCAGGTATCCGTCAAGGAACTTGTAACGTTGAGTTCTACCCAGTAATGTGTGGTTCGGCATTTAAGAACAAAGGTGTTCAGCTTATGCTTGACGCTGTTCTTGATTACCTTCCATCGCCGGTTGATGTACCAGCTATTAAAGGTGTACTTCCTGACTCTGAAGAAGAAGTAACTCGTGAATCAAGTGACGAAGCACCATTCTCTGCACTTGCATTTAAAGTTATGACTGACCCTTATGTTGGTAAGTTAACATTCTTCCGTGTGTACTCAGGTACATTAAACTCTGGATCATACGTACAGAACTCTACAAAAGGAAAGCGCGAGCGTGTTGGACGTATCCTTCAAATGCACGCAAACTCCCGTGAAGAGATCTCAATCGTATACGCTGGAGATATCGCAGCTGCTGTAGGTCTTAAAGATACTACAACTGGTGATACACTATGTGATGAAAAGAACCTTGTTATCTTAGAATCCATGGTATTCCCAGAGCCAGTTATCTCACTATCTATCGAGCCGAAGTCTAAAGCAGACCAAGACAAGATGGGTATGGCGCTTGCTAAGCTTGCTGAAGAAGATCCAACATTCCGTACTGAAACAAACGAAGAAACTGGACAAACGATCATCGCAGGTATGGGTGAGCTTCACCTTGATATCCTAGTTGACCGTATGCGCCGTGAATTCAAGGTAGAAGCTAACGTGGGTGCTCCTCAGGTTGCTTACCGTGAAACGATTCGCCAAGCTGCTAAAGTTGAAGGTAAATTCGTTCGTCAGTCTGGTGGTCGTGGACAATACGGTCACGTTTGGGTTGAATTCGAGCCAGGTGAAGAAGGATCTGGATTCGTATTTGAAAACAAAATCGTTGGTGGGGCAGTTCCTCGTGAATACATCCCTGCAGTTCAAGCTGGTATTGAAGAATCAATGAAAAACGGAATGCTTGCTGGTTTCCCATTACTTGACCTTAAAGCTCGTATCGTTGATGGATCTTACCATGATGTTGACTCCAACGAAATGGCGTTTAAGATTGCCGGTTCAATGGCACTTAAGAACGCAAAAGCAAAGTGTGACCCTGCAATCTTAGAGCCGATTATGAAAGTTGAAGTAACGGTTCCTGAAGAGTACATGGGTGATATCATGGGTGACGTAACTTCTCGTCGTGGACGTGTTGAAGGTATGGAAGCTCGTGGTAATGCACAAATCGTTAAAGCGATGGTTCCACTTGCAGAAATGTTCGGTTACGCAACTAGCTTGCGTTCTCGTACACAAGGCCGCGGTACTTACTCAATGCACTTCGATCACTACGAAGAAGTACCTAAGTCAATTTCTGAAGAAATCATCAAAAAAGCAACTGGAGCTTAATCGCTTCGGTTGTAAGAAACAACATTTTCATGTAATCTAAAATGGGCAGTATAACCTGTCTGTTTTAAATAAAAAAATCTACTATATGTAACCATATTTAAGGAGGAATCTTTCTCATGGGTAAAGAGAAATTTGATCGTTCCAAAACGCATGCTAACATTGGTACTATTGGTCACGTTGACCATGGTAAAACAACTTTAACAGCTGCTATCACTACTGTTCTTGCTAAGAAAAACGGTAAGGGTGTAGCAATGGCTTATGACCAAATCGATGGTGCTCCAGAAGAGCGCGAACGTGGAATCACAATCTCAACTGCACACGTTGAGTATGAAACTGATTCTCGTCACTATGCACACGTAGACTGCCCAGGACATGCTGACTATGTTAAGAACATGATCACTGGTGCAGCACAAATGGATGGTGGGATCCTAGTAGTATCTGCTGCTGACGGCCCAATGCCACAAACTCGTGAGCACATCCTTCTTTCTCGTCAAGTAGGTGTACCTTACCTTGTTGTATTCATGAACAAGTGTGACATGGTAGACGACGAAGAACTTCTTGAGCTAGTTGAAATGGAAGTTCGTGACCTTCTTTCTGAGTATGACTTCCCAGGAGACGACATTCCTGTAATCAAAGGTTCTGCTCTTAAAGCTCTTGAAGGAGACGCTGATTGGGAAGCTAAAATCTACGAGCTAATGGATGCTGTAGATTCTTATATCCCAACACCTCCTCGTGACACTGAAAAGCCATTCATGATGCCAGTTGAGGATGTATTCTCAATCACTGGTCGTGGTACAGTTGCTACTGGACGTGTTGAGCGTGGAGTAGTAAAAGTTGGTGACGTAGTTGAGATCCTTGGTCTTACTGAAGAGCCAAAATCAACAACTGTAACAGGTGTTGAAATGTTCCGTAAGCTTCTTGACTATGCTGAAGCTGGTGACAACATTGGTGCACTTCTTCGTGGGGTTTCCCGTGACGATGTTGAGCGTGGACAAGTTCTTGCTAAGCCAGGTACTGTTAAAGCTCACACTAAGTTCAAATCAGAAGTATACGTTCTTTCAAAAGAAGAGGGTGGACGTCACACTCCATTCTTCTCTAACTACCGTCCTCAGTTCTACTTCCGTACAACTGACGTAACTGGTATCATCCAACTTCCTGAAGGCGTAGAAATGGTTATGCCTGGAGATAACGTTGAGATGACTGTAGAACTAATCGCTCCAATCGCTATCGAAGAAGGAACTAAGTTCTCTATTCGTGAAGGTGGACGTACAGTTGGTGCAGGCGTAGTTGCAACAATCACTGAGTAATCTCATTACTCTTTTATAAAAACACTCTCCTTTTGGAGGGTGTTTTTTTATATATTTGGATTCTGTTTTCGCATATCGTAGGAGTCGGCAACCTTACGCTTCAATCAACTTGCAAATGATGAGAATAGAAAAAAACATAAAGCAACCATCTTTTAGATAAAGAGCCTTAATAAAACAATAAAACTTGAAAGTGTACTCTAAAAAGCTGAGATAAGAGCGATATAGGACCAGTTTTTAAGGAGAATAGCTGCACGGAACGGTATATCAAATCTTAATTCCTAAATTTCGGAGCATAATTCCGCGAATTTTATGGATAATCCCGCGAGTTTCATAATTAATCCCGCGACTTCACACCATAATCCCGCGAGTTACAAAATCAACTGCGAGCCGAGACAATCCAAGATCATCATCCTCAATCGAATATCTTCTATATATAGAAGAAACACATTCAAGTGTATAAAAGAAATATGCAAAAGAAGAAAAAGGAAGTTGAAATCACGGGATAAAGTCTCTATAATAGAAAAAGTGCGATTAGCGATAAATAAATGCAAATAAAACTTGCATTAGGCATTGCTTTTCTCTATAATAAGTAATGTTGGTCATTCACTGCGATGATCCGGAAGGTTGCTGACACACTAGGCCCCTTTGCCATGGCTGGTGACATCAGGTTGAATTTCCGCGGAGCAATGTCTGTTTATCAAAATAGGCGAATAAAGGAGGGAAAAAAATGGCAAAGCAAAAGATTCGTATCCGTTTAAAGGCGTATGATCACAGAATTCTTGATCAATCAGCTGAAAAAATCGTAGAAACTGCTAAGCGTTCAGGAGCAAAGGTATCTGGTCCTATCCCACTACCTACTGAGAAAGCGATCTACACGATCCTTCGTGCGGTTCATAAGTACAAGGACTCTCGTGAGCAGTTCGAAATGCGTACTCATAAGCGCTTGATCGATATTATCGAGCCAACACCACAAACAGTTGATTCGTTAATGCGTTTGGATCTACCGTCTGGTGTAGACATCGAAATTAAACTATAATTTCACGTTTGCTAATAAATATTTTACTTATTAATAGGAGGTGTGACGAATGACCAAAGGAATCTTAGGTAGAAAAATTGGTATGACTCAAGTTTTCGCAGAAAACGGAGATTTAATTCCAGTTACTGTAGTAGAAGTAACTCCTAACGTTGTTCTTCAAAAGAAATCCGTTGAGAATGATGGCTACGAAGCTATCCAACTTGGATTTGATGATAAAAAAGACTCTCGTACTAACAAGCCGCAAGCAGGACATGCTGCAAAAGCTAGCACGAGCCCTAAGCGCTACGTTAAAGAATTCCGTAATGTTGATGTTGCGGGATACGAAGTTGGTCAGGAAGTCAAAGCTGACATTTTTGCAGAAGGTGACGCTGTAGACGTTACTGGTACATCTAAAGGAAAAGGATTCCAAGGTGTTATCAAACGTCACGGGCAATCACGCGGGCCAATGAGCCACGGCTCCCGTTACCACCGTCGTCCTGGTTCAATGGGTGCTGTTGACCCTAACCGTGTTTTCAAAGGGAAAGCATTACCTGGACGTACTGGCGGAGATACAGTAACTGTACAAAACCTTGAAGTTGTTAGGGTTGATGCAGAACGTAATCTTCTACTAATCAAAGGTAACGTACCTGGAGCGAAAAAGAGCTACGTTACAATTAACTCTGCTGTTAAAGCAAAGGATGCTAAATAAGGAAGGAGGACAATCTGATGCCAAAAGTAGCATTATTTAAACAAGATGGTACTCAAGCTGGCGATATCGAATTAAACGAATCCGTATTCGGTATTGAACCAAATAAAAGCGTGCTTTTCGACGCTGTTATTATGCAGCAAGCATCACAGCGCCAAGGAACGCATGATGTAAAGAACCGTTCTGAAGTTGCTGGTGGTGGACGCAAGCCTTGGAAACAGAAAGGTACTGGACGTGCTCGTCAAGGATCTATCCGTTCTCCACAATGGGTTGGCGGTGGAGTGGTTTTCGGACCAACACCAAGAAGCTATTCTTACAAATTACCTAAGAAGGTTCGTCGCTTAGCTATTAAATCAGCGCTATCTTCAAAGGTTCTAGATAACGACTTGATCGTTTTAGAAGCACTTGCATTCGAAGCTCCTAAAACAAAGGAAATGAAGCAAGTTCTTGCAAATCTATCCGCAGATCGTAAAGCATTAGTTGTAACTGCTGATTACAATGACGCTGTTGCATTGTCTGCACGTAACATCCCTGGCGTAACAGTTGTTACAGCTAACGGCGTTAGTGTTCTTGACGTGTTAAACCACGACAAGCTTCTTATGACTAAAGACGCTGTGGAAAAAGTAGGGGAGGTGCTCGCATAATGGAAGCTCGTGATGTGATTAAGCGCCCCGTTATTACAGAGCGTTCTACTGAAATAATGGCTGACAAAAAATACACGTTCGAAGTAAACCCTCGTGCTACTAAGACTCAAATCAAAGGTGCACTAGAAGAAATCTTTGGCGTAAAAATTCAATCTGTTAACACTGCTAACTACAAAGGTAAGTTTAAGCGTGTAGGCCGTCATACTGGTTACACTTCTAAGCGTAAAAAAGCAGTAGTTACATTAACTCCAGAAAGCAAAGAACTCGACTTTTTTGAAGGAGTTTAAAAAGAACTCGTAAAGGAGGGAAATTACAATGGGTATCAAAAAGTTTAAACCGACAACTAACGGTCGTCGTAACATGTCTCAGCTTGATTTTGCTGAAATTACAACTGACCAACCAGAAAAATCCTTGCTTGCTCCTCTTAGCAAAAAAGCTGGGCGTAACAACCAAGGTAAACTAACAGTTCGTCACCAAGGTGGTGGACACAAGCGTAAGTATCGTATCATCGATTTCAAACGTAACAAAGATGGAATACCAGGTCGCGTTGCTACAATCGAGTACGATCCAAACCGTACAGCAAACATCGCTCTTATCCACTATGCAGATGGTGAGAAGCGTTACATCCTTGCTCCTAAAGGAATCAAAGTAGGACAAGAAATCATGTCAGGAACTGAAGCTGATATTAAAGTAGGTAACTCACTTCCATTAGCTAACATTCCTGTAGGTTCTACAATTCACAACATCGAACTTAAGCCTGGTAAAGGTGGACAATTAGCTCGTTCAGCTGGTGCTGAAGCTCAACTTCTTGGTAAAGAAGAAAAGTATGCGCTAGTTCGTCTTGGTTCTGGTGAAGTTCGTATGATCCTTCTTACTTGCCGTGCAACAATCGGTCAAGTTGGTAACTTAGAGCACGAACTTGTGAACGTTGGTAAAGCTGGTCGTTCTCGCTGGAAGGGTATCCGCCCAACAGTTCGTGGTTCTGTAATGAACCCTAACGATCACCCACACGGTGGTGGTGAAGGACGCGCTCCAATCGGACGTAAATCACCAATGTCTCCATGGGGTAAACCAACTCTTGGATATAAAACTCGTAAGAAAAATAGCCAAACTGACAAGTACATTGTACGTCGTCGCAAAAAATAATGTGATTGTCCTACGGTTCAATCGAGCCGTAGCGCAAACACAAAGGGAGGTTCTCGAATGGGTCGCAGTTTGAAAAAAGGGCCTTTTGTAGATGACCACTTGATGAAAAAGGTCGAGGCACTTAATGAATCTAACGACAAGAAAGTAGTTAAAACTTGGTCTCGTCGTTCTACGATTTTCCCTGACTTCATCGGTCACACAATCGCTGTTTATGATGGTCGTAAGCATGTGCCGGTATATTGTACAGAAGATATGGTCGGTCACAAGTTGGGTGAATTCGCTCCAACGCGTACTTACAAAGGTCACGCAGCCGATGATAAGAAAACAAGACGTTAATTGAGGGGAGGTACACAAAATGGAAGCAAAAGCAATTGCTAAACAAGTGCGTATTGCTCCTCGTAAAGCTCGCATCGTAATCGACTTGATTCGAGGTAAGCAAGTAGGTGAAGCACTTGCGATTCTACGTTTGACGCCTAAAGCAGCTTCTCCTGTAATTGAAAAGGTGCTTAAGTCTGCTATCGCAAACGCAGAACACAACTATGAAATGGAACCGAACAACTTAGTGATTAAGCAAGCGTTCGTTGATGAAGGTATTACTCTTAAGCGTTTCCGTCCTCGTGCGATGGGTCGCGCAAGCCGCATCAACAAACGTACTAGCCACATCACAATCGTTGTTTCTGAAAAGAAGGAGGGTTAAGACGTGGGTCAAAAAGTAAATCCAATAGGTCTACGTATTGGCGTCATCCGTGACTGGGATTCAAAATGGTACGCTGAAAAGGATTACGCTAATCTTTTACATGAAGACCTTAAGATCCGTTCATATATTGAAAAGCGTTTAAAAGACGCGGCTGTATCCGGTGTTGAAATCGAACGTGCAGCTAACCGTGTTAATATCACGATCAAAACTGCTAAACCAGGAATGGTAATCGGTAAAGGTGGATCTGAAGTTGAAGCACTTCGTAAAGCCCTTAACGACATCACTGGCAAGCGAGTTCATGTAAACATCTTTGAAATCAAGCAAGCTGACGTTGATGCTAAGCTAGTTGCTGAAAACATCGCTCGTCAACTTGAAAACCGTGTATCTTTCCGTCGTGCTATGAAGCAGGCGATCCAACGTGCAATGCGTATGGGTGCGAAAGGTATCAAAACACAAGTGTCAGGCCGTCTTGGCGGAGCTGATATCGCTCGTGCTGAACATTATAGTGAAGGTACAGTTCCTCTTCACACACTTCGTGCAGACATCGATTACGGTACTGCTGAAGCAGACACAACTTACGGTAAGCTTGGAGTTAAAATCTGGATTTATCGTGGTGAGGTCCTTCCAACAAGAGGAACGAAAAAAGAGGAAGGAGGCAAATAATTATGTTATTGCCAAAACGTGTTAAATATCGTCGTGAACACCGCGGTAAAATGCGTGGGAACGCAAAAGGCGGTACTGAAGTTCATTTCGGAGAATTCGGTTTGCAAGCTCTTGAAGCTAGCTGGATTACTAACCGTCAGATCGAAGCAGCTCGTATTGCGATGACTCGTTATATGAAGCGTGGCGGTAAAGTATGGATCAAAATTTTCCCGTCAAAGCCTTACACTGCAAAGCCTCTAGAAGTCCGAATGGGATCTGGTAAAGGTGCTCCTGAAGGATGGGTAGCAGTAGTTAAGCCAGGAAAAGTTATGTTTGAAATCGCAGGTGTCTCTGAAGAAGTGGCACGCGAAGCGTTGCGTCTTGCAGCACACAAACTTCCTGTAAAATGTAAGTTTGTTAAACGCGAAGAAGTGGGTGGTGACACAAATGAAGGCTAATGATATTCGTAACCTGACCACTGCAGAAGTTGAACAAAAAGCAAAAGCACTTAAAGAAGAGCTTTTTAACCTTCGTTTCCAACTAGCGACAGGTCAACTTGAAAACCCGGCCCGCATTCGTGAAGTTCGTAAAGCAATTGCCCGTGCAAAAACGGTTTTACGCGAAAGAGAGCTTGGGATTACTAACGGTTAAATCTTGAGAGGAGGTTCGCACAATGAGTGAACGTAACCAGCGCAAGGTGTACACTGGTCGTGTTGTTTCTGACAAGATGGACAAAACGATTACAGTGCTTGTTGAAACATACAAGACTCACACTTTATATAACAAACGCGTTAAATACTCTAAAAAGTTAAAAGCGCATGATGAAAACAACACTGCTAAAATTGGCGATATCGTAAAGGTTATGGAAACGCGTCCGCTTTCTAAAGACAAGCGATTCCGTTTAATCGAAGTAGTAGAAGAAGCAGTAATTATTTAATAAATTGTTCGGATTATACTCATATCCGAAAGGAGGTCCATTCGCATGATTCAACAAGAATCCCGTTTAAGAGTAGCTGATAACTCCGGTGCGAAAGAGTTACTTTGCATTAAAGTTCTTGGTGGTTCTGGTCGTAAGTACGCTAACGTTGGTGACATTATCGTTTGTTCGGTTAAGTCCGCAACACCAGGTGGCGTTGTTAAGAAAGGTGACGTTGTTAAGGCGGTAGTGGTACGTTCTAAGCGTGGTATGCGCCGTAACGACGGATCTTACATCCGCTTTGATGAAAACGCGGCTGTAATCGTTAAGGATGATAAAGGTCCTCGAGGAACTCGTATCTTCGGACCAGTAGCACGTGAACTTCGTGACAAGCAATTTATGAAAATCGTATCTCTTGCTCCAGAAGTTCTTTAATATATTTACTAGCAAGGCGTTTATTGTCTTGTAAGGAGGTGCAACATCACAATGCCATTGCATGTGAAAAAAGGCGATAAAGTACAAGTTATTTCCGGCAAGGATAAAGGCAAACAAGGTGTAATCCTTGAAGCTTATCCGAAGCTTAACAGAGTGCTTGTTGAAGGCGTGAACGTTGTTAAGAAACACGCTAAACCTTCTCAAGCTAACCCACAAGGTGGAATCCTTAGCCAAGAAGCACCAATTCATGCTTCTAACGTAATGCCTCTTGACCCTAAAACTGGTGCTCCTACTCGTGTAGGCTACAATGTAGTTGATGGGAAAAAAGTTCGTGTGGCCAAAAAATCTGGTGAAACCCTAGATAAATAAGTCTCAGAGTGAAAGGAGGACACATAATGAACCGTCTACAAGAGCGATATAAATCAGAGATCTTACCATCTCTAATGGAAAAGTTTAATTACAGTTCAGTAATGCAAGCACCAAAGATCGAAAAAATCGTTATCAACATGGGTGTTGGTGAAGCAGTATCCAACTCTAAAGTGTTAGATACAGCAGTAGAGGAACTTACAGCTATCGCTGGTCAAAAGCCTGTGATTACGCGCGCTAAGAAATCTATCGCTGGATTCAAACTTCGTGAAGGTATGCCGATCGGATCAAAAGTTACACTTCGCGGAGAGCGCATGTATGACTTCCTTGATAAGTTAATCAGCGTTTCCCTTCCACGTGTACGTGACTTCCGCGGGGTTTCCAAGAAGTCTTTCGACGGCCGCGGTAACTACACGCTAGGTGTTAAAGAACAATTGATCTTCCCGGAGATCGACTATGATAAAGTAAACAAAGTTCGCGGAATGGACATCGTTATCGTAACGACTGCGAACACTGACGAAGAAGCACGTGAGCTTCTTACACAAGTCGGAATGCCATTCCAAAAATAACCTTTAGCCAAAGGAGGTTTACCCGTGGCAAAGAAATCCATGATTGCTAAGCAACAACGCAAGCAAAAGTTCCAAGTGCAAGAATATACGCGCTGTGAACGTTGCGGGCGTCCTCATTCAGTAATCCGCAAGTTCAAACTGTGCCGTATTTGTTTCAGAGAACTTGCTTACAAAGGTCAAATTCCTGGCGTTAAAAAAGCCAGCTGGTAATACCCTGAAAAAAGGGAAGGAGGTAACTAGTAATGGTTATGACAGATCCAATTGCAGATATGCTTACTCGTATCCGCAACGCAAACACTGTTCGTCACGATAAATTGGAGCTTCCTGCTTCTAATATGAAAAAAGAAATAGCTGAAATCCTTAAGCGTGAAGGTTTTGTTCGCGATGTGGAATATGTAGAGGATAGCAAACAAGGAATGATTCGCATCTTCCTTAAGTACGGTTCTAACAACGAGCGTGTAATCTCAGGTCTTAAGCGTATCTCTAAGCCTGGTTTACGTGTTTATGCAAAATCAACTGAACTTCCACGTGTTCTTGGAGGACTTGGTATTGCGATCGTATCTACATCAAAAGGCATTATGACTGATAAAGAAGCTCGTCAATCACAAATGGGTGGCGAAGTTCTAGCGTACGTTTGGTAATAAATAGCGAATGGAGGTGTCAACATGTCTCGCGTAGGTAACAAACCGATAGAAGTTCCAGGTGGCGTTACGATCGATGTTGCTAATGACAACACGGTTTCTGTAAAAGGCCCTAAAGGTGAACTTTCTCGCAAATTCAATGCTGACATTAAGATTAATGTTCAAGATAACGAAATTACTGTGGAACGCCCGAGCGACCACAAAGAGCACCGTGCATTGCATGGTACAACTCGCAGCGTATTAAACAACATGGTAATCGGTGTAACAAATGGTTATGAAAGAGCTCTTGAAATTATCGGGGTTGGATATCGTGCTTCCAAAGCTGGTAACAAGCTTGTACTTAACGTAGGTTACTCTCACCCTGTTGAAATCGTTCCTGAGCAAGGAATCGACATCGAAGTACCTTCTAACACGAAGGTTATTGTTAAGGGTATTGACAAGCAACGTGTAGGTGAAGTTGCTGCAAACATCCGTTCAGTTCGTTCACCTGAGCCTTACAAAGGTAAAGGTATTCGTTACGAAGGTGAATTCGTTCGCCGTAAAGAAGGTAAAACTGGTAAATAAAGCCGTTAGGTAGCGGAAAGGAGTGCAAAGGATGATCACGAAAGCAGATAAGAATGTCGCTCGTAAGAAAAGACATGCTCGTGTTCGCCGCGTTGTAAGCGGAACAGCACAACGTCCTCGTTTGAACGTATTCCGTTCTACAAAGCACATCTATGCTCAATTGATCGATGATCAAGCAGGTGTAACAATTGTATCTGCATCTTCCCTTGATAAAGGTGTAAGTGTAGAAAACGGTGGAAACGTAGATGCTGCTAAAGCGATTGGTCAAGAAATCGCTAAGCGCGCAGTAGAAAAAGGAATCAAATCGGTAGTATTTGACCGAGGCGGATATTTATATCACGGACGTATTAAAGCATTAGCAGACGCAGCTCGTGAAGCTGGGTTAGAATTTTAATCGAAGGAGGGAACCTGATGCGTATCGACCCTAACAAACTTGAACTTGAAGAACGCGTCGTTACCGTTAACCGTGTAGCTAAAGTAGTAAAAGGTGGACGTCGTTTCCGCTTTGCTGCAGTAGTTGTAGTAGGTGACAAAAACGGTCACGTTGGATTCGGTACTGGTAAAGCCCAAGAGGTACCAGAAGCGATCCGTAAGGCGATTGAAGATGCTAAGAAAAACTTAGTAACTGTACCGATCGTAAAAACAACAATTCCTCACCAAGTAATTGGACGTTTTGGAGCAGGTAACGTACTTCTTAAGCCTGCATCTGAAGGTACTGGGGTAATTGCTGGTGGACCTGTACGTGCGGTATTGGAGCTTGCTGGTGTAGGTGACATCCTTTCTAAGTCACTTGGATCTAACAACCCAATCAACATGGTTCGTGCAACAATTGAAGGTTTGAAAAATTTAAAGCGTGCTGAAGATGTTGCGAAACTTCGCGGTAAATCAGTACAAGAGCTTTTAGGTTAAGGAGGGAACTTTAGATGGCTAAGAAATTAGAAATCACCCTCACTCGCAGTGTAATCGGCCGTCCGGAAAACCAACGTATCGTTGTTAAGACACTTGGTTTACGCAAAATGCACCAGACAGTTGTGCACGAAGATAACGCGGCTATCCGCGGTATGGTTAACAAGGTGTCTCACCTTTTAACAGTGAAAGAATTAGAAGCTTAAAAAGATAAATAAATCATGAGGAGGTGCTCAGATGAAACTTCATGAGTTGAAGCCATCAGAAGGATCCCGTAAAGTTCGCAACCGTGTAGGTCGCGGTATCGGATCAGGCAATGGTAAAACAAGTGGTCGTGGTCACAAAGGTCAAAACTCTCGTTCAGGCGGTGGTGTTAGACCTGGATTCGAAGGTGGACAAAATCCACTAGCACGTCGTTTACCGAAACGCGGATTCACAAACCCTACTCGTAAAGAGTATGCAGTTGTAAATCTTGAGAAACTTGTTCGTTTTGAAGAGGGCACAGAGGTTACTCCTGAACTTCTTATTGAAACTGGAGTAGTTAGCAGTCTTAAAAACGGCATCAAAGTTCTAGGTAATGGCAAGTTAGAAGTTAAGCTTACAGTTAAGGCGCACAAATTCTCTGTTTCTGCTAAAGAAGCAATTGAAGCAGCGGGCGGAACTACTGAGGTGATCTAATGTTCCAGACAATCTCCAACATTATGCGTGTGGGTGATCTGAGAAACAAGATATTGTTTACACTTGCAATGCTGGTGGTGTTCCGTCTTGGAACATTCATCCCAGTACCTGGTGTAAATCGCGACGTACTGAAATTCAGTACAGGCGACAGTGCTAACATTTTTGGTTTTTTAAATACGTTTGGCGGTGGAGCGTTACAAAACTTCTCCATTTTCGCTATGGGTATCATGCCGTATATTACAGCATCGATCATCGTGCAGCTTTTGCAGATGGACGTTGTTCCTAAATTTACGGAGTGGAGTAAGCAAGGTGAAGTTGGGCGTAAGAAATTAGCTCAGTTCACTCGCTATGGAACTATTGTTCTTGGTTTTATCCAAGCTATCGGTATGTCTATCGGTTTTAACAATCTTTTCCCAGGACTTATACAAAACCCTAGCCCGGCTACGTATCTATTTATCGCGTTAGTTTTAACTGCAGGTACTGCATTCTTAATGTGGTTGGGTGAGCAGATTACCCTTAAGGGGATTGGAAACGGAATTTCAGTTCTGATTTTTGCGGGGATTGCCGCAGCTATTCCTACAGCAGTTAACCAGCTTTTCACAACGCAATTTGAAGGCGGTAGCGATCAGTTATTCATGCATATCGTAACGGTTGTACTGCTTGCTCTTGCGATTGTACTCATTATTATGGGTGTTATCTTTATTCAACAAGGTGTTCGGAAAATCCCGATTCAGTATGCAAAACGAGTCGTTGGAACAAAGCCTGTTGGCGGCCAGTCTACTCATCTTCCGATCAAAGTTAATGCAGCAGGTGTTATCCCGGTTATCTTCGCGATTTCCTTGATCATCACGCCAAGAACTGTTGCTGGCTTCTTCGGACAGAATGATGTTACGACTTGGATTATCAACACGTTTGACTACACGAAGCCAGTCGGAATGATTATATATGCGCTCCTTATTATCGGGTTCTCGTATTTCTATACGTTTATCCAGGTAAATCCGGAGCAAATGGCGGAAAACTTAAAGAAGCAGGGTGGATACATTCCTGGCATTCGTCCAGGAGCTAACACTCAAACTTATATAACAAGAATTCTGTATCGATTAACATTTGTTGGATCTCTTTTCCTGGCTGCAATTGCAGTCCTGCCAGTTGTCTTTACAGCAATTCCAGGTTTGAACCTTCCGCCAGCCATTCAAATTGGTGGAACAAGCTTGCTGATTGTTGTAGGTGTGGCATTAGACACCATGAAGCAGATTGAGAGCCAGCTGATCAAGCGGCACTACAAAGGCTTCATTAAATAAGAGCGAGGGAAGAGTGATCTTCCCAGCCAGCTCTTTAAAAAAGACGATTGTGATTTATGGAGGGATTAGATGTATCTAGTCTTAATGGGATTGCCCGGAGCAGGTAAGGGTACTCAAGCAGAAAGAATTGTTGAGAAATACGGAATACCTCATATCTCTACTGGAGATATGTTCCGAGCAGCAATTAAAGAGGAGACTCCTCTTGGACTTGAGGCAAAATCGTACATGGATGCGGGTAACCTCGTTCCTGACGAAGTTACAATCGGTATCGTACGTGACCGACTTTCTAAAAAGGACTGCGAAAAAGGATTTTTACTAGATGGATTCCCTCGGACAGTTGCCCAAGCGGAAGCGCTGGAAGAAATCACAACTGAGCTAGGAAGAACGATTGATTATGTGTTAAACATTTCAGTAGATTCCGATCAGCTTATGCAGCGATTAACAGGTCGTCGGATTTGCCAAACATGCGGAAGCACGTATCATGTAATATTCAACCCGCCAAAGGTTGAAGGAGTATGTGATAAAGACGGCGGTACGCTTATCCAACGTCAAGATGATAATGAAGAGACCGTTCGAAACCGTTTAGATGTAAACATGAAGCAGGCTAAACCACTGCTTGATTTTTATGGTGAAAAAGGTTACCTGAAAAACGTTAATGGTGATCAGGATATCGACAAAGTCTTTCAAGACATTGACCAACTTATTGGGGGATTGGCGAAATGATAATCTGCAAAACACCGCGAGAGATTGAAATCATGCGGGAGGCAGGTCGCATTGTTGCCTTAACTCATCAAGAGTTAAAAAAACACATTAAGCCTGGCATAACTACTAAGGAACTGGACAAAATTGCTGATAAGTTTATCCGCAGCCAAGGTGCAATTCCTTCATTTAAAAACTATAATGGTTTTAGTGGAAGCATCTGTGCTTCTGTAAATGAAGAACTTGTGCACGGAATTCCAGGTAAACGCGTACTCAACCATGGCGACATTATCTCTATAGATATTGGGGCGAAGTACAATGGATACCACGGTGACTCCGCTTGGACGTATGGAGTTGGCGAGATTTCGGAAGAAGCTCAAAAACTTCTGGATGTAACCGAAGAGTCTTTGTATAAAGGACTCGAGAAAGCAAAAGCCGGTGCCCGGTTAACTGACATTTCTCATGAGATACAAAAGTATGCTGAGGATGAAGGATTTTCTGTTGTTCGCGAATACGTCGGACACGGAATAGGCCAGGACTTACATGAGGACCCGCAAATTCCTCATTATGGACCGCCTGGTAAAGGACCGGTACTGAAAAAGGGCATGGTTTTAGCAATAGAACCTATGATTAATGCGGGAACTCGCTATGTTCGAACATTATCCGATAACTGGACGGTTGTCACAACGGATGGCAAATGGTGTGCTCACTTTGAACACACGGTTGTCATTACGGAAGAAGGCTTTGAAATCTTAACAAAGATCTAAGTGAAGGTGATGAAATGGTAAGCGAATCTGATTCGGTACCGAACATAGGACAACTGGTTCGGATACTAAAAGGAAGAGACGCAGATCGGTTAGGTGTTATTGTCGGTATTCTCGATGGGCGTTTCGTCCTCGTCGCAGATGGCGACAAGCGTAAGTTTGATCGAGCCAAGCGCAAGAACCTAAACCACTTAGAACTGCTGGATTTTACTTCTCCGGAAGTTGTTAAAAGCATTCTTGAAACAGGTCGTGTAACCAATGGCAAATTGCGTTATGCAGTAGCGAAGTTTTCCGACGAGAAAGTCATTGCTCTGAAGAAGGGAGATCAAGTCGATGGCTAAAGATGATGTTATTGAGGTAGAAGGTACAGTTATTGAGCCTCTTCCGAACGCCATGTTTCGTGTTGAACTAGAAAACGGACACAAAGTTCTAGCGCACGTTTCTGGAAAGATTCGTATGCACTACATTCGAATTCTTCCAGGGGATAAAGTAACCGTAGAATTGTCTCCGTATGACTTATCACGTGGTCGTATAACGTATCGTTTTAAATAATCAATGTACTCCGTGACATAAGGAGGTTATAAAAAATGAAGGTAAGACCATCAGTCAAGCCAATATGTGAAAAATGTAAAGTGATTCGCCGCAGAGGCACTGTAATGGTGATCTGTGAAAATCCGAAACATAAACAAAAACAAGGTTAATATACAGGAGGTGCAAAAATTATGGCACGTGTTGCAGGTGTAGATATTCCTCGTGATAAGCGAGTAGTAATCTCTTTAACATACATCTTCGGTATCGGTAAAACAAAAGCACAGCAAATTCTTGCTGCAGCTGGAGTTTCTGAAGATACACGCGTTCGTGATCTTACTGAAGATGAATTAAATAAAATCCGCGAAGTCATCGATGGACATAAAGTGGAAGGTGACCTTCGTCGTGAAGTATCACTAAACATCAAGCGTCTAATCGAGATCGGAGCATATCGTGGTGTTCGTCATCGTCGTGGATTACCAGTACGTGGTCAAAACACGAAGAACAACTCCCGTACTCGTAAAGGACCTCGTCGTACAGTAGCGAATAAGAAAAAGTAAGTAAAGGAGGTAAACTCTAAATGGCAAAAGCACGTAAGACTAATACACGTAAACGTCGTGTCAAAAAGAATGTTGAAGTCGGCGTAGCACATATCCGTTCTACATTCAACAACACGATCATTACGATCACTGACACGCACGGGAACGCAATCTCTTGGGCGACTGCTGGTCACCTAGGATTTAAAGGTTCTCGTAAGTCTACTCCGTTCGCAGCACAAATGGCAGCTGAAACAGCTGGTAAAACTGCAATGGAACATGGTATGAAAACGTTGGAAGTATCCGTTAAAGGACCTGGTGCTGGACGTGAAGCAGCAATCCGTGCCCTTCAAGCGGTAGGCTTAGAAGTAACAGCTATTCGTGACGTTACTCCTGTACCTCACAACGGTTGCCGCCCGCCAAAACGCCGTCGCGTGTAACGATATACACGGTATATATTTCTATAACTTGTCTATAATGGTTATAGTAAAAGTTTTGGTAATTGATAAGTCGGAATGCCTATGGGGAATTTCGGCTGGAAATCTCCAGCCGAGATTCGACGTTTGAAGGAGGGTTCAGTTGAATGATCGAAATCGAAAAGCCAAGAATTGAGACGGTTGAAATCAGCGACGATGCCACATACGGAAAGTTTGTTGTTGAACCACTTGAACGTGGATACGGGACTACACTAGGCAACTCCTTGCGTCGTATCTTGTTGTCCTCACTACCTGGTGCAGCAGTTACATCTATTCAGATTAATGGCGTATTGCATGAGTTCTCTACAGTTGAAGGTGTAGTTGAAGATGTTACAACCATCATCTTAAACTTAAAGAAACTTGCAATGAAGATTTACTCTGATGAAGAGAAGACACTCGAAATCGATGTTCAAGGTGACGGTGTTGTAACAGCTGGCGACATCACTCATGACAGCGATGTTGAAGTCCTTAACCCGGATCTTCATATCGCAACACTAGCAAAAGGCGCTCATTTCCAAATGAAGCTTCATGCTAGACGTGGTCGTGGTTATGTACAGGCAGAAGGCAATAAACGCGAAGACCTGCCGATCGGAGTTATTCCTGTTGATTCTATTTACACACCAGTTTCTCGTGTAAACTATCAAGTGGAAAACACTCGTGTAGGACAAGTAACAAACTATGATAAGCTAACGCTTGATGTATGGACAGATGGGAGCATTCGTCCAGAGGAAGCAGTTTCTCTTGGTGCGAAGATCATTAGCGAACATTTAAACATTTTTGTTGGCTTAACAGATCAAGCTCAGAACGCTGAGATTATGGTAGAAAAAGAAGAAGACCAAAAAGAAAAAGTACTTGAGATGACGATCGAGGAACTTGATCTTTCTGTTCGTTCTTATAACTGCCTAAAGCGTGCTGGCATTAATACAGTTCAAGAACTTGCGAATAAGTCTGAAGAAGACATGATGAAAGTACGCAACCTTGGAAAGAAATCTCTTGAGGAAGTTCAAGAGAAACTTGAAGAGCTAGGTCTTTCATTACGCGCTGACGATTAATTCGTAATACGCGCTTTTTCAAGACGAGAGAGAAACGCGCAGAGGAGGGAATACAAGCATGGGATACCAAAAGTTAGGTCGTGTATCTGCGGTTCGTAAAGCAATGCTTCGTGATTTAGCTACTGATTTAATCATCAACGAGCGTATTGAAACTACAGAAGCACGTGCAAAAGAAGTTCGTAAATTTGCTGAAAAAATGATTACGCTTGGTAAGCGTGGAGACCTTCATGCTCGCCGTCAGGCTGCATCGTTCCTTCGTAACGAAGTAGCAGACGCTGAGTCTGGACAAAGATCTCTTCAAAAACTTTTCAGTGATCTTGCACCTCGCTATGCAGAGCGTAACGGTGGTTACACTCGCATCGCAAAAATCGGCCCTCGCCGTGGTGATGGTGCACCAATGGTTATCATTGAATTAGTTTAATAAAACGTATGAAAGGGCGGGATCAAGTCTTCAATGACAATCTTGCCCTTTTTTATTTTTTTCGGAAAACTATAAAACATTAGCACTGTGGGAAAGCATGGGTGCTGTTTAATATAACCCGCTGGAAATAGCTGTGGTTGAGGGGTATAGGTTAGTTAATATTTGTCGATTTATGTCGACTCGCCGACATATGAGCCAAACTCGCTGGATTATAGCTAAAACTCGCTGGAATAACCACAAAATTTCTAGGATTATTCCTGATATTTCTCGAATTAATGGGTAAATTACCCCGCCCGGTATAAGTAAAGGTGCGTCATCAGAGCTGAATCGACACTTATTATA
Source organism: Fictibacillus sp. b24 (assembly GCF_030348825.1). NCBI lineage: Bacteria > Bacillati > Bacillota > Bacilli > Caryophanales > Fictibacillaceae > Fictibacillus > Fictibacillus sp. b24. The sequence continues at coordinate 3,878,482 of NZ_JAUCES010000005.1, read as the reverse complement.
CGGAAAAATTGCAGAATAGAACCCTCAGGAAGGAACTAGCGGAGATTCATCGCTGTTCGTCATCAGAAAATGAGGTTTTTTTGATAAATCAACACCAGAATTAACAAGGTAACAAAGCTTTTAAGCTAACTACGAGCAGAGAGCAGCTTAGAATGAGCAGCAGCTAAGAGGAGGATGTCACATGGAAAACATCATTACCGTTAAAGATGTGACCTTTTATTATCCGGGAGAAGAGACACCTACACTTAAAGGTGTAACGTTAGATGTACACAAAGGGGAATGGCTTTCCATTGTAGGCCATAACGGCTCTGGGAAGTCCACGTTGGCAAAAATGTTAAACGGACTGTTGTTGCCAAACGAAGGTGCCGTTTTTGTCTCAGAATACAAGACAGAGCGCCTAGACGACATATGGGAAGTAAGAAGACAAGTGGGTATGGTCTTTCAAAACCCTGATAATCAGTTTGTTGGGACAAGCGTGCAGGACGATATTGCGTTTGGCCTTGAAAATTTCGGTGTTCCCCGTGAAGAGATGATAAAGCGTATCAGCGAAAGTGTAGAACGTGTGGGAATGGAAGCTTTCTTAAACCAGGAACCTCATCAGTTATCCGGCGGTCAGAAACAAAGGGTGGCTATTGCAGGCATCTTGGCACAGAAGCCATCTGTTATTGTACTGGATGAGGCAACATCGATGCTTGATCCGATTGGACGAATTGAAGTTATCGAGACTGTTCGGGAACTGAATAAAAAAGAAGGCATCACTGTCATTTCCATTACACATGATTTAGAGGAAGCGCTAAGTGCAGACAGAGTTGTCGTCATGAAAATGGGAGAAAAGGCAGCTGAAGGTACACCTGAGGACATCTTTCAACAGCGTGAATTGTTGAAATCGGCCGGTCTGGATTTACCGTTTTCACTAAAATTGAGTGAAGCTCTCCGCCAACAAGGTGTGGAGCTTGATAAAAGCTATTTAACGCAGGAAGAGCTGGTGAATGCATTATGGAAATTAGCATAAACCGCCTAGAACACCGCTACATGCAAGGCACTCCATTTGAGAGACGTGCGCTTCACGACATTACGCTTGATATTGGCGACGGAACGTTTCTTGCTTTGATCGGGCACACCGGTTCGGGAAAATCCACGCTCATACAACATTTTAATGGATTGTTAAAACCTTCTGCAGGTTCAATTAAAATGGGCAGCACCGAGCTCAAAGCTGGCGGTAAAAAACAAGATTTAAAACCGCTTCGAAAAAAAGCGGGAATCGTATTTCAATACCCAGAGCATCAGCTGTTTGAAGAAACAGTTGAAAAAGACATCATGTTCGGGCCGCGGAATTTTGGGGTGTCTGAAGAAGACGCAAAGAAAACAGCTGCCAACGTGATTGAAATGGTGGGTCTTCCTCAATCCGTGCTAACAAAGTCACCTTTCGACTTAAGCGGAGGGCAGATGCGCCGGGTTGCGATTGCAGGAGTCCTGGCTATAAGTCCGGAAGTGCTGATTTTAGATGAGCCTACAGCAGGACTTGACCCTTCAGGCAGAGTTGAGATCATGGAGTTGTTTTACGGCCTTCATGAAAAGAATAACCTAACAACGATCCTTGTTACTCACAGCATGGAGGATGCATCGAGGTATGCAGATGAAATCGCTGTGATGCATAAGGGTGAACTGTATCTGCATGGAAAACCTAGCGATATCTTTAATCAGCGAGAACTGCTGATTAAAGCAGGGCTAGATGTACCAGAGACCGTCCAATTCCTCAACAAATGGAATGAAGTATCAGGGCACAACCTTTCCCTATCCAGTTTTACGATTGAGGAGCTCGCTAAACAAGTGAGTCACTCCCTTAAGAAGAGGGGGGATTAATATGCTGCAAAATGTAATCATCGGGCAGTATTACCCTGCATCTTCACCATTGCATCGCATGGATTCACGTTCGAAGCTTATTGCTGCGTTCTTTTATTTGTTTATTGTTTTTCTAGCAAACAGCTGGGTGACTTACGGATTGCTTATTGCGTTTACTGCGGTCACCGTTACGATGTCTAAAGTTCCACTGCGATTTTTGTATAAAGGGTTAAAGCCAATTCTTATTCTTGTTGTGTTTACGATGCTTCTGCATGTGTTCTTAACAAAAGAAGGGGATCTGCTGTATAAAGCAGGCTTTTTAGAAATTTATGAAGGTGGAATCATTCAAGGGGTATTTATCGCGATGAGGCTTCTCCTTCTTGTCTTAATGACATCATTATTAACGTTAACAACAACACCGATTGATATAACGGATGGCTTGGAGCATCTCTTAGGACCACTTAAGAAGTGGAAACTGCCTGTTCATGAGTTTGCTCTAATGATGTCGATCTCCTTAAGGTTTATCCCGACACTTCTGCAGGAAACGGAGAAAATCATGAAAGCGCAGATGGCTCGCGGCGCTGATTTCACAAGCGGTCCGATTAAAGAAAGAGCAAAAGCTTTTGTACCGCTTTTAGTTCCTTTATTCGTTTCCTCGTTCAAACGAGCGGAAGAGCTGGCTCTTGCGATGGAAGCGAGAGGATACCGAGGCGGAGAGGGAAGAACACGCCTTAGAGCATTAGAGTGGCATAAACGAGACACATTTGCGCTTCTGCTTCTATTATTGCTGACGGCATCGTTGTTATTATTACGCAGTTAAAAGGAGATTGAACATGGCTCGTATGAAAGTAACCGTAGCTTATGACGGTACGGAGTTTGCCGGGTACCAAATACAGCCTAGCGGCAGAACGGTGCAAGGAACCATTCAAGCCGTGCTGCAAAAGATTCATAAGGGAGAGACCGTTACCATTTCTGCTTCAGGACGAACAGATGCGGGCGTACACGCTGTCGGTCAAGTGTTTCATTTTGACACAGATCTCCAAATACCGGATGAAGCGTGGGGAAAGGCTTTAAACGCTATGCTTCCAAATGATATTTTAATCAAAAAAGCAGAGCAGGTTGAGAGCACGTTTCATTCCCGATTTTCGGCTCTCAGCAAAGAATATCACTATAAGCTGCTCATAAGGAAACAACCAGATGTGTTCATCCGAAACCATATGTTTCATTATCCATATCCTTTGAACGTGGAAGATATAAAACGTGCGGCGAAGTTATTTTTAGGCACACATGATTTTACATCGTTTTCTTCTGCCAAATCAGAAGTGGCGGACAAAGTTCGTACTATTTTTGAATTGGATGCTGTTGAAGAAGGTAACACGCTCGTTTTCAAGATCAGAGGCAGCGGCTTTTTGTATAACATGGTTCGCATCATCGTTGGCACGCTTTTAGAAGTTGGACAAGGTAAGAGAAAACCAGAAGAGATCTCTGCGATTTTAGAGGGGAAAGACCGGTCGCTTGCCGGCAAAACGGCTCCTGCTCATGGTCTCTATTTATATCAAGTGAATTACGAAGAGAAAACGGAATAATATTTAGGATACGCTTGACATCGTTGTTTATATATTATAAGATATTATTTGGTATTTCTAAAGATATCGTCCACATGCCCCGGAGATATTTTGGGAAATGTTCACATTAAATATAATTGAAATTGATTGAAGATACAGGAGGGAAAACACATGCGTACGACTTTCATGGCGAAAGCTTCTGAAGTAGAACGTAAATGGTTTGTGATCGACGCTGAAGGCAAGACTCTTGGACGTCTATCCAGTGAAGTTGCTTCTATCCTTCGCGGTAAGCATAAGCCTATTTATACACCACACGTTGACACTGGTGATCACGTGATCATCATCAACGCAGAAAAGATCGAATTAACAGGTAAAAAATTAACAGACAAAATTTATTACCGCCACACTGGTCACCCAGGTGGACTTCGTACGAGAACTGCATTAGAAATGCGTACAACTCGTCCGGTCCAAATGCTTGAATTAGCAATCAAAGGTATGCTTCCAAAGAACAGCCTTGGTCGCCAAATGTTCAAAAAGCTTCACGTATATGCTGGAGCTGAGCACAACAATCAAGCACAAAAACCTGAAAACTACGAGTTACGCGGATAAAAAAGGAGGGTATTTACGTGGCACAAGTACAATATTATGGCACTGGACGTCGTAAGCACTCCGTAGCGCGTGTACGATTAGTTCCTGGTGAAGGCCGTATCGTTATCAACGGACGTGACATTGACGAATTTTTCGGATTAGAAACATTAAAGCTTATCGTTAAGCAACCACTTAACACAACTGAAACAACTGATAAGTATGACGTATTAGTAACTGTTCATGGCGGTGGATACACTGGACAAGCAGGAGCTATCCGTCACGGTATCTCTCGTGCGCTTCTAGAAGCAGATCCTGAGTACCGCGGATCTCTTAAAGCAGCTGGATTCCTTACTCGTGACGCTCGTATGAAAGAGCGTAAGAAGTACGGACTTAAAGGCGCTCGTCGTGCACCTCAGTTCTCAAAACGTTAATCTTTATTACGTTTATATCAAAACCCTGTTCTCTTCGTAGAGCGGGGTTTTTATATGTATTGAGGCTGATTCGGGATAATTGAGTCTGAATTGGAATTATTGAGTCTAATCTAATGACAAATCATAAATCCCCCTTTGCTGAGTGAGTAATGGGCTTTTTCCCATCTTTTATGCAGTGTCGTCTTTCCTCCCTTGGAGAAAATAAAAGTATGGAAAAACAATGCGTGACAAAACGCGCAGAAAGGGGAGGCAATGATGGCAATCGTTTTAAACAATTTTAAGGAGAAACAGCGTTTTAAAAAAGAAACATTCGAGCGAAAAGTGCTTCGGGATTTGTCGCTCGCTACAATAAAAAAAGAATTCCAGCGGTTATTTCAGCCATTTTTCCAATACTCACTTCTTTATCAAAATGACATTGAAGATGCATGTATCGATATGGCGATAGATGCTTATCTTTTAGGAGCGAGCTACAGCCGTTTTGCTTATCATGGTGAAACATTAGAAAAAATTAAGGATAGAGCGTACGAAAAACAAACAGCAATTGCTGATGGACTTTTTGAATACTGGCAGTTCTGGTGCTGGGGAACTGAGATGATGATGGAATCGCTGCATCTTTGCTGTGAAGCGTATGTCCACATTTGGTGGATGGAAGGCTACAAAAACGGTGAAAAACGATATCGGATGAAGCTTCAATAAAACTTCAACAGGTAATAAATCTTGTCTTGTCCCATATACATATTATTATATGGCTTGTATAGGGGGACGAAACATGAAGAAGTGGGTGAAGGGAGCCGCATTTGCATTAGGATGCGCAGTCCTTTTCTTTATTTTCACCTATCATTTTTTAGATGATGACTCATGGCGGTCATGGAATCTGCCGCTGTCAGGAAAAATCATTGTCATTGACCCAGGTCATGGAGGTGTTGATGGCGGTGCTATTGGAGACGGAGAAGTTCTGGAAAAAGAGATCGCATTAAACATTTCTGTTTTGCTTCGTGATTATTTGCAAGAAGCGGGAGCACTTGTCATCATGACGCGCGAAACGGATAGGGATCTTGCGAATGAAGGTACAAAAAAATTAAGACATCGCAAGTGGGAAGATCTCAAAGAACGAAAGCGAATTATTAATGAAAATAATGCGGACTTATTTATCTCGATTCATTTAAATTCATTGCCTTCATCCAGGTGGAGAGGCGCACAAGTCTTTTATCATCCAGGTAAAGAGGATGGGGAAAACGTATCTAAATTTATTCAAGACGAAATAAAACGCAATCTGCAAAATACAAACAGGTTTGCAAAATCTATGGAAGGTCTTTACCTGCTTCGGACTGCAGAAGTACCAGGCGCGTTAGTTGAAGTTGGCTTTCTATCCAATCCGACAGAACGAGAGCTGCTGAAAACAGAATCTTATCAAAAAAGTGTCGCGGCATCGATCTACCAAGGAATGCTCCGATTTTATACAAATGAACCACTACCAAAATCTCCTCTTGATTAGAGGGGATTTTATTTTTTGAAAAAATTTGATGCTTATTCTTGTGCTTCATTAGCAAGTTGATTGGAGTAGAAGGTGCGAGACTCCTGCGGGACAGGCGGGAAGGTGAGACACTTAAAAGTGAAACGTCACGAATGTGGCTCACCCCCTGCCCCGCGGAAAGCGAGCACCTGGAACGGAGATCAACCACTTTCAAGAGCAAAAGAGTCAGCTAAATAAAAAACCGCTTACATGATTGTCCATTGAGGTTGTGATATACTGAAAAGGAATTTTACAGGTAAAGGATGTGTCTATGTGCTTACAGAAGAAAAAGTCATCGAGCTGTTAGGTCCTATTCAAGACCCTTATTTACATAAAAGTATGGTGGACTCCGGCAGTATCCGTGAGTTAAAGATAAAAGAAGGCTATGTCGGGCTTAAGATTGGACTTGCTCATACAAGTACACCTGAACAAATGCAGCTTCAGCAGCAGATCGTGCAAGTGCTGAAGAATGCAGGAGTAGAATCAGTCGGTCTTCGTTTCGAGAAAAGAGACGATGTTACAGCGGCAGATCCAAGTACAGCTCAGCAAGCTGCACCAACTACTCTTCTTTCCGAAAATAGCAAAACAGAATTTATTGCGATTGCAAGCGGGAAAGGCGGCGTAGGAAAGTCTACTGTCTCCGTTAACTTAGCAGTTGCGCTTGCAAGACTAGGGAAAAAAGTTGGATTGATTGATGCGGACATATACGGGTTCAGTGTGCCAGATATGATGGGGATCACAGAACGCCCGAAAGTAAAAGGGGACCGTATCTTTCCTGTTGAACGTTTTGACGTAAAAGTAATATCAATGGCTTTTTTCGTGGAAGATAATGCACCTGTTATCTGGCGCGGGCCGATGTTAGGAAAAATGCTGATGAACTTCTTTAGCGAAGTCGAATGGGGAGATCTCGATTACGTCCTTCTAGACTTGCCGCCTGGAACGGGTGACGTTGCACTCGATGTTCATAAAATGCTTCCTAAATGTAAAGAAGTGATTGTAACGACACCTCATGCAACAGCAGCTTTCGTTGCAGCGCGAGCGGGTACGATGGCGATTAAAACTAACCATGAAGTACTTGGAATCGTTGAAAACATGGCGTACTTCCAAAGTGAATCTACAGGTGAAAAAGAATATGTATTCGGTAAAGACGGTGGAAAGCGATTAGCTGAAGAGCTGAATGTTCCTTTGCTTGGGCAAATTCCGCTTGGCCAGCCTGAAATCAAAGAAGATGATTTTGCGCCGAGCGTGTATGAGCAAACACATCCGATCGGTGAACACTACATCCAAATGGCAAAAACCATTATTGAAAAAACAAAAAGCTGATCTGACTGATATTTAACAACAGTAAAAGGGCTGCCGAAAAAGTAAGTTATCCTTACTCATCGGACAGCCTCTTTTATTGTGGACTTGTGGAACCTTGGCCGCCTGCAGCTTCTTTTTCCTTTTTGGAAATGGATTGATCAATTTCTTCATGAGCTGCTTTTTTTAGCATTTCTTGAATTTGAGCTTGTACGATTGGACTTTCAAATGTTTCAAGCATCACTTTTTTCATTTCTTTTCTGACAGGCTGTGTATCGACAAGTGCTAATAACTTTTGTGCCATTTGCGGGTTCTGCATGATCTTCATTACTTCTGCCTGATATTGTGGATCTTTTATTAAATCCTTCATCAGCTTTTCGTGTTCTTTACGCATGCTTTTTGCAAAGGCTACTGAAAACTTAGGGTCTTTAAATAGCGTCTGCCAGAATTTTTGTCCTTTTTCAGAAAGAAGCTGCTGTTCAATCGTTTGTTTGATTACTTGTTGATCAATCAATATATCTTGCTGAATTTCTTTATCAGATAAAACTTCTTTAATGGCCTTTTTTCCATCATCGGTCTTCAACAGATCGACGAGCATCTTCTTAGTTGCTTCATAATCAACCTGTGAACTGCCCTGGGCTTCTTGTGCACAGCCTGATAGAGCAGCGAGCGAGATACAAAAGAGGAAAATGTATATTTTTTTCAACCGAATTCCTCCTCCTTTCAAGTGGGCTCGATACTTATAGGATTGATTTTTAACACGTATTTATACTGGTTATTTAAAGGAAAACTGGCAATTTAAAAAGGACATTGGTACAATCGTTACGGAACATGTTAGAGGGGGAAAACAAGGGTGAAAATTAAAAGCTGGCTCTTTTTATTCATTACCACACTGTTAATTGGAATTGTAAGTGCAATTACAGTGGGTCTTATATTAAAGTTTCCTGAGAACAGCAGCCTTTTCGAGGTATTATTATATATCTTTGGATTAATCGGATTCGGTGCGTTGTTCAGTGTATTTAGCCAAATGGGCTTCTTTGCTTATTTAACCGTACATCGCTTTGGACTTGGCATCTTTAAAAGCCACCGCTTATGGAATGGTGTACAGCTTGTTCTAATTGCTGTTGTATTATTTGATCTTTTCTTTTTACGATATACTTCTTTTCATAAAGACGGCGACAGTATCGTTAACTATATATTGATTCCTCTTGCCATCTTACTTTACGGATTGATTATCGCTTACTTAAAAGTAAAACAAACGTCCAATGTAGCATTTATCCCAACGCTTTTCTTTATTACCGTGGTAACCATCTTAGAGTGGGTGCCCGTTCTAAAAGAGAACAACACACTTTCACTTTGGATAGGGTTTGTTCCATTGATGCTTTGTAACACGTATCAAATTTTAATGCTCCACCGATTGCTGCAGTCTGATCAAAATAAGCAATCTAAACAAACAAAGCCCTCTGCCTAAATAAGCAGGGGCTTTTTTACGTTTATTAGTTAACCTCTTTGCTGTTTGCTTCTGTATTTGCGATCATTTCACCCACGCTTACAAATTTAAAGCCATCTCCCCGCAATTTATCAATAATAGTCGGGAGTGCTTTATGAGTTTGCTTAACAGAGTCAGAAGCATGAAGCAAAATGATATCTCCAGCTTTTGTTTTATTAGTAGCCGTCGTAACAATTTGATCTACTCCAGGGTTCTTCCAATCCTTCGTGTCGATACTCCAGTGAACTACCGTATGATGAAGGTCTTCAGAAATGTTCAGAACACGCTCATCAAAATTACCGTTTGGCGGACGAAGAAGCGATGTCATCTTACCTGATACTTTTTTAATCTTTTCCTGAGCTAGCAAGATGTCCCGTTTAATCTGCTTATCTTCCCATTCTGTATAGCTTTTGTACTGATAGCCGAGACTCGCCACTTCATGACCATCTTTTACGATACGTTCCACAATATCAGGATGACGTTCTGCCCAAGCAGCTGAAATAAAGAACGTACAGTTTTTTACGCCTTTTTCTTTTAAGACATCAAGGATTGGCGTAACCCTTTTATCTCCCCAGCTAATATCAAATGTGAGTGAGACCTTGTTTCCTTGATCTTCACCTTTGTAGATTGCACGGGGACCATCTTTTGATGAAAAAACAGATAATTGCTGCTGTCCTACAAAAGCGATCGAAGCGGCAAAGAATGCAGCGAAAACAACAACCATGTATTGTTTCACTTTTTTACCGTTTATGACAAAGAAAAATTTCATATCACCATTTACCCCCTTGTCCATCGTCCTTACAAAATATCTATGATAGTAAGGACAAGATATGACGGTTATTTAGAAAAACCTAAAAAATAATAACTCGTCATTTTCATGGCAATAATGTTAAAAGAAAAAAACAAGCGGGGTGTCGTCTATTGTCTTTAGTAGGAATGCTCTTAAATCATCAAGAACTTCACGAGTTTGAATATGTGCTTAAAAAAGAAATGGAAGAACTCAGATTTGATCTGGAAGACCATAAAATTGACGCTATTGTAAAATCGGTGTTAGAAGAAAGGTATCAGATCATCTACCGGTTATTCTGCCGGTTCGCCAAACCTTGTGATTGCAGAAGATACTTACGGCAAAAACAAAGAAATTAACTTTTTTTATAAAAACTATTGACCAAGATATGTTGAAGGTGGTATATTACTTCTTGTCGCTTTTACAGCGGCTGAAAAAAACGAAACAAACAAATTAAGAATCACGTAAAAAAGCAGTTGACATCAACTAGCCAACGGTGGTATCTTATAAAAGTCGCCAAAACGAGCGGCAAGCTAGAAACACACAGTTCTTTGAAAACTGAACAAAAGAAATAGGTAAGGAATTAAGAATTAATTCCGTCAGTTTTAAAATCGAGCAAGACAAACACTTTTATGGAGAGTTTGATCCTGGCTCAGGATGAACGCTGGCGGCGTGCCTAATACATGCAAGTCGAGCGAATGAAGAGGAGCTTGCTCCTCTGATTTAGCGGCGGACGGGTGAGTAACACGTGGGTAATCTGCCTGTAAGACGGGGATAACTCCGGGAAACCGGGGCTAATACCGGATAATAAGAGAAGAAGCATTTCTTCTTTTTGAAAGTCGGTTTCGGCTGACACTTACAGATGAGCCCGCGGCGCATTAGCTAGTTGGTGAGGTAACGGCTCACCAAGGCGACGATGCGTAGCCGACCTGAGAGGGTGATCGGCCACACTGGGACTGAGACACGGCCCAGACTCCTACGGGAGGCAGCAGTAGGGAATCTTCGGCAATGGGCGAAAGCCTGACCGAGCAACGCCGCGTGAGCGATGAAGGCCTTCGGGTCGTAAAGCTCTGTTGTTAGAGAAGAACAAGTACGAGAGTAACTGCTCGTACCTTGACGGTACCTAACCAGAAAGCCACGGCTAACTACGTGCCAGCAGCCGCGGTAATACGTAGGTGGCAAGCGTTATCCGGAATTATTGGGCGTAAAGCGCGCGCAGGCGGTCTCTTAAGTCTGATGTGAAAGCCCACGGCTCAACCGTGGAGGGTCATTGGAAACTGGGAGACTTGAGTGCAGGAGAGAAAAGTGGAATTCCACGTGTAGCGGTGAAATGCGTAGAGATGTGGAGGAACACCAGTGGCGAAGGCGGCTTTTTGGCCTGTAACTGACGCTGAGGCGCGAAAGCGTGGGGAGCAAACAGGATTAGATACCCTGGTAGTCCACGCCGTAAACGATGAGTGCTAGGTGTTGGGGGGTTCCACCCTCAGTGCTGAAGTTAACACATTAAGCACTCCGCCTGGGGAGTACGACCGCAAGGTTGAAACTCAAAGGAATTGACGGGGGCCCGCACAAGCAGTGGAGCATGTGGTTTAATTCGAAGCAACGCGAAGAACCTTACCAGGTCTTGACATCCTTTGACCACTCTAGAGATAGAGCTTTCCCCTTCGGGGGACAAAGTGACAGGTGGTGCATGGTTGTCGTCAGCTCGTGTCGTGAGATGTTGGGTTAAGTCCCGCAACGAGCGCAACCCTTGACCTTAGTTGCCAGCATTCAGTTGGGCACTCTAAGGTGACTGCCGGTGACAAACCGGAGGAAGGTGGGGATGACGTCAAATCATCATGCCCCTTATGACCTGGGCTACACACGTGCTACAATGGATGATACAAAGGGTTGCGAAGCCGCGAGGCCAAGCCAATCCCAAAAAGTCATTCTCAGTTCGGATTGTAGGCTGCAACTCGCCTACATGAAGCCGGAATTGCTAGTAATCGCGGATCAGCATGCCGCGGTGAATACGTTCCCGGGCCTTGTACACACCGCCCGTCACACCACGAGAGTTTGTAACACCCGAAGTCGGTGGGGTAACCCTTTTGGGAGCCAGCCGCCGAAGGTGGGACAGATGATTGGGGTGAAGTCGTAACAAGGTAGCCGTATCGGAAGGTGCGGCTGGATCACCTCCTTTCTATGGAGATTATGAAACAGCTTCGACTGTTTCGTAAGTACACCTATTCTTCTTTTGTTCAGTTTTGAGAGAACTAACTCTCAACTAAATAACACTTTTTATGATTCATTCTGAAAAGGTTATTTTCTATGTTCTTTGAAAACTAGATATCGACATCCAAACAATATGCAAGGCAGATAGATATTTATCTGCGCCAAGCAAGATCTTTGATGTGTAAACATCATATAAGGTTAAGCTAGAAAGGGCGCACGGTGGATGCCTTGGCACTAGGAGCCGAAGAAGGACGGGACGAACACCGATATGCCTCGGGGAGCTGTAAGTAAGCATTGATCCGGGGATTTCCGAATGGGGGAACCCACCATCCGTAATGGGATGGTATCCATATCTGAATACATAGGGTATGAGAAGGCAGACCCGGGGAACTGAAACATCTAAGTACCCGGAGGAAGAGAAAGCAAATGCGATTTCCTGAGTAGCGGCGAGCGAAACGGAAACAGCCCAAACCAGAGGGCTTGCCCTCTGGGGTTGTAGGACACTCTACATGGAGTTACAAAGGAACGAAGTAGGTGAAGCGGTCTGGAAAGGCCAGCCAAAGAAGGTAACAGCCCTGTAGCTGAAACTTCGTTCTCTCCTGAGTGGATCCTGAGTACGGCGGGACACGTGAAACCCCGTCGGAATCCGGGAGGACCATCTCCCAAGGCTAAATACTCCCTAGTGACCGATAGTGAACCAGTACCGTGAGGGAAAGGTGAAAAGCACCCCGGAAGGGGAGTGAAATAGATCCTGAAACCGTGTGCCTACAAGTAGTCGGAGCCCATTAACGGGTGACGGCGTGCCTTTTGTAGAATGAACCGGCGAGTTACGATCCCGTGCAAGGTTAAGTTGATAAGACGGAGCCGCAGCGAAAGCGAGTCTGAATAGGGCGACATAGTACGTGGTCGTAGACCCGAAACCGTGTGATCTACCCATGTCCAGGGTGAAGTTCAGGTAACACTGAATGGAGGCCCGAACCCACGCACGTTGAAAAGTGCGGGGATGAGGTGTGGGTAGGGGTGAAATGCCAATCGAACACGGAGATAGCTGGTTCTCCCCGAAATAGCTTTAGGGCTAGCCTCGCGGCAAGATTCCTGGAGGTAGAGCACTGATTGGACTAGGGGCCCCCACAGGGTTACCGAATTCAGTCAAACTCCGAATGCCAGAGAATTATCCGCGGGAGTCAGACTGCGAGTGATAAGATCCGTAGTCAAAAGGGAAACAGCCCAGACCATCAGCTAAGGTCCCAAAGTATACGTTAAGTGGCAAAGGATGTGGAGTTGCCCAGACAACCAGGATGTTGGCTTAGAAGCAGCCACCATTTAAAGAGTGCGTAATAGCTCACTGGTCGAGTGACTCTGCGCCGAAAATGTAACGGGGCTAAACGTATCACCGAAGCTATGGCTTGTACCGTATGGTACAGGGGTAGGGGAGCGTTCGAAGTGCAGCGAAGTCAGACCGGAAGGACTGGTGGAGCGCTTTGAAGTGAGAATGCCGGTATGAGTAGCGAAAGACAAGTGAGAATCTTGTCCATCGAAAGCCTAAGGTTTCCTGAGGAAGGCTCGTCCGCTCAGGGTTAGTCGGGGCCTAAGCCGAGGCTGAAAAGCGTAGGCGATGGATAACAGGTTGATATTCCTGTACCACCTCCTTTCCGTTTGAACAATGGGGGGACGCAGTAAGGTAGGGTGAGCGCACTGATGGAATAGTGCGTCTAAGCAGTTAGGCTGTTGGGTAGGCAAATCCGCCCAACGTGAAGGCTGAGCTGTGATGGCGAGGGAAATTTTAGTACCGAAGTCCCTGATCCTACACTGCCAAGAAAAGCCTCTAGTGAGGAAAGAGGTGCCCGTACCGCAAACCGACACAGGTAGGCGAGGAGAGAATCCTAAGATGATCGGGAGAACTCTCGTTAAGGAACTCGGCAAAATGACCCCGTAACTTCGGGAGAAGGGGTGCTCTGATAGGGTTTATCGCCCGAGAGAGCCGCAGTGAATAGATCCAAGCGACTGTTTAGCAAAAACACAGGTCTCTGCGAAACCGCAAGGTGAAGTATAGGGGCTGACACCTGCCCGGTGCTGGAAGGTTAAGAGGAGGGGTTATCCTTACGGAGAAGCTCTGAATTGAAGCCCCAGTAAACGGCGGCCGTAACTATAACGGTCCTAAGGTAGCGAAATTCCTTGTCGGGTAAGTTCCGACCCGCACGAAAGGTGTAACGACTTGGATACTGTCTCAACGAGAGACCCGGTGAAATTATAGTACCTGTGAAGATGCAGGTTACCCGCGACAGGACGGAAAGACCCCATGGAGCTTTACTGCAGCTTGATATTGGATTTTGGTACAGCTTGTACAGGATAGGTAGGAGCCTGAGAAGCCGGAGCGCCAGCTTCGGTGGAGGCGTCGGTGGGATACTACCCTGGCTGTATTGAAATTCTAACCTTGAACCGTGATCCGGTTCGGAGACAGTGTCAGGCGGGCAGTTTGACTGGGGCGGTCGCCTCCTAAACAGTAACGGAGGCGCCCAAAGGTTCCCTCAGAATGGTTGGAAATCATTCGCAGAGTGTAAAGGCACAAGGGAGCTTGACTGCGAGACCTACAAGTCGAGCAGGGACGAAAGTCGGGCTTAGTGATCCGGTGGTTCCGCATGGAAGGGCCATCGCTCAACGGATAAAAGCTACCCTGGGGATAACAGGCTTATCTCCCCCAAGAGTCCACATCGACGGGGAGGTTTGGCACCTCGATGTCGGCTCATCGCATCCTGGGGCTGAAGTAGGTCCCAAGGGTTGGGCTGTTCGCCCATTAAAGCGGTACGCGAGCTGGGTTCAGAACGTCGTGAGACAGTTCGGTCCCTATCCGTCGCGGGCGCAGGAAATTTGAGAGGAGCTGTCCTTAGTACGAGAGGACCGGGATGGACACACCGCTGGTGTACCAGTTGTTCCGCCAGGGGCATAGCTGGGTAGCTACGTGTGGACGGGATAAGTGCTGAAAGCATCTAAGCATGAAGCCCCCCTCAAGATGAGATTTCCCATCACGTTAAGTGAGTAAGACCCCTTAGAGATGATGAGGTTGATAGGTCTGGTGTGGAAGCGTGGTGACACGTGGAGCTGACAGATACTAATCGGTCGAGGGCTTATCCTTAAAATGCATAACGTTTGGAAACGTCGTATCTAGTTTTGAGAGAACATAAAAAATGATGAAAATCATTAAAAAAATCTCTTGCAAAACGCTTTAAAATATAATAAAATTTATCTTGTCCCAACAGGATAAATGATTTTGAGAGTGTTACATAAGTAACAAGGTCCAGTGATGATGGCGAAGAGGTCACACCCGTTCCCATACCGAACACGGAAGTTAAGCTCTTCAGCGCCGATGGTAGTTGGGGGTCTCCCCCTGTTAGAGTAGGACGTCGCTGGGCTATATCTCAAAATTCCAATTTTAGTTGTGGATCGTTTATTACATTATTCCACAGTAGCTCAGTGGTAGAGCTATCGGCTGTTAACCGATCGGTCGCAGGTTCGAGTCCTGCCTGTGGAGCCATTTTTACTTGCTTCCATAGCTCAGCAGGTAGAGTGCTTCCATGGTAAGGAAGAGGTCACCGGTTCGAGCCCGGTTGGAAGCTCCATATCATAATACAAACAGTTATGGCCCGTTGGTCAAGCGGTTAAGACACCGCCCTTTCACGGCGGTAACACGGGTTCGAATCCCGTACGGGTCACCATTACTTTAAACAAATCTTTTGGAGGATTAGCTCAGCTGGGAGAGCACCTGCCTTACAAGCAGGGGGTCGGCGGTTCGAACCCGTCATCCTCCACCATTTATTTTTTGCTTGCCGGTTTAGCTCAATTGGTAGAGCAACTGACTTGTAATCAGTAGGTTGGGGGTTCAAGTCCTCTAGCCGGCACCACAATTTTATTAAAAGATTGTCTCTTTTTTTATGTGGAGGGGTAGCGAAGTGGCTAAACGCGGCGGACTGTAAATCCGCTCCCTCCGGGTTCGGCGGTTCGAATCCGTCCCCCTCCACCATCTTTGTTTAACTTTCCAGAAGTTAGACGATAATACTTAAATACGCGGGTGTAGTTTAGTGGTAAAACAAGAGCCTTCCAAGCTCTGGTCGTGAGTTCGATTCTCATCACCCGCTCCATTAATTTCGGGGCTTTAGCTCAGCTGGGAGAGCGCCTGCCTTGCACGCAGGAGGTCAGCGGTTCGATCCCGCTAAGCTCCACCATACATACTTACATAACAAATGTTACTTCAGGCGATGCCTGAAGTTTTTTTATTTGCTGATAGAAATCAATATGAAGAGGTAAAAACTCTGGGGAAATTAAAAGTGGACAGTAAAAATGACAGAGTGGACAGTAAATCATCGGGAGTGGACAGTAAAGTTCATGAAAGTGGCTATGCATCACCCGAATGCTACCTCAAAAAAGATGATGAATCCAAACAAATTTATTCTATAGACCAGATTCTTCTCTGGTCTTTTTTAATACTTAAGAATCCCCGAACCTCATAAATATGTAAACAACCTTCGAAAGCGCTTTCTTTTTGGTATATCTATGCATTATTTTGTCCAGTTGAACCATGAAATCCCTTACAGCTACAATAGAGATAGTGATTCTTTAGTTTTTGTGTTTTTCATAAGGGAGGAAGAAAAAATGTTAAAAGATATTACAGTAATCGGAGTACCGATGGATTTAGGACAAATGCGCCGTGGTGTAGATATGGGGCCAAGCGCGATTCGATACGCAGGTGTCGTGGAACGTCTTGAAAATCTTGATTATCGCGTAGAAGATTTTGGTGATATAGAAATTGCTCGTCCAGAAAAACAAAGTATTGAAAACGAAGGAAATCTTAAAAATTTAAACGGAGTAATCGAAGCGAGTGAAAAGCTGTCACAAACCGTTTCTGATGTTATTACGAGTAAAAAGTTCCCGCTCGTTTTAGGTGGAGATCATAGTATTGCGATCGGTACGCTAGCGGGTGTTTCTAAAAATTATAAGAACCTAGGTGTGATTTGGTACGATGCACACGGAGATTTAAATACAGCCGATACATCACCAAGTGGAAACATTCACGGAATGCCGCTTGCAGTGAGCATTGGAATCGGGCATGAGAGACTAACGAACATCAGTGACTATACACCAAAAATCAAACCAGAAAATATCGTGATTATCGGAGCTCGATCACTAGATGAAGGTGAACGAGAACTTATTAAAGAAAAAGGAATTAAAGTATACACGATGCATGAAGTGGACCGTCTTGGCATGACAAAGGTTATGGAAGAGACGATTGAGTACTTATCGCATACAGATGGCGTTCACTTGAGTCTTGATCTTGATGGGCTTGATCCACATGATGCTCCTGGTGTTGGGACTCCGGTTCTTGGGGGAATCAGCTACAGAGAGAGTCATTTGGCGATGGAGATGCTTGCTGAAGCGGAGATTATTACATCAGCAGAATTTGTAGAAGTAAATCCGATTCTAGATGAAAAGAATAAAACCGCGACGGTTGCTGTGGCGTTAATGGGTTCTTTATTCGGAGAGAAACTACTATAATAAGATAGAAAAAATAAAAACAGTTGCCTCTTTACAGATGCAACTGTTCTTTTTGATTTATGCGTTGATATTGATTAAGCAGCTGATCAATTTCCTGTGAAAGTTCAACTACTTCTTCTGCAATTAATGGTAGGTGTTTTGAAAGTTCATTCATTTGCTGTCTGGAGTGTTCGATCTGTTCAATTAATGATTCTCTATGCATACAAACTACCCCTCTCTGTTTCAGCATAATATCTTATATGATTAATATTCCCAGGGCTTATTTTTTTGAAACACGATATTTAGAAAAAAATACCTTTTTATTTCGTCAAATTCTGCAACATGATAAAATAAAAAAATATGAAAACATTTGAAACTTATGGAATGCTGGTACGTAAATAAAATCCGAGTGGTGATAAAATAATGGACGCCTTAATAGCGAATATGGTGACCCAAGTAAAAAAAGGGGACCAGGAAGCGTTTGAAGGCATTGTCGACCTATTTAAAGATAAAATCTACCGGCATTGTTTCCGGATGGTCGGCAATGGACATGAAGCAGAAGATTTGGCACAAGAAACTTTTTTGCGAGCTTACCGTAATATTAGTAAGTACAATAACGAATATAAATTTTCAACTTGGATATTCCGCATTGCTACAAATCTTTGTATCGACAGACTGAGGAAGAAGAAACCTGATTATTATTTGGATGCAGAAGTACCTGGAACGGACGGAGCAAACATGTATAGTCAGCTTTCAACGGAAGAACCGTTACCCGAAGAAGTCGTTACAGAGAACGAACAATGGAACGAGCTTCAAGCAGAAATAATGAAGCTTCCTGAAAAATATCGGACAGCTATTCTTTTAAAGTATGTAGAAGACCTATCATTAGAAGAAATCAGTCAGATTATGGACATACCAGTACCAACAGTAAAAACTCGTATACATCGGGGCCGGGAAGCGCTGAAGAAAGTATTTCAAATGGTTGTAAAAACGAGGTGAAGAAAAATGCAATGTGAAGCTTCCGTGTATGATGAATTAATGAATAAAGTACTTGATGGTGAAGCAACGAGTGAAGAAGAACACATCTTTCAAATTCATTTGAAGCAATGTGCATCTTGTAGAGAAGAATATGAGCTGCTGACAGAATCATTGAAGGAACTGCAGCTGCAATCCCATATAAAGGCCCCAGCAGGCTTTACAGAGGCTGTAATGGCTAAACTGCCAAAAGAGAGACAGCAAGTGAAGTGGAAGCGCTGGATGAAACGTCATCCTGCTCTGACCGCTGCAGCCATCTTTATGTTCTTTATGGCCGCATCTGTGCTCACTAGTTATAATCAGCAAGATCTGGCTGTTGTAAAAGGTGAGGGAAACCTTCAAATAAAGAAATCTGAGCGGGTAGTAGTCGTTCCGGCTGGAGAAACAATAAAAGGCGATTTAGTCGTTGAAAATGCAGATGTTCGAATAGAAGGAAAAGTAGAAGGTGATGTGACTGTCATAAAAGGCAATCAGTATCTAGCTTCTGCAGGTGAGGTAACGGGCCACAGTCAGGAAATCGGTCAAGTGGTCGAATGGGTATGGTATAAGTTGAAGTCTTTGGTTAGTACAAATAATGAAACGATGAATAATCATAATGAGAGCCGTCCCCATACGGCTTTTTTTAATGCTCAAAATGTACAAAATTGAATATCATCAAAACATCATTAACAAAACATGAGTAGGTCATGCTAAGTTTTCTTTACAATGAGGTATGCTATAATATATAAGTTAAATCTTTTTTTGTTAGTTTCTGGTTTGTTAATAAATTATTACTTCAAAGTGCTTTTGTAAAGTCTTCACTGAAGAGTTGATTGTAGTGCAAGGTGCGAGACTCCTGGGGGATTAGCGGGACAGGTGAGACTCCTAAGATCGCAAAGCGACGAGGAGGCTCACCGCACGCCCCCCGGAAAGCGAGC
Source organism: Fictibacillus sp. b24 (assembly GCF_030348825.1). Classification (NCBI taxonomy): domain Bacteria; kingdom Bacillati; phylum Bacillota; class Bacilli; order Caryophanales; family Fictibacillaceae; genus Fictibacillus; species Fictibacillus sp. b24. The sequence goes on along the minus strand of NZ_JAUCES010000005.1, from coordinate 3,859,279 downwards.
ACCTGGAACGGAAATCAACCACTAACTACTTTCATACTTATAGATTTTAAAAACTTCAACTTGGCAGACAAACCCGGGTTGGGAGGGAATTTATGTTACCAATCGCAGATTTTAATATATTTAATTACATCACACAAATCATTGATATTTTATTAGTGACCTACGTAATCTACAAGCTGATCATGCTGATCCGCGGAACAAAGGCGGTTCAACTTTTAAAAGGGATCAGTGTGATTATCGTTGTTTGGTTTCTAAGCAGTTCGTTCGACCTTCGTACGATGTCTTGGCTGATGGATAAGGTGATTACATATGGATTACTCGCTATCATTATTATTTTCCAGCCTGAGCTAAGACGTGCGTTAGAACAGCTTGGACGAGGAAAGTTCTTCTCTCGTACAGGTCTTCCTGAAGAGGAAGAAACGGAAAAAGCAATTGCTGCCATTGTGAAGTCAACTAACTATATGTCCAAACGGCGTATAGGGGCTATTATGTCGATCGAGCGGGAAACGGGATTGAGTGAGTACGTGGAAACAGGTATTCCAATTAAAGCCCATCTCACTTCTGAGCTTTTAACCAACATATTTGTTCCGAACACACCGCTTCATGATGGTGCTGTTATTATAAAGCAAAGTCAAGTATACGCGGCTGGCTGCTATTTACCGCTAACGGAAAGTCCGTTCGTATCGAAAGAATTGGGAACAAGACATAGAGCTGCATTAGGGATTAGTGAGGTAACAGATGCAGTAACCGTTATCGTTTCTGAGGAAACTGGTACGATTTCTCTCACGAAGAACGGAGAAATCTATCGGAATCTGGACGAAGAGTCTTTAAGAAATTTGTTAAACGCAGAATTGATTATTGCCAATAAGTCCACTTCCTCAAACCGCTGGAATTGGAGGGGAAAGAAAAATGGACAAACTCCTTAGTAGTTCATGGTTTGTAAAAATTATTGCTTTCCTCCTTGCTCTTATGATGTATACGATCGTAACGATGGAAACACAGGAAGAAGCCGCAAACCGTTCCATATTCTCAAAAATGTATACGGAAAGTGAGACCATTCAAGACGTACAGATCAGACCGTATTTTGATGACGATAAATACGTCTTGACCGATCTGCCTCCATCCGTTGACCTGACGCTAACGGGTTCGAGCCGTTTGATCACAAAAGCGACAAAAGTGGATAAGGAATTCGAAGTATATATTGATCTAACGAATATGAAGCCTGGAAACAAGCGGGTAAAAGTACAAGTACAAGGATTGCCTGACGGTGTAAAAGCGAAGATTAACCCTGATTACGTAGATGTTATTCTTCATAATAAAGTAACCAAACAAATGAACGTCAATGTGGACTTAAAGAATACGAGAAAGCTGCCAGACGGATATACAGCAGGTGACATTGAGTTCTCGCCAAAAACGGTGAACGTAACAGGACCAGAGGGAATGATCAATCAGATTTCATTTATTACGGGATTTGTTGACGTAGGCGAAGCTGATGAACCTATTCAAACTAAAGTACCTCTACGTGCATACAATCAGCAAGGGGACATAATCGATGTACAGATTAATCCGGGCGTAGTAGATGTTTCTGTACCGATTAAAAAACCTAAGAAAACGGTACCGATCTCAATTGGTACAAAAGGTGATTTAGAAGAAGGGCTGACTCTTCAATCCATCACTTCTGATCCGAGTGAGATCACTTTAACAGGAACAACAAGTTCACTTGATAAATTCGATTCATTTAAAGAAATATCAATAGATTTAAGCAAAATCAAAAAAGATACTACACTCACCGTTGATGTTCCGGTTCCAGATGGAATCGATTCTGTGTCTGTTAAAGAAGTAACGGTAAATGTAAATGTCGAAAAAACAGATGTAGGAACTGAAACAGAAGCAGAAACAGAAGCGGATCAAGAGCAAGAGACGACACGAACATTTAATGATGTGCCATTAACACTGCTCGGGGTCAATAACGAAAAGCAGGCAACCATTTTAGATCCGGCAGATGGTGTTGTAGATGTTACGGTAAAAGGCAAAAAGAGTGTGCTCGATTCACTTAAAAAGTCTGATCTGCAAGGAATTGTAGATGTGAGTACTCTTGAACAAGGAACACATGAAGTGAAAATAGATTGGAAAAATCCTGGGGATGTTGAGCTGGCAGGTACAGTTCAAGAAGCCAGCGTGGAAATTCAAACAGAGACTAGCAGTCAATAGTTGAAGGAGAGAGCAATAATGGGAAAATATTTTGGTACTGACGGAGTAAGAGGAGTTGCAAATACAGAGCTTACACCTGAACTAGCTTTTAAATTAGGGCGTTTTGGCGGATATGTTTTAACAAAAGACACAGATAAACCTAAAATTTTAATCGGACGCGATACGCGAATTTCCGGTCAAATGCTAGAAGGTGCTCTAGTTGCAGGCCTTTTATCTATCGGTGCAGAAGTTATGCGTTTAGGTGTGATCTCAACTCCTGGAGTTGCTTTTCTAACAAAAGCACTTGGCGCACAAGCTGGAGTTATGATCTCAGCATCACATAACCCAGTTGCGGATAACGGAATTAAATTCTTTGGAGCTGACGGATTTAAACTGTTAGATGAGCAAGAAGCAGAAATCGAAGCTCTTTTAGATAAAGATACAGATGAACTGCCTCGTCCTGTAGGCGGTGACCTAGGATCTGTCAGCGATTATTTTGAAGGCGGACAGAAATACATGCAATATTTGAAGCAAACGATTCCTGGAGACTTCTCAGGACTTCATATTGCGCTTGATTGTGCTCATGGTGCGACATCTTCTCATGCACCTCACTTGTTTGCTGATCTTGAAGCAGATATCTCAACGATGGGAACAAGCCCAAATGGCTTAAATATCAACGAAGGTGTCGGAAGCACACACCCTGAAAAGCTGGCAGAACTCGTAAAAGAAAAAGGCTGTGACATGGGGCTTGCTTTTGATGGAGACGGAGACCGTTTGATCGCGATCGACGAAAAAGGAAATATCGTCGATGGTGACCAGATCATGTTCATCTGTGCGAAGCATCTTAAAGAACAAGGCCGTTTAAAGCAGGATACAGTCGTATCAACGGTTATGAGTAACTTAGGATTCTATAAAGCGGTTGAAGCAAATAACATGCAATCTGCACAAACAGCTGTAGGTGACCGTTATGTAATGGAAGAAATGCGTAAGAACGACTTTAACCTTGGAGGTGAACAGTCTGGGCATATCATCTTCCTAGATTACACAACAACAGGTGATGGACTTCTTTCTGGAATCCAGCTTGCATCCATTTTAAAAGCTACAGGCAAACCGTTATCAGAACTTGCTGGCGAGATGGCAAAATTCCCTCAGCTTTTAATCAATGTAAAAGTAGCCGACAAGTCTAAGCTAAATGGCAATGAAGCGATTAAAGCAGCGATCGACAAAGTAGAAACAGAACTTGAAGGAAACGGCCGTGTGCTTGTTCGTCCTTCTGGAACTGAGCCGCTTGTACGTGTAATGGTCGAAGCTCCGACAGAAGAACTTTGCCAAAAGCATGCAGATGAGATCGTGAACGTTGTAAAAACAGAGCTTGTCTAAAAAAGGGCTAAAAAGTCCCTCATAAAATAAAAAAGGGCACGAAACATATGCATATGCGGCTCACACAACGGGCTGTCTATGCATATTTTTTTATTATGGAACTTTATGTTTCAAGTTTTTCTAAAAACGGGAAAGAATAAGAATTGACGGTTTTGAAAAACCCGTGTATGATTATTTTTGTTTACTTCAAATAAAAGGAAGGAGTTTACAGCTAATCATTCATCCAAAGCGCCTGAACTGCTGACCGGAAAAAAGCAGTTGACGAGGAAGAGGTTCATCGATATTTCGGCGGATGCCTCTCGGAACATCACTTCCGTAAGCTTTTGTTCAAACCAGGTAAGGTAACTTCCTGTACAAAGACGAAAGCAAGTGAAAAAAATAAAAATAGAGAACATAGGTGGGGTTGTGAGCCCCGCTCACGGCCCCCCTTATGAAAGCCGTCAGCAGAGTGTGATGGCTTTAAGGAGGACGTTTATTTATGTGTGGAATCGTTGGATATATTGGAAATAATGATGCAAAAGAAATTCTATTGCGCGGATTGGAAAAATTAGAATACCGCGGATATGACTCAGCAGGAATTGCAGTACTAAACGAAAGCGGCGTTCATGTATTCAAAGAAAAAGGCCGTATTGCAAATCTGCGTGAAAATGTTGATCTAGGTGTAGAAGCATCCGTTGGAATCGGACATACACGCTGGGCAACACACGGAGTTCCAAGCAAAGTGAATTCACATCCACACCAAAGTTCAACAGAGCGTTTTACACTTGTACACAACGGTGTAATCGAAAACTATGAACAGGTGAAGAAACAATACATTTCAGGTGTTGAACTATTGTCTGAAACAGATACAGAAGTTATCGTTCAGTTAGTAGAGTACTTTGTTAATCAAGGCATGGAAGTGGAAGAAGCATTCCGCAACACATTGTCTGAGTTAAAAGGTTCTTATGCGATAGGATTAATCGACAACCAAAACCCTGAAACCATCTATGTTGGTAAAAACAAAAGCCCGTTATTGGTAGGTAAAGGTGAAGGCTTCAACGTTATTGCAAGTGACGCGATGGCAATGCTTTCTCAAACAGATCAATACGTTGAATTAATGGATAAAGAAATCGTAATCGTGACACGTGACAGCTATACGATCAAGACTCTTGATGGTGAAGTGGTGGAACGTGCACCTTACACAGCAGAACTTGATGCAAGCGACATCGAAAAAGGCACGTATCCTCATTTCATGTTAAAAGAAATCGACGAGCAGCCTTTCGTAATGCGTAACATCATTAATCAATACCAAAACGAAAATGGAAATCTTAAGCTTGATGACGATATTCGTGCTGCGATGAAAGACGCAGACCGCGTTTATATCATCGCTTGCGGAACGAGCTACCATGCTGGCCTTGTTGGTAAACAGCTGATTGAAAACATTGCAAACATTCCTGTTGAAGCACACATTGCGAGTGAGTTTGTTTACAACATGCCGCTTTTATCTGAAAAGCCGTTGTTCATCTTCATCTCACAATCTGGTGAGACTGCAGATAGCCGTGCTGTTCTTGTTGAGATTAAAAAGCTTGGCCACAAAGCATTAACAATCACAAACGTTCCGGGATCAACGCTTTCTCGTGAAGCAAATTACACGCTTAACTTGTATGCTGGTCCAGAAATCGCAGTAGCATCAACGAAAGCTTACACGGCACAAATCGCAGTGCTTGCGATTCTGGCTGTTGACTCTGCTCGTGCAAAAGGAATCGAGTTAGACTTCAACCCGCTTCAAGAGCTTGCGATCGTTGCAAACGCTATGGAAGTACTTTGTGACCAAAAGGAAGAGATGGAGAAGATCGCACGTGAGTTCTTAGCTGTAACACGTAACGCATTCTTCATCGGGCGTGCTGCTGACTTCTACGTATGTTTAGAAGCTGCACTAAAATTAAAAGAAATCTCTTACATCCAAGCAGAAGGTTTTGCTGGAGGAGAATTGAAGCACGGTACGATTGCATTGATCGAGGACGGTACGCCAGTTATCGCTCTTGCAACACAAGAGCATGTTAACTTAAGCATCCGTGGTAATGTAAAAGAAGTAGCGGCACGTGGAGCATACACATGCGTGATCTCTATGGATGGACTGCAAGAAGAAGGCGATCGCATCGTTCTTCCGAAGATCCACCCATACTTGACTCCGCTTGTATCTGTACTTCCAATGCAGCTGATCTCTTACTACGCAGCGCTTCACCGCGACTGTGACGTAGATAAGCCGCGTAACCTGGCTAAGTCAGTAACAGTAGAATAATCTATATTTCACTAAAAACATCATCTCCAATTTTGGAGATGATGTTTTTTTATCTAGAAATTTAATACACGAACAGAACGAGCAATGAATGAATATTATGGATATGTTAGCGAAGAGGAGGATGGTATATGGGTTTTGCCAAAATTCTAAAATGGAAAGAGCTTGCATCATTTAGGAATGAGCTAGGATTATCTATTCCTGTCAACGTCAGGATTGGAGGTTCAAAAGCCTCTATTGAACTTACCTCATTCGAGTCCGTACAGCTATCTGTTAAAGATGATCAGGAGGTTTTATATGATTGGACTTATCATCAAGGAAAATTAAATGAATTCATCAATGCATATGACAACTTTAAAATACAATGGGATATAGATTATACAGAAGAAGAATTAAAAAAATTACTCATAAAATACAATGAACTTAGAAAATCTCTGTTCTCTGGGAAAATGGATACCGATAAACCTGATTATTCATTTTTTCATTTTGCGTGGGATCTGGATAAACATATTAAAAAGCATATCTGGGATAGTGAAGAATTTAAAGATCATATAGGTGTAGGTTCCGGAATTAGGAATGATTCGTTCCAGATAAGATACTATGTAACCAGGGACAGCTACACTCTAAATGTAGATTTTGACGATAACGGTATATACATTGTAACAATGGAACCACCATATGAATTCCCGACATATTTGCGTCATAAGCCAGAAAAAGACCCTGAACTCGTAAAGGCTCAAGAAAGAGATAAAGCTATTTTAATGAACTTAACTCATTTTCTAAAGCCATTGCTGGATAACTATCAGTGGGTAAAGCAAGAAGATGAGGATGAATCATATATCATAGACCTCGAAGATGAATCATCTATTTCAGAAAGCAGCACATATTAGGTTTGAGTTAAACCAGCGTATCTATTATCGGCTAAGTAATAATAAGAAAGAATCAAAAAACTCATCTGCATCAAAGATGAGTTTTTTATATATTTTTACATTCTTCGTTCGTTTGAAAGCTTGTTTAATTCTTTTGAAAGCTGACCGAATAAAATGAGCCGATACATACGAAAATCAGCACGCAATGACCAGAATGGATGGCCAAAGGTAGCGGGTTTGTTTCCTTCAATAAAAAAATGGCTAAACCATGCGATCCCGTATGCGACAACTGGTGCTGCCAGCAGAAACCATGGACTTTTCCAAACGGCGAGTATGATGAAAATAAATACAAATGAAGTGCCGACAAAGTGCCATGCTCTCGTGGAAGCTTTGCTGTGCTGTGAAAGATAAAACGGCCAGAACTCCTCATAATTGTTAAACCCCATATTTAAAACCTCCCTTGTTCGTTAATATTCTTCTGACTGAAAGAAAAACCCTTTATTCAAAAAGGGATAAACATTATCTTGAGGAAGAATATAGTTAGACGAAAAAAAGATTGACCATGTGGTGCACAACACGGTTTATGATGGAATGGCAGGTGGTGGATGATGATGTATCGAGTAAGTGAGTTTTCAGAAATGACGGGATTGAGTAAAGAAACGCTTAGGTATTATGCAGAAGTGAAGCTGCTTGAACCAGTATATATCGATCCTAATAATAAGTATCGCTATTACGATAATGGTTCCTACTTAATTGCGATGATACTAGTCAGTCTAAGAAAATTCAATTTTACTATTCAAGAGATGCTAACCGTCATTGAAGATGAATCCTTTGAAAACTTAGAGCACATCCTGAATCAAAAAAAGAAAGACATTCAAAAGAAAATCGAGAATCTATACAGCACAATAGATGAAATTGATCAATTTCTAAAATGGGGAAAAGAGGGCGATGACAATGCTGACATGGAAAGAAGAGAAGACGATACCAGCAAACATTGAAAAAGTTTGGGAACTATTTTCAGATGAGAATCTGCAAAGAATCATGCCGAACGTTGTGGAGCATACACCGATCGAAAAGAAAGAAGGTGTGGTGGGATCTACGTACAGACAGTCTTACAAAGAAGGTCGTAGAATAGAAACGTACACTGTTGAAACGTTAGGGTACGAAGATAAGGAGAATGAAAAGCACTTAGCCATTGGTTTTAACTTGGCAAAAGCCTTTGAAATCCAAACTGCGTTTACTCTCATCAAAATAGACGAATCGAAAACTCGTTTTATCTATGAAGGATCTAACAAGGGCATCAACTTTTTAGGGAAAGTGATGCTTAAAATCGCAGGTGACAAAAACAATAACAAAGTCGTGCAAGATTTTATGGATAAAGTTGAAAGAGAAAGCCTGGCGAATGCCACTGCTTAAATTAAAGTGTAATGCATAACATAATGTTTTATATTCCATCCTAAAAGGTAGATATAATAGAGCCTAACTTTAAGGAGTGGATGACATGGATAAAGAGCAGATAAAAAATAAAGTGTTTGATGTACTAGAAAAAAAACAAACGGGCGTGCTGGCAACAGTTAAGAACAACAAGCCGCATTCCAGATATATGACTTTTTTTCATGATGGCCTGACATTCTACACGCCTACGAGTATTGATACCCATAAAGCTGAAGAAATTCAAGATAACCCGAATGTTCACGTACTAGTCGGTTATGAAGGCGAAGGGTATAATGATCCGTATCTAGAGATTGAAGGCACTGCTACTATAAGAGACGATCAAGGTTTGAAAGAAAAATTTTGGAACGATCAGATGAAACATTATTTTGAAGGACCCAATGATCCAAACTATATTCTGCTTGAAATTAAACCAAGTCTTATTCGATTAATGAATGCAGGAGAACATGAACCACAAATTTTAGAGTTATAAAAAGTCGGCCTCTCTTTGAATAAAAGGGAGGCCTTTGTTCGTCTGATTTAATAAGGACTTTCCCTACCATAGCCATACAACATATAATTTTCCTATTATTGTAAAAACAAAGCAGGTTGATTATACTTTAAACAGACTGAATATTCTATATTATTCAAACGAGGGGGAGTTTAAATGAAAAAGATATGGGGTGCGATTGGTCTTCTAGCACTTTTAATCGGCTGCTCTGAAAAGGATATTGATCAAGAACCTAAATTCACAGTGAAAGATGCCATTAATAAAAATCATGTGGTGATTCAGAACCTGTCTGATAAAGAACATGAACTTATGACAGGGGCGACGAAAGCAGAACACCTTGTTCCCATGTTCGCTTTTTTAGACGATGTGAAAGCAAATAAAGAGAGTACACTGCAGATAACGGTTTTTCCGAAGAGCGGTGAGCCTACAACAAGCGAATTGCATTTCATTAGCAAAGATAAAACCGTTTTTACAAATAATAATAAAACCTTTGCGATGCCCATTGGTGAGATTGAATGTATGAATATTATGGACTCCAACAGAAATTTAGCAGTAGATGGATGCAACGGGGAATATAGTAACGTTTTAGTTATTCCATTTGGTTCAAGAGAATACAATCTAGCAAAAGTAGAGTACAAAAAGATAAGCAACAAATAGGGGGATGTTATGCCATACATTTTAAGAGATAGCATGCTTTCTTTGATTCTATCTGTAATTGGAATCATACTGCTTGGCGCGGTTCCATTCATGTTCACTGGGATGACCTTTAATACGAGCGGTTATTTGAATGGAATAGCAGAATTGTTTAAGACCATGATAAGTCCAGGAGAGATTATGTATTTTACGCAGAGTGGTCCATACCCGCTTTTTCCTAACATGTGGGGAATATACGGCTACTCATTGACCATTCTGTTTTCTGCATTTTTCATAGCCCTCCTTGTAGCACTTGTATTTGCGCTCATCATTTTTATGCTGCCATCACGTTTAAAAGATAAAATACGTGTTTTTTCCTTTGTTTTTGAATCAATACCTGATGTGTTAATAGCGATAGGTATTCAGTTTTTTATTATCTGGTTTTTCAAAAAGACAAATATTCTTTTGTTTCAAATTGTCACACTTTATGATCAAAAAACCTATGCTATTCCCATTTTTTGTTTAACGGTATTGCCGACTCTTCTAATCTTAAGAATACTGCTGTTTAATATGGAAGAAGAACTCAAAAAACAATATATTGATACAGCGAAAAGTAAGGGGATCGGGGGTTTCCGCATTCTATGGCGTCATGTTTTACCAAACACACTGCTTAGTGTGTTTCATCAATCTCGTAATATCCTTTGGTTTATGCTGTCCAATCTATTAATGGTTGAATATCTGTTTAATATATACGGAATTACAACTTTAGTAAGAGAAATGGGAAATCCGGCAATCTTTACGATCTCCATGCTTTTATTGTTTATACCCATGTTTCTATTCTTTACGGTTCTCAGGATGATTACATATAAATGGGTGGGTGAAAAATGATGAAAACACTATGGAAGCAGCCTTTCTTTCTAGCGGGTTTTCTATTTGTCTTTTCATTGCTCGCCTTTAGCTTGTATCACCATTTTGTGATGGGAAATGAAATCTATGAAAATCAGATTGTCTATGAGGGTATTAATCCTGTTGATAAAGCACCTTTTGAGCCATCACGTGAGTATTGGTTTGGCAGCGATCGGATGGGGGCGGACCTGTTTTATCAAATCATATCAGGTGCAAAATACACATTGGGTATTGCTTTTGTTGCTAGTTTACTACGAATCATCCTTTCGTATTTTGGCGGAATACTATTATTGAGTGCGGGAAAAGCCCTTCCGTTCATTAAGGGCTTAGGACAATCGTTTTATTATATCCCTTCAGCCCTCCTCATCTTTGTAATCGTCGCGCCAATCATTGCCGCAGATCAGTTCACATTCTGGGAGAAAGTATATTTTGAGATGCTTTTAATCGTATTAATTGCCGTACCGAACACGGCGATCTTAATAAAAGAAGAAATTAGCCTGATTCAGCGCGAAGAATTTATAACGAGTGCAAAATTGATGGGCGGAAGTAAGCTTCGAATTTTGTTTAAACACGTTATGCCTCACTTATGGCCAAAACTCGTTCTTATGTACGTGCAGCAGGTTATTGCCGTATTGCTTTTGCTTGCGCATCTTGGCATATTAGGTTTGTTTTTTGGAGGTACGATTTATCGGGAATTCTCACAAGAGTTTGAAATCCCCGTATCGGTTTCTAACGAATGGTCAGGCCTTTTAGGTGGCTATTATTATCAGCTTAGACTTGCACCATGGCTTGTGTTTTTTCCTGTAATGAGTTTTGCTGCTGTGATAATGGCATTTAATTTTATGGCTGAAGGTATTAAGCGAGCGGGAGATCAACTTCCTGGTGGCAAAAAGATGATGAAGAACGAAGAAAGACATGTCCAACATGGATCAGAAAATTTCTCCTTTGTTTTTCTGGATGAACGAAAAACAAGTTAAATAAAAAGACAAGAGCAGCAACTCTTGCCTTTTAAAAAATACTATCTCAACGTCGCACCGATGATGATGAGAAGGATAAAAAGCACTACAATTAAAGCGAACACTCCGCCGCCACCGTATCCCTTATAGCCGTAGCCACATGGGGTGTAGCAACCGTATCCGTATCCAGGGTAACCCCAGTTACGCTGTTGTTGTCTCTTTCCAAACATGCTGTAATTCCTCCTTCTTTCTTGTGCCTTATGCTTTCAACATAGTGTATGTCCCAGGGGGAGGAGTGACATGGACAAAATCCTAATAATAACGAAAAAGTTTTTTATATAAAGGAGGTCAAACTAATGTGTGAAGTGTTAAGTGAATATAGAAGTTTTGTAAACTATCTGGAACAGCTAAAAGGCTTGCCGGAAGAATTTTGGCTTCAACCAATAAAGGAAGAAAAGTGGTCGACAGGTGAAATTATAGCTCATATCAAAGCATGGGATATCTTTGTATGGGATGAAAGATTTGCGTATTTTGTAGGTCGATCGAACCTGCCGCCCAAAAAAGTTGATGTAGAAGAGATTAACAGAAATGCTGCAAACGAAGCTAGGTCAGGAATCTCTAAGAATCAGCTTATTAATGAAGTGATCGAGTGTCGCCTTGTACTCTCTAAAAAGCTTGAAGAGTTGCCAAATGAGATTTGGGAAGAGAAAATCCAAATGGAAAATAGCACAATTACACTATGCGAATATATCAAGGGTATGGTGGAGCATGATCATCATCACAAGATTCAAATCGATAAATTCCTTATATCTAAAGGGTTTGAGCTCAATGGACAGATTGTGTAGACACTTAGGAAATAACGTCGAATTTCCCCGGAAATTATCTTAGGAAATAATGGTAATTATACTAAGAGCTTCTGCCAAGACAGAAGCTCTTTTTTTCGTTAACATAAAGGAAGGGTGTTTTTGTAGTTTCTTTTCTAAATGTACTTTTCTAATAGATTGTTGCTTTCTAATATTATCTTCTATGATCGTTGATTGGAGTGTAAGATGCGAGACTCCTGCCGGACAGGCGGGCAGGTGAGACACTTAAGAGTGAAACGTACGAATGTGGCTCACCGCCTGCCCCGCGGAAAGCGAGCAGTCTGGAACGGAAATCAACCACTTCCAAAGCTAGAAACAATCTCTTAAAAAACATCCTAATAATAACAAATTAAAGAGGACATATGGATACAGTTACTCACACATTATTTGGTTTAACGTTGTATGGTGCAGCTAATAAAATGAATATGGATAAGTCTCATAAACGGGCTTTGTTATTTACAACGGTTGTCGGGAGTCAGATTCCTGATATTGATGTTGTCGTTAACCTTACTGAAACGGGACGTATCATGCAGCAGATGTGGCATAGAGGATTAACGCACTCTTTTTTCCTTATTCCTGTTTGGGGCATGATTATCTATCTACTAAGCAGGCTGTTATTCAAAGTAAAGGATCGAAGGATTTTTTACTGGGCTATACTCGCAGTGTTTATTCATGACACGAGTGATCTGTTCAACACATGGGGAACGGGATATATTGAGCCTTTCTCGAGTTACCGTGTAACGTTTGGTACGATCTCGATCGTTGATTTTGTATTCTGGTTTCTTATGCTTGCTGGATTTATCGTGTCTCGGAAAAAAGAAGCAGACAGTCGCTATAAAGTGTTTAGAGTGGTATGGCTTCTAATGATTGCTCACGTTGCTGTTCAATCACTTCAAGGTTATGTCATTTATAATGAGGCAAAAGATAAGTATGAAGATGTCGCTTTAGCAGCTGGTTTTGTTCCTACACAATTTCAAGTGATCGGAAAAAAAGGCAATGAAGTTGAAATCGTAAAAGATAGTATTTTTATCAAACCGCAGTTGGAACATCGCTTAGTTTCAAGTGATGAAGCGGACTTAGAACCGCTTTTTGAAGAAAATCCTCGGGCCAAGACACTTTACGAATGGTCGCCGTTTGTAGTCGTAGTTGAAGAAGACGAGAAACTAGGAATTTACGATCCTAGATTTTATCGTAATGGAGAATCTTTTTTATATGAGTTCATAGAAAAGTAACCCGCTATAAGAGACGGGTTACTTTTTCGTTTACTCTGTTGTCTGTGTACTTGTTGCTCCTGCTGTTCCAGCCTCTGTCCCAGTCGTATCACCCTCAGGCGGGGGATCCGTTGCAGGAGGTTCAGTAGGTGGAGGTTCAGTTGGCGGCGGATCAGCAGGAGGTGGCTCGGTTGGCGGTGGCGGCTCCGTTGGAGGATCCTTTGGTTCAGGATCTGTTCCTGTTCCAGGCTCATCTTGTGGCGGAGGTGGATCTGCCTTATCATCTTTTGGCTTCGCCGGAGGAGGTTCTGGTTTTTTTTCTTCCTCCTTCTTTTTCTCTTCTTCTTGCTTTTTCTCTTTTTTCTTTTCCTCATTTTTCTTCTTATCTTTATCTTTGTCATTATCATTTGACTTAGAATCTTGTTTCTTTGGTGCTTTTTTTGGTTTAGGTGGAGCTGTCATTTCTTTTAGTGATGTACCTTTAACGATAAGCTCTTTTACGGTGTTAGGACCATTTCCGCTTTTGGTGATATACCCCGTGTCTTTATTGATATAAACTTCCTCAACAGACTTTGGTTTTGTAAACCCAGCTGTCTTTTTATCTTTTGAAACTTCTGAAACAATGGATTTAAAGATATACTTTGCAATCTTTTGGTCTTCTGGCGTTAAATAGGTTTCTGCAGTGGTTTTGTCATAGCCAGTCCAAACGGCTGCTGTGTAATTTGTTGTATAGCCCGCAAACCAAGAATCACTTGAACCTTTTTCATTATTAATTTCTTCAGGCAAGTTTGTCGTTCCTGTTTTTCCTGCTACTTCTAAACCAGGGATGGCAGCCAGTGTTCCAGTCCCGCGCGTAACCGCATCTTTTAACATATCGGTAATCATATATGCAGTGTAATCGTGCATAGCTGCTACAGGCTTAGATTCGTACTTAGCTTCATAGCCGTCAGGATATTTTACTTTGCGCAGAGTCGTAGGCTTATGGTAAACACCTTGATTACCGAATGCTGTATAAGCTCCAGCTAGTTCCAGAGGGGAAGGACCATTTCCAAACCCGCCGATTGCATATGCTGGATAAGCTTGTTTAATCGGTATGCCTAACTGCTGAGCAAATTTTACGGCATCCTCTGAACCGACCTCCATAAAGGTTTTTATCGCAGGGATGTTGTAAGACTTTACGAGTGCTTCACGCATGGAAACATCACCATGAAACTCGTCATCCCAGTTTCCTGCTTCCCAACCATCAATTTCTAATTCCTCGTCTTTTATCTGTTTATACGTAGACCACTTAAACTTTTCTATCGCAGGGCCATAATCCAATATCGGTTTTATGGTAGAACCCGGCTGGCGTTTAGTATCAGTTGCATAATTGAATCCTTTTTCAACATTCTGTTCACCGCTTGTTCGATTTCCACCTAACGCACGGATTACGCCAGTCTTTGTGTCTAAGAGAGCAACCCCAGCTTTGAACTTATCGCTCGGGTATTTTACAAATTCTTCTGTTGATAATACTTTCTCGGTATGAGCTTGTGCTTTTGGATCAAGGGTTGTATAGATCTTTAACCCGCCTTCATAGATGGCGCGTTCAGAAATCCCTTTTTCCTTCAATTCTTTTATAACTTGCTGAATAAAAGCGTCATACTTTAATCGCTGCGCTTTTTCTTTTGCAAGTGAATCGGTTACAGAAGTGCTTACGGCTTCTTCTTTTTGCTGTTTTGTTATTGCACCATTTTTGTACATAAGCTGCAAGACGGTATTGCGCCTTTCTTCCGCAACTTCAGGGTGGAGAAAGGGATCATAGCTGCTCGGTCGTTGAGGCAATCCTGCGAGTAGAGCTGCTTCGGCTGGTGTTAGATCTTTTAAAGGTTTGTTGAAGTACGTCTTAGAAGCAGTCGCAACACCATAAGCTCCGCTGCCAAAGTAAATCTTGTTTAAATACATTTCTAGAATTTCATCTTTTGTGTACTTGCGTTCGAGTTGAATAGCAAGGTAAGCTTCTTGTACTTTTCGTTCGATCGTTTTGTCTGAGGATAATACACTGTTCTTAACGACTTGTTGAGTAATCGTGCTGGCACCTTCTGCACCAAAGCCATCTTGAACATTGGCTACGGCAGCTCCTACAATTCGCTTTACATCGATTCCCATGTGTTCTTTAAACCGGACATCTTCTGTTGAAATGAAAGCTTGTTGGACCAGTTCTGGAATATCATTGATCTTTGCATATTCCCTTCGTTCAGCGCTTGTTACATACGTAATAAATTCATCATTCATGTCATAGATCATGGATGATTTCGGATCTTGCAAGTCTTCTTCTGTCAGTTTCGGAGTGCCGTTTACGTAAGCGTAAATCATGGCGCCGCCGAATGTTACGCTGGATAAGAAAAAAAGTAAAGTAATGATAGCAGTTCGTCGAATCCAAAGCGAGCGTTTCTTTTTCTGACGAAGCTCTGTTCTTTTCGCCACAGCCCTCTTCCTTTCTTTAGGGTACTATCCTTGATTTACCCAATACTTGTATAAATAAAACAGTTTATAAAATGATTGGAGGGGAATCGGATAAAGGAGAGGTGATCTTATGAAAACACAGACAAAAGAGAGAGCGCAGATTATTTACTCCATGTTGGAAGAAATTCAACGAAACAAGACTATAAGTGAAGAACAGATTAATAAGTTAACAGAAGTAGCACAACTATTAAAAGAAGATGTAGAAATAGGCAAAAAGACATCGGGAGTATTAGATGATCTGACTCAATTTGGAGAGAAAGCTTTGCAATTATCATCTGATCAACAACTGAATGACTATTATCAACAAGAAGAACAAAAAATAGAAGAGTATTACGAGCATTTTAAGATGCTGTTTGAATGAGCAGAAAAAAACTGATTCATAAGGTACGTTAAGTCCTTTTGAATCAGTTTTTTTTATATGGAATAATGTATTTTCCATGTTATTACGAGCTGTGAGTGAAACCGTAAAATTATAGCAAAGTTTTGTCGAACGAATATGTTGGTCAATCTTGGATTCTTTTAATAAAATTTAATAAAACGACCAGTCGTTTTTAAAAGTTAATAGTTGAGGAGTGATCGCAGTGTTAGTCATCAAACGGTTTAGTGAGTTATCTTTCAATGAAGCAATCTCGTTATGGAATGAATCATGGAAACACTATTACTCTGATATGACGATGGATCTTAATCGTTTTTTGCAGAAGGTAGCGGGAGAAGGCATTTCCTTAGAAAAATCGGTTGTAGCGGTTTATGATGGTAAACTTGCAGGTTTCGTGCTAAACAGTTTCCGAACGATTAATGGAAAACGTTATGTGTGGAACGGCGGCACAGCGATCGCTCCTGATTTTAGAGGAATGGGAATTGGCAAAAAGTTAATCACCGTTTGTCTAAATATATATGAAGAAGAAAATGTAGATATAGCGAGGCTTGAAGCGATTAAACAAAATGAAGCAGCAATTAAGCTATATAAGCAAATGGGTTATCAAATTTTTGAAGAATTAATTTTTCTGCAGCATGAAGGTTCGGTTTTAAGCTTAAAAGAGAGAAATACGGATATACACGTAAGAGAGGCAAGCATGCAGGAAATCCAATCGTTATCATTTTATAAACCTGTTACAGCATGGCAGACGCAGTTTCCTAGTCTAAAAGATTTTACAGGCTTGCTGGCGATTAAAGGTGATACTCCGTTAGGTTATGCAGTTTATAAAAAGGGATACAAAGAGACTGGAGAGCTTGGAGGCATCGTACTTTATCAGTGTGAGACCGACTTGCAGCATCCAAACGAACAAGAAATCGTTGCTTCTCTTGTTCAAAATGCATTCGCTCCACTAGATGCATCTGTTAAAAGAATCACCATGAACATCCCTAAAAAAGATAACGCATTAAACCGTATGTTAACAGAATCAGGATTCACTGCTTTAGTTGAACAAGTGCATATGGAACGTCCTATAAAAGCAAAGAGTGAAGCGAAGGGAGTAAAAACTTTTTCCGAAATAGACTGAAAACTCTGTTATACTTATTTAGGAAGACGTGTCATAAATGGAGGAAGCATCATGCCTAAAGTTTCAGCTCAGTATAAAGCAGAGAAACGCAATCAGATTCTTGAGAGCGCCTTGAAATGCTTCGGTGAAAAAGGGTATCAAGCTACGATTATTGATGATATTGTAAAAGACTCAAACATTAGCAAAGGTGCAATCTATAACTATTTTGCTAGCAAAGAGGAGATCTACCTGCAGCTATTAAAGCAGCGTACAGATCGTTTTTTTGAAGATATGGAACAAGAGAACGCTTCTCTTACAAGTGCTAACGCAAAACTTGCGAATTTGTTCAAACGCTTTAAAAAGCAAGAGTTAAAAGAAGATGATCAGCAGACTATGAGAGTATACATCGAATTCTGGCTCTATGGTTCAAGGCAAGATGATTTAAAGTCCATTCTTGCGGAAAGATACAATAGATTCATTGATTACATCGTCAACATTATCATTGAGGGCCAGGAAGCTGGAGAGATCAATGCAAAATTAGATCCACAAAATATTTCACGCATCTTTTGGGCTGTTCGTGATGGAAATGTTCTTCACTATTCATTTTTAGGTGAAGAAGAACAGTATCGCAACGCCTGGGATACCATTGAAGAAATGTTTTTAAGCTATGTAAAAAATAAATAATAGAGAGCTGTTTTCGTAAGCTTTGGTGCTTTTGGAAGTAGTTGATTTCCGTTCCAGGTGCTCGCTTTCCGCGGGGCAGGCGGTGAGCCACATTTGTACGTTTCACTCTTAAGTGTCTCACCTGCCCGCCTGTCCCGCAGGAGTCTCACACCCTCCACTCCAATCAACTTTTCAATGATGAATAGAAACAAAATGCATCAACAGCAATTATTTAGAAAATAGCATAAATAAAAAGACACCTATACCTGGTGTCTTTTTTGATTGGTGGCTGGTTTTGTCTAAGCAGAACCTCTTTTGTTGGTAATTATCGACAAATTGGTCCTATCGAGATACGCAAAATAAGAGTAGACTTAGAAGTAACATGTTTGTAATGTAACTTTTTATGAGTAAATACGACTACATAATTACATAGAGACAGGGGGCCATCTGAAGTGAAAGAAACGTTCGACCGGTTGTATGACGAGTATCATGCAGCTCTATTTCAATTTCTTTTTTATATGGTACGAAACCGTGAATCTGCAGAAGACCTTGTACAAGAAGTTTATATCCGGGTATTAAACGCATACGAAAGTTTTGAAGGCAAGAGTTCAGAAAAAACATGGTTGTATTCCATCGCCAGGCACGTGGCCATTGACTGGCTGAGAAAACAATCAAGACGCAATAAACGATTTCTATTTTTTGATATTAAAGAGAGTGAAAATGTGCTGCGAGACCAGGATCCCCTTCCAGAAGAGTTAATTGCCAAGAAAGAGTCTTATCGTGATTTATACAAAATGATGAAATGCTGTTCACTTGATCAGCAGCAAGTGCTTGTACTTCGGTACATTCAGTCATTATCGATCTCAGAAACTGCGCAAATTTTAAGTTGGACCGAAAGTAAAGTGAAGACCACCCAGCACCGGGCTATAAAAGAATTGCGCAAATGGCTGGATCAGCAACCGGGCCTGGAGGAGGAATTGAAAGATGGAACAAATTAAGTGGAACGATGAAATTATTGAACAGCATCTTAAGTCGATGCCCCCTATAAAAGATCGTCAATCCAAGCAAGAGCTCTTTCTTAAGGTTCAGGCAAAGGTTGAATATAAGCATCAAAAAGGAAAAAAACTTCCTACATGGAGCCTTCCTGCACTTGCCACAGCATGTGCGCTCGTATTATTTGGTATCTTTGTTCCAGAAATAATGAAGAACGGCGGACAAAAGATGGAGAATTCCAAAATGGCGCAACACGATGGAGATATGGAAGGAAAATCCGCTTATGATTCTGCTGGAGGTAATGATCAAAGTAATGCAGGTATCATGAAATCAGAAACACCTGTTGCCTATCACGCTCCTCTATTGAAAAAAGACATTGAATCATCAAACAAAGACTGGGTAACGGTAGGTTATCTGGATGAGCAGGCGCAGCTTGTGATACCGGTGAGTTTTTTAACAGATAAAGATTATTACTTAAATAAGGTCAATGATCAGCTTCAAAAGTTTAACCCAAGCGATGCTGGTTTAGAGAGTAGTCCTTTAATAAAAGCTAAAATAACTGAAGAGGAAGAAACAGTAGTTGTTGATTTCCAGTCAGGATCGGTTAATGAAGCAGAAGAGCCACTGATGAAGGCATTAATTTCAATGACTTTTGCAAACAACGGGGAGAAAGCAAAGGTGGAATTAAGAACAGATGGGCAGCCGGGTTATGAATTCCCGCGTTTTGGTTCAGTTAAAGAGTGGGATCTCGCCGTTCCTGGAGCTCCTCACTACCGTTACGATGCACCGTCAAGTGATGCTTTTATCGTTAGTCTGTTCTCAACAGGTCAAGACGCGGAAACAATGCCAAAGGAGTTTGAGGACGCTCTTGAAATGATGGATGATGAACAAGAGCGCGGACTTAAACCGCTTTTGCCTAAGGACATTGCACTTGCAGTAAAAGAAATCAACAAGGATTATGTTGAGATTACTTTCCCAGATACGATGAAGCTCTCAGCAGATAATACCGAGGATCTCATGATGATTGATGCCATCCTCTTAACGGCTGAAAGTTACGGTTATGAGTCTGTGAAGTTTACAAATACAAAACTAGATACAATAGGTCCCTATCACCTAAATAAACCCATTGTAGAAGTAACCGGAACCAACTTTTATCATTATCAATAGATTGTCGAAAAAGGCTGCAATTTGCAGTCTTTTTCTTTTGGAAAGATAGTAACTTTGCGTCTCAGCCCATCGACTAATGAAGTGAAAGAGCTAATATAAGAGAGGATGTTAAACATGAAACGTATTCTAGTAGCATTTGTTTCATTAGGGCTCGCAGCCATGTTGATCTTAGGCGGTGTATCAGCAGCTAAAGCATCTCCATCCTATGACCAAGAAGTAACAGAGACAGCCAAACTCTATAAAGGCACTCCATTTAAATGGGGAGGAACAACACCTAAAGGGTTTGATGCCTCAGGTTTTACAAAATATATATACAAAACAACTGTGGTTAACAAGAACTTGCCGCGAACGTCAGCTGAACAATACAAAGGCGGAAAAGCCGTTGCAAAAGGAAAAGAAAAACTAGGTGATCTCGTTTTCTTTAAAACGAATGGAAAAAGTGTTTCATTTGTAGGAATCTATATGGGGAATAAAGAGTTTATTGCGGCCACTTCTAAAGGTGTCCGGGTTCAGTCTCTTAACACGAAATATTGGAAAGATAATTATATGGGAGCTAAGAGATATCTGCCGTAAATTCAGTGTCTGAAGCCCTTAACTAAAAGATTGTAGCTCAATGCTAATTGTATTCATACTCATCCTTGATAGGGTGATTGGAGTGGAAGGTGAGAGACTCCTGCGGGACAGGCGGGCAGGTGAGACACTTAAGAGTGAAGCGTCCAAATGTGGCTCACCGCCTGCCCCGCGGAAAGCGAAGCACCTGGAACGGAAATCAACCAGCTTAAATAGATTTTATGAACTGTCCTCGACGTTGAGGGCAGTTTTTTGTAGGAAATCTTCTAATTTTGTATATTTGGTAAATATTTTAAAATGTTACTTGTTTTTCCTTTTGTACCATACTACAATAACCAAGTATTGTATTAAAAGCAGGCCTTATTTACTAATAAAGGCAGCAGGGGATGGAGGAAGGGAAATGTTGAAACTGACCTGGTTTTCTTTAAAAAATCGCTCGGCCATCGTGATTATGTGTTTGTTGATTTCTGCATTAGGGGTTTATGCAGGACAGCGCTTACCGATGGAGTTTTTGCCGAGCATTGATAATCCGATGGTTACGGTCACAACCTTAGCAGATGGAATGGATTCAGAAACGATGACTGACACCATTACAGAACCGATGGAACAAGACCTTCGTAACATAAAAGGTGTTGATACGGTTACATCTGTTTCTGGGCAAGGAATTTCAAAGATCGATCTAACGTTTGATATGAATTCGGATATGAAAGAAGCAGCTAGAGAGGTAGAACGAAAGACAAACAACTTCCCACTTCCAGAAGGGGTTAACAAACCTTATGTTATTCAGTTAAATACGTCCATGATTCCGATTATGGATTTAACACTTAATAAAGATGGAGCATTTACAACCCAAGATTATAAGCTGATTGAAGAAGAAGTCATTCCACAGCTTGAAAGTGTTGAAGGTGTTTCCGATGTAGCGTTATACGGAAAAGCTACTCGTGAAATAACCTTGCAGCTCGACAGCACTAAGCTTCTTGAGAAAAAAGTAGCAGCGCCGCAGATCTTGGCTGCACTTCAAGGAAAAGATGTTTCACTTCCAGCTGGAGATGTGACCCTTGAAAACAAAACAAACACGCTCCGAGTAGTGGGTGAGATGAAAGACTTGGAAGCATGGAAAAACATCGCTGTTGCTCCAGGTGTTTTATTGAAAGATGTAGCAGAACTAAAGGATGAACAACGCTTAGAGTCCTTTACACATGTTGATGGAAAAGACGCTATGTATATGTCTGTTACGAAAGAAGCAAGCGCAAACGCTGTTCAAATCGGCGATGATGTACGGGATAAGATGGAAGAAATCAATAAGCAGTACGGTGATTCGTTCAAACTGAATGTTTTTTACGCAACATCAGATTCCGTATATGATTCTGTAATGAGCATGGCGAAAGAAGTTGCATTAGGAGCACTGTTTGCATCCATAGTTATCTTGCTTTTCCTTCGACACTTTAAATCAACGGTCATTGCCGTTATTAGTATTCCGCTTTCTATTTGTCTAACGCTCTTTTTGCTGCACCAATCAGGCATCACTCTGAACATATTAACGCTTGGTGGTCTAGCGGTTGCAGTTGGAAGATTAGTAGATGATAGTATCGTAGTTATCGAGAATATTTTCCGGCGCTTACAAACGGGTGAGCGATCGAAAGAACTAATAGTAGATTCGGTGAGAGAAGTGGCAAAAGCAATCACTTCCTCGACAATTACAACGATCGCTGTATTTTTACCAGTTGGACTTGTTGAAGGAGCACTTGGCGTATTCTTCCTGCCTTTTGCACTAACGATGGTATATTCACTTCTAGCATCGTTACTCGTAGCCCTGACAGTTGTTCCTTTAATGAGCTACAAAATGCTTAAAAATGTAAAAGAGCATACGCCAAAACCACCAAGACGCTACCTTAATATCTTGAATTGGTCATTGAACCATAAATGGATCGTAAGCGGGATTTGTGTTCTGCTTTTCGCAGGATCTATTGCACTTTATGTAGTAATGCCTGCAGGATCAATGGCATCTGCTGATGAGAGTATGGTGAACGTAAGCATTGAATATCCTGAAGACACGTCGCTCGATACTGTAAAATCGGGCACATATAAACTGGAAGAATATATCAATAACTCTGATGATGTGACAGCAAGCTACTCTCAAGTTGGGGTTTCAAGTGAAATGGCACAATGGGGAGCGGCTCAAGGGAACAATATTGCAAGACTTGTTGCCAAGATGAAAAAAGGGGCAGACACCGAAAAGTTTGTAGAAGAAATTAAAGCATTAGAGAAAGAATATGCACCAGCTACCATTTCAGCGGGTATGGCAAGCATGATGGGTGGAAGCTCAGATGCCATTAGCTTGAACATCACAGCTGAAAAACAAGCAGATCTTGCTCCAATGGCTGAAAAGCTTACGGCAGAACTTAAGAACGTAAAAGGTCTTGAAAATGTTCAATCTAACAATGAAGATCTGAAGAATGAGTGGATTTTAAATGTTGATCAAAGTAAAGCACAGGCAGCAGGCTTAACACCAGCTGAAGTCGCACAGCAAGTTAGAGGATTAACAGGAAAGAGTCCAGTTGGACAGATCACAATCGATGATATCAAACTTCCCGTAATGATGAGTTACGATTTAAGCAGCGTGACTAATCGGGACGATTTATTGAAAACGACAATTCTATCACCTGTAAAAGGACCTTTGCTATTAAAAGATGTAGCAGATTTAGAGCTTCGACCTGCAAAATCACAAATTTTCCGTAAAGACAGTAAAGAATATTTGCAAGTTACAGGAATCATCACTGATAAAAACGTTAAGAAAGTAAATGCGGATGTTGCCGCTATTCTAAAGGAACTTGAAAAACCAGCGGGTGTTTCAGTTGCATTAGGCGGAGTGGGTGAAGAGATGAATGAACAGTTTATGGACCTATTCTTAACGATGGGTGCTGCTATTCTGATCGTTTACTTAATCATGGTTATCACATTCGGCCAGGCACGCGCACCGTTTGCGATCCTTTTCTCGCTACCATTCGCGGCAGTTGGTGCCGTTTTAGCACTTGTTATTACACGTATTCCAGTCGACATCTCCTCTCTGATTGGTGCTCTAATGCTGATCGGTATCGTTGTAACAAATGCGATCGTGTTCATTGACCGCGTTCAGCAGCAGCGTGAAAAAGGATTAAGTGTGAGAGAATCCATTTTAGAAGCGGGATCAACCCGCTTGCGTCCTATATTGATGACAGCAGTTGCAACGATTTGTGCGATGCTTCCATTGATGTTTGGCGAAGAAAGCGGCAGTCTTGTATCAAAGAGCTTGGCGATCGTGGTTATCGGCGGTTTGTCGGTATCGACACTTCTAACACTCGTTGTTGTGCCTGTAATCTATGAAATGCTAGCTAACATTGGAAATCTATTTAGACGTAAAAAGAGAAAGCAGGCTGAGAAAGCAGCTTAATAAGTTTACAATGAGACCACCTAAAGTGCTGAAACATGGCATTTAGGTGGTTTTTTATTGGTCTGGTTTGGTTAGATTCCACCTCAAAAGGGTCATACTGTTAACGATGAAAAAGAGGTGTAACAGATGACCATTATTAAACTTGGATTTGTAGCGATGAGTATGGAACTGCAAAATGCTTCTCCATCAAAAACGATGACGTATAAACAATTCAGCCAGCTTCAAAATAGAGAGGCGGGTTTAAGAAAACTAGAGCGCATATCGCTTGCCAATATAACCAATACAATCAGGGTTTTAAAGCATGCAGTGGCAAATGATGTTACCTTTTACCGCATGACATCCCGCATCATTCCACTGGCGAATCATAGTGAACTGCTGGATTGGGATTATATTAGTCCTTTAACGGATGCACTTCATGAAATGGGAAAGTACGCAAAACAGCATAACATGAGACTGGATTTTCATCCCGACCATTTCGTACTGATCAATTCTCCGAAAAAAGAGGTTCTAAAAAACTCGCTCAAAACTTTGCAGCTTCACTATAAACTATTAAAAAATATGGGCATCGACACAGAACATCGATGCGTGATGCACGTTGGCGGAAATTATAAGGAAACAGATGTAGCCCTTGAAAGGTTTGTGCAGAATTGGGGAAGTGTCCCTTTACCCATTCAAAAAATGATCATGCTTGAGAATGATGATACGTCTTTTTCAATGGCTGACGCTCTATATCTTTGTGAAAAGCTCCAAATTCCACTTGTATTTGATTACCATCATCATTTGGCTTTTCATCAGGATGAAAACTGGGTACAGCACTGGCCTCGTGTAGTGGATACATGGAAACGTTCACCACTTTCGTTAAAGATGCATATATCCAGTCCAAAGAATGAGAAACAATTTAGAAATCACGCAGACTTTGTGGATGTGGAAATGTTCTTTGATTTTTTAAAAGAAGTAAAAGGCAGTGTTGACGAGATGCACTGCATGATCGAATCAAAGAAAAAGGATTTAGCTCTTTTTCAACTCATGAGAGAAATAAAGAAAAGATCAGATGTCGAAATAATAGATGGAGCGTCGTTTCGACTAAAGTAAACCTTTGCTGAGGCAGAGGTTTTTTATTTTCCGGGAAATTTGTCGAAAAATTTGTGAAACAAAGAGATTGACTAAACAAATTTCTTGAAACTATAATTAAGATACTTAGTAAACAAAAATGTATAAAAAGTATATGATAAAGAATAATGGATGATTTCGAGGAGGAACAAACATGAAAAAAGTAGCAATGATTACAGGAGCATCAAAAGGTTTAGGGAAAGCCCTTACACACTATTTTGCACGTGAAGGATATAACTTAGCGATTTGTTCAAGAAATGAAGAGGCCATCGGTAAAATAAAAAAAGAAGCGGAGAAGCTGGGGGCGGATGTATTAGCAATACGAGCAGATATGTCTAAAGCAAAAGATGTAGAGCGGTTTGTTGCACTGACAGAAGAGTATTTTGGCAAAATAGATGTTTTGATCAATAATGCTTCAATTCTAGGACCTAGCCCTATGCCTTACTTACTCGATTATCCAGAGCAGGACTTTGAAGAAGTTCTCCGCGTAAACACGATCGGGCCGTTTCTCGTGACAAGAAGAGTGCTTCCAATCATGCTTCAAAAACAGAAAGGCAGCATCATCAATATCACCTCAGAAGCTGGGGCTACAGGATATGCGGGGTGGGGTGCTTACGGCATCTCAAAATTTGCACTTGAAGGACTAACAGAAACGTGGGCAGACGAAGTGGGTGAGTCAGGCGTTCGTGTCAATATGGTCGATCCTGGAGAAATGGATACTGATATGCATAGGCTTGCTGTACCAGACTGCGATTACGAGCTTGCAAAGCCAGAAGAGATTACAGCAGTATTTGGCTACTTAGCATCAGACGCATCATCTCATATTACAGGGAAGCGTTTTGAGGCACAGTCCTTTCAATTAGAGGGGAGTGAATTCTAATGCAATCTGCCATGAAGTTTGAACTTCCTGATGAACTAAATGCAAAGCAGCCGCCAGAAAGACGTGGGTTACGCAGAGATTATGTGAAAATGATGGTGCTCAACAAAACAACAGGCCAAACCAATCACACGCAGTTTTATCAGTTGGATCGTTTTTTGAAGAAAGGGGACCTGCTTGTCCTTAATGCAAGCCGCACCGTTCCAGCGGTTTTAAAAAGTAAGAAAGAACTGGACGGAACAGAGGTCGAGATTAGACTTGCTCACAGGAAAAATGAATCCATATGGGAAGCGCTCCCGGTAAGCGGAAACGTAAAGAAGGATGACGTGATTCGCTTTTCGCCGACTCTAACAGCGACTATTATTGAGCAGTCCGATGATACACCTTTTGTTTCACTAGCCTTTAATCTATGCTGCTCCTCACTTTTTGACCAGATATATGATTTAGGAGAGCCGGTAAGATACGAGTACATTCAGGAACCTTGGAATCTAGATTACTATCAAACGGTTTTTGCCACAATACCAGGTTCAGTGGAGATGCCTTCTGCTGGTCGCGCATTTAGCTGGGAGCTTCTGTTCCGTCTGCAGAAAAAGGGAGTGAAGATTGCATACATTACGCTTCACACGGGACTTAGTTACCTGCTAGATGACAAGTGGCATAAAGGACCTGATAAGAACTTTGAAAACTATGAAGTGCCAAAAGAAACAGCTGAGCTTATTCTAGAAACGAAGAATGCAGGTGGCAGGATCATCGCAGTAGGCACAACGGTCGTAAGGACTTTAGAAACCGTCGCTATTGAAAAAGGAATGCTGCAGGCAGCAAGTGGTTGGACCAACCTATATATTACTGAAAACACGAAACTACAAGTGTGTGATGGCTTGATTACTGGCATGCATGAACCAGAAGCGAGTCATCTTCAGCTGCTGTCGGCATTTGTGGATCGTGAAAAACTGTATAGCGCTTATACCGATGCCATTCATCAACGCTATCTCTGGCACGAGTTTGGCGATATGAATCTCATTTTGTAGGAACTTGTTATGTTGCATCATGTGGGAATATACGTAAGTGACATGAAGCGGTCTAGTGAATTTTATGAGTTGATCTTACCCGTTACAGCAAAAGAAAAGCTGACCTGGAATGATACGGAGCTGCTCTTTTTAAAAGGAGAAGGATTTCAGATTGAACTCATACATGCAGCGTTTGATCATGCTGCAACGCATATCGCATTTAGCGTTACCTCTGTAACAGAAAAAATCAATGAGCTGAAACAAGCAGGAGTAACGCCAATAGAAGGACCTTATGAACTTCCGAACGGATGGAGTACGGTTTTTTATGAAGGTCCGGATGATGAAGAAATAGAATTTATATGTACTACTAAACCCTCGATTCGCTAAAATGAGGGTTTTTATTATGAAAAGGGTTCTGGATAGAAATATAGAATTGGAAGGTAGAAGAATTATTTGGGGAGGGTGAAAAATGATTGTTTACGAAACGGAAAAAGAGATTGAGTTACTAGAAAAAGAAATTTTTGAGAAAAAGGCTAAACTGATAGAGCTAAAGAAAACCGTACCTCAACAGCAGGTGGAAAATTATCATTTCTTGAATTCAAACAACTCAACCGTAACGCTGCTGGACTTGTTTGGGGAAAGTGACGAATTAATGATTATTCATAACATGGGACAGAGCTGTTCTTATTGTACGATGTGGGCAGATGGTTTTAGCGGTGTATACCATCACATTAAGCGAAAAGCCCCATTCTATCTCTCTTCTCCAGACGTTCCGGAAGTGCAAACTCGTGTTGCTATGGAGCGAGGATGGACATTCCCTATGATTTCAACAAAAGAGAATACGTTCAAAAAAGATTTAGGATTTGAGAAAGATGGAGTAAAGTACCCTGGCGTTTCAACATTTAGAAAAGATAGTCAGAATAACATCTATCATGTGGCAAAAAGTATTTTTGGTCCAGGAGACGATTTTTGTTCAGTGTGGCCGCTAATCGAACTTCTTCCTTCGGGTTCAGAAGGATATAAGCCGGTAAAAGATCTCTAACTATGAAAAGCTTTTATTAAAAACGGGCCATCGGGCACTTGTAGCGAGCGATATGCTATAAGCAGGTTTGTACGATTGTAAGGTACAGATTTATACTCAATATAAAGGGTATCACCAGCTGCATAAACAAGCGCATAACGAGCTTCAGCCTGCGCATTACATCCTAAAGCCCCAGGATTCACAAAATGTGTTTGATCAATTTTAAAATCATGAACGATATGATGGTGCCCAAATCCTATAAAGTCATAGGGAAGCGAGTGCCCAAAAAGAGCATGCATAGATTTAGTATCGGGTTGGCTAATAATTGGCATAAAGGGATCTTCGGAAATGGGAGATTCCTTTTTTCCACTTTTAAAAGGATAATGGGTAATAAGAAACCGAATATTCTCCTGCTCAAACTTCAGTTCACGAGGAAGTTTGTGCAGTTTGTTAGCATATCTATCTTCAAGATGATTTGCAATCCACTGATGATGTTTCTTAGCATGGAAATGGCTTTCTGGATAAGGAAGACCAAACTTCAATGAAAGAACCGCCTCGTCATGATTACCTGTAACCATATCAACAGAGGGAAGGTTAAACAAAAGCTCTAACACCTCGTTCGTAAAAGGTCCAATTCCTATCATATCGCCTCCACAAATAAAGCGTCTTGCACCAATTTTAATAGCATCATCAACCACCGCTTGTAAGGCATCTATATTTCCGTGAATATCGGTAAAGTATGCAAAAAGAAGCTTCAAGATATTCCCACCTTTGTATTCTTATGAATTATTATAAAAGAGGGTTAACATTTGAACAACAGTTTTGAGGTGAGGTAAACGATGAAAAGAAAGGTAGTGTTTATTTTTGACATACTGCTTTTCCTGGCAGCCTTCTTAGGTCTGGTGTATTGTGTTTTCTATAGAAATGAATGGCTGAGCATTCAATTTGCCACTTTTTTAATTGTTGCAATCAGCAGTGCAATTAGAATAACAACAGATATAAAGGATGGATTTTATTAAAAATAAAAAGTCGGTACCAGGGGATTGCCATTCATAATCATAAAAATAAATAATACTTCTTGCAGGAAATGATTAATAGAGAGCGTAAAAGAATTCTTATAAACATTTTAACCATAGCAAAGTGTTTAGCGTTTGATAGATTTAATAAATAGTAGGAGAAAAGAAGAAATGACAACCCCAGAAGGAATTCATCATATAGAAATAAATGTTCATAATTTGACAGAGACAAGAGCCTTTTATGATTGGCTTATGCCAGAATTGAATTATTCTCTTTTTCAGCAATGGGAAAAAGGCTTTAGTTACAAAAACGGAACTGCCTATCTCGTATTTACACAAACAGAGGACCATTATAAAGAAATACCTTTTCATCGGAAGCGTTCAGGACTTAATCACCTGGCCTTTTGGGCTAAATCACGTGCCCAAATAGAGCAACTTCGTGTACAATTGAAGAAGAGAAATATTTCCTTTTTATATGAAGACAAGTTCCCTTTTGCAGGGGGAGAAAGTCATTACGCATTATTCTTTGAAGATCCAGATCGAATAAAAATTGAAATCGTGTCGCCGAGGTGAATAAAGATATGATTGAACAGGAAAAAGAAACAAAGCAGAAAAGTGAATGGATTAGTTGGTTCAAAGCCATCGGGTTTGCATTAGTCTTTGTTTTTGTTACAAAAGCCTATTTCTTTGCCCCGTACATGGTAGAAGGAGCTTCCATGTCACCTACATTGCACGATCAGGAAAAGTTATACGTTAATAAAATCGTTTACGCCTTCTCTGAACCGAAAAAGGGTGAGATCGTCATAATAAAAGGTGACGATAAACGTTATGTGAAACGGATAATCGGAGTTGAAGGAGATATTATTCAAATGAAGAGTGACGATCTCTACGTAAACGATAAAAAAGTACAAGAATCGTACCTGCAGGAAAATAAGTCGGAAGCGAAAAACCTGGGAGTGTACTTAACGGAAGATTTTGGTCCGATAAAAGTGCCAAAAGGCAAAGCGTTCGTAATGGGTGATAATCGCCTAAACAGTATGGATTCGCGAAACGGTCTAGGTTTGATTGAATTAAATTCAATTGAAGGACGTTCAGAAGTAGTCATTTACCCGTTTTCTGAAATGCGGGCTACTCAATAAAAAAGTGCAGCCCCGCTGCGCTTTTTATTATTTTATAAAGGAGTATGTTCAATGAACCGATGCAAGTGGAGTGAAGAGAGTGAGATGCTGCAGCAGTACCATGATAACGAATGGGGTAAATGGGTTGTCGGGGACAATGAGCTTTTCGAATGCTTAACGTTAGAGTTGTTTCAGTCCGGTTTAAGCTGGAAAACAATTCTTCACAAACGGGAGAATTTCAGAAAAGCATTCTTAGAGTTTGAAATAAAAAAGGTAATGCTGTTTGAAGAAGAGGATATAAAGCAATTACTAGCAGACGCAGGAATCGTTAGGCATAGAAAAAAGATTGAAGCGACGATTGAGAATGCTAAAAGGGTAAACGACATAGTTAAGAAGTTTGGCAGCTTTGAGGTATTTTTAAACGAACTGCCTGATGGGAAAGAAGATAAACAAAAAACACTGCAGAAGACGTTTAAGCATGTAGGATTAACAACAGCGGAAAGCTTCCTTGAGGCAACCGGGAGAATACCTGCGTCACATAGTGAACATTGTTTCGTTACAATCAAATAAGAGGCATTTCTTACTTGTCCTGCATAAGCTAAAGCGGGAGGTATGACGATGCCTTATGAAATCTATATTTCAACAGCAAGAAAAAGACTCGCCCTCGTAAAAGATGGGAAAGTCATTAAACGCTATCCCATTGGAGTGGGGAAATTGCTGACACCTACACCGACTGGAACATATACCATTATCAATAAAGCGCCTAATCCAGGTGGCCCATTTGGAGTGATGTGGATGGGGCTCTCACGGCCGCACTATGGCATACATGGCACAGACAACCCATCGTCCATAGGCAAAAACGTATCCAAAGGTTGTGTGCGCATGCATAACAACCACGTATTGGAACTATCTAAAATTGTGCCGATTGGAACGAAGGTAGTGATAAGGGCATAGAAAAACCCCCAGTTCAAAATTGAACTGGGGGTTTTCTAACAAGTGATTTTATAAAGAATTTATATATTTAGCGCTTCTAATTGTAGGACTATCGTCAAATGCTAAATTAGAACTACTTCTAATAGTAGGTGAATCATCAAAGGCTAGTTTGGAAAATTTTCTAATAGTAGGTGAATCATCAAAAGCTAATTTAGAAAATTTTCTAATAGTAGGTGAATCATCAAAAGCTAGTTTGGAAGATTTTCTAATAGTGGGTGAATCATCAAAAGATAATTGTACCTTATTAATTTTAGGTGAATCGTCAAAAGTAAAAGATGAACTCATGTTTGATGAGAGAACTAAACCTAGTGCAAGAGTAAGAACCACTAGTTTCTTCATTTTTTTTCCTCCTAGTATTATACTATATTTTTCCTTGCGTTATTTGCAATTCGATAATATGTGCTAGCTTTTTTATAGAGTGCTTGGTCAAAATAAACATCAGCTAGCAATTCTGAATACTTCGCTACATATTCCCAGTTACTTCTGTTTTCAAAAAAACTAATAACGTCTTTACTAATTAAAGATTCGAACTTCGCATCGTAGTTTTCATTTATTTGGTATTGAAGAACCTTTAGATGATAATATACTTCTAAATCGTTATTAGAATATTTATATCCTTCTTCTACATATTCTTCAGCTCGTTTATAATCTTTAAGTTTTAAGTATTCAGTAGCAAGCAAAAATAATGTTAATGCTTTTCTTTTCTTGGTTTGACTGTTTCGATATTCAAGACTTTTTTTAAAGTAATCTATCGCCTTAAGGTGTTCATTTTTGCACGATGTTACATAACCTAAATTATGGTAGATAACACCACTCATAAATTCATCTTTAAATGACTTGGAGTACTTAAGAGCATTGTTTAAATGGTATTCTGCTAAATCGTAATTTTTAGCTCGTCTATAACTAATAGCTAATAGTACCTGGCAGTCGGCACTTCTGCTGTAATTATATTCCTTGTCAAATATTGAAATAGCTTTAAAAGCATAAGTAGTAACCGAATTTATTCTCATTAAAAAATTATAAGTAAGTGCTAATAAGTAATATAAAATTGCTATCTCGGTTTCTATAATATTTAAACTTTTACCCAACTCTCCTTCAGCTAATTTTAGAAATTGAAGTGCGTCATTATATTTCTCGCTATAATTATAGTGCATACCTTGTAGTAAGAAATAATTAAATTTTTGATCTTGAGTCAGTTGGTCAAAAACCTTTTTCACTTTTTCTAAAGCTAAATTTGCTTTTTCTAATTCGGGTAAATCTTTTACCATATAATACTTTGCTAAATATAGATTAAAAGTAATCATTATCTCAGGATGTGTAACATGATCAATTTTACTTTCAACTTTAGGAAAAAAATTTATCGCCTCGTCAAACTGCCTATTAACCATCATCATATTCCACTCATTCAACATTTCGAGGATCTTACTCTCATCCACTTCCTCGGGCGAAATACCCAGACGTTCACAAAGCATGTTAATGACTTCTTCGCTTGATTTGGCGTCCCCTTTCTCAATTTTACTCAAGTATGAGACAGAGCAAATTCCCTGTGCCAGCTCTTCTTGGGTTAGGCCCTTGGTTTTCCTATAATATCTTATTCGTTGACCGACCATAAAATCCCCCTTTCAGAACTTGGGAAAATTGTCATGCAAGACCCCTAATAAACAAGTAACTATCCTACCATTTTTCCCAATACAGAATAAACGCATTGTTTGATAAGATAAATATAACAGAAAATACAAAGTTTTTGCTAGAAATTGATAATTTTGAAAAAACGTTTTACATAAATCCTATGTCAGCATGGGGCCGGCGTCAAATATGAAGGGAGAGAGTACAATGGCTAAAATGTATAAATTATCATCACGAGCTGCAGAGAAGAATGAATCGCTGTACGTCTCACGTGATCCTGAACAGGCCGGAAGTGTAGTAAGAAATGAGGAAGGTGCTTTTACCTACTCCGATGTATTCATGGACAAACAGAAAAATTACTGGTTCTCCAAAAAGGTAGAAGATCAATCCAAGGATCATAAGCTCTTCATTTTTGACTATAAGAACGGCTGCTTAAAATCTCAGATCGTTAAGGGGCAACCTAACTTTTATGAATTTGAATCGTGTGTCGTTGTAGCTTGTGAGGGTGATGGTTCAAAAGGCTCAGTATTAATTTTTTCTAAAAATGAACCTGAACTCTTGAAAGAATGGAAAGTGAACGGGTACCTGTGGGAAGTTGAGATGAACCAAGATGTTCTGTACATTTCCTCTTATATAGTAGAAGAAGATCAAGCGGTTCTTTATATCATCCGCAACGGCAAGAAAAAACGCATCAACCTTGGTAGCAACATGGCACCGACTGATATTTTATGTCATGAGAATCTTGTCTACGTTTCCGGTGCACCTGTACTAAACGGAGATCCTAAGAAAATCATGGTGTTAAATGAAAAGGATAAAGTCGTTACAGAATATAAATTATCTATCTCACCTCGTGCACTATACCAGGTAGATGACCACCTGCTTGTTTATGAGCTGGACCTGGCAACGGGTAAGAGTGAGCGAATCGTATATATTGATATGAAGACAGGAGAACAGAAGGAACATGAAATTCCTCATTCAAAGATCGTTGAATGCACAAATGATTCTCTGTCACTTTTAGAACAAAACAGCAAAACGCTATATATTTGGGACCATTGTAACCGCAGAATCATTAATACCCAAAAAGTAGCAGATCAGTCTAAAGTCATATAATTGTTGAAAAATCCTGTGTTGCTGCACAGGATTTTTTTATTACCTTAAGAAAGTAACATGAAAAGGGGGAGATTAGATGAAGTGGCAAGGTGCAAGCTGTATTTGTGTGCATGATGGGAAGCTGTTAATGGTCCTGCAAGGATTACCTCAAGAGGAAAAAAGGTGGAGCGTTCCGTCTGGCGGAAGAGAAGGAAACGAAAGTCTTGAGGCATGCTGTATTCGTGAAGTGTGGGAAGAGACGGGTTATGTGGTGAAGATTATCCAGAAACTACATAGTAAAGAGGGTATTTCACAAGGCATCCATTACAATGTGCAATACTTTTCTGCTGAAATGATCAGCGGATCCCCGGCAATTCAAGATCCAGATGGTTTAATCTACGATATAAGATGGGTATCCTTGGAGGAGTTAGACACCCTTACTTTGTCGTTTCCAGAAGACCGGGTATTGTTGTGCAGTTACTTGTCTCAGTCTGAGAATCTAACTTAAGGTTTACCTTGTTATCGAAAGGGAAATCTATTTTGGAGGAGGATTGAAGTGAAACCAGTTTTCGCTACAAAAGAGAATCTTCAAAGTTTACTTGATTGGTGTAAAGACGCACCTGAATATCAAAAATCTCTTTCTACCTATATAGAAGATCGTGACGACACGGCTGTAGTGATTTTAAAAGATGGTACAGAATTAGCTGCAATTGGCTTATTAAAGGTAATGACAACGGAAAAAACAGGGTCGATTTGGTTGTATACGAAGAATCCTAAGCAAAACCATCCGGAAATGATGCAGTTTTCACTGAAATGGTTGAGGCAGAAAGGCGCAAAGGATTATACGGTTGTATAAATATATAAAAAATATAGATAAAATAAAGGATGGATCAAGAAATGGAACAGACAAGTGTATATGATTGGAAATGGTACCGTCATGATTGCCATAATGATACCATTCATCAACTAATATCGAACAACAAAGGCTGTAAGAATTGGCTTGAGAATATCCAGAATGAAAAAGTTAATTATTTACGCATTGAAAAAGAGGACAATGGCGAGCCGATAGTTAGAGGTTCTTTAACATACAAACAAGACCCTGAGAATCAATCTGACTTCGAAATCTTTCACTTTTATATAAGACGACAATCTCTTATCACGGTAGGACTGGACCTTGCTCGAATTGAGGGTGATTACAGGGAGTCATGTAATCATTTGATTTTAGAGGAAAAGACACCAGTAGAAGGTTTTTTAATTTTGTTAGGTGAGTTGATAAACCATTTCCTGGACGGTATAGACGAATTAGAGTTCAAACTAAAGGAACTCCAAAGAGATGTTCAGCAAAATAACCATACAACATTATTGAACAGTATTTACGATCGCCGAATTGAACTGATTAACTGGAGTGACTTAACGCTTCCTGTTCATGAAACACAGCTGGCCATAAAAGAAGCATTTCTTGATGAAATCACGGAAACGACGGCTTACAAGAGGATTGAAACAAGAATTGATCGTACAACAACGCTTCTATCTCATTACAGGCAGGATATCGACACTTTATTAAACTTAGAAGAGGTTCTCTCCTCACATCGCGGTAATGAGATCATGAAGACGCTGACGGTGTTTACTGTCATATTCACCCCTGCGATGGCGATCGGGGCAATTTGGGGAATGAACTTTAAAAACATGCCAGAGCTTGAGTGGAAACTAGGCTATCTGTATGCCATGATTCTAATTGTAGCATCTACACTAGCTATTTATCTGTGGTTACGTATGAAGGGCTGGACTGGAGATTTATTAACAGGAAAGAAAAACAAGAAGCATTTTGACTAAAAAAACTGTGGAAATGTACGATAAATAAGAGGAAACAGGCGAATTTTGTCGAACGGTATCAATTGATAAAAACGCCTGTTTTTTTATGGCGACAATTAATGTATTTCATTTTGATTTCAACCACAAAAGAAAACATAAATCATACGAAGAGTTATGGAGATTAAATGACTAACGGGAGCGGAAAGAAATGAAAAAAATAAGCCTTTTTCTTGTTCTTTCACTTGTTATGCTGATGCAGACTCAGTTTGTACAAGCGGCGGGTGAGAACACACCAGAAATAAAAAGCGAAAGCGCCGTAATGATTGATGCTAAAACAGGAGATATTTTATATCAAAAAAATAGCTCAGAACAAATGTATCCAGCGAGTATTACAAAAATCGTTACAGGCATTCTGGCTATAGAATCAGGCAACTTAGATGATTCCGTTATTGTTAGCAGTGAGGCAGTTAAAGCTGATGGAACGCGAGTATATCTTCTTGAAGGAGAACACGTGCCATTAAAGAAACTTGTGCAAGGATTGCTGATCAACTCAGGAAACGACGCAGCAATTGCGATTGCGGAATATGTAGCTGGTGATGTAGCTTCGTTTGCAGATGAAATGAATGAATTTGCTAAAAAAGTAGGAGCAGATAACACTCATTTTGTTAATCCAAATGGACTGTTTGATGTAGAACATTATACGACAGCTGAAGATATGGCGAAGATTACTCAGTATGCGATGAAAAATGATGTCTTTCGTGAAATCGTAGCTACAAAAGAATTGCCTTGGGTAGGTGAAGGATGGGACACGACTTTACGAAACCACCACCAATTATTGTGGGACTATCCAGGAACAGTAGGTGTAAAGAATGGGTATGTTGATGAATCCAAGCATACTCTTGTTACAGCTGTTTCTCGTGATAACTTAGATGTAATCATCGTCACGCTAAAAGCTCCCTCAAGCCGCGCTGCTTATTGGGATACAATGGCGATCGGCGACTACGGATTTGCAAACTTCGAAAGACAAACCCTTTCTGCTGGAAAAAAGATTGAAGCGGAAAACGGAAAAACATATGAACTAAAAGACGATTTAACCGTTACTTTGCCTAAGGGGGAAAAACCGATTCAGAACGTTACTGCTGATGGTGAACTGCAACTGAAGGATTCGAGCGGAAACTTGCTGCTGACTCACACGCTTTTTAAGGAAAAGAAAAAAGAAGCGCCGGCAGCAGCTGAGACGGAAGCGGTTGAGGAAGTAGACTCATCATTTATGCAGAAGATTGTTAAAGCAAGCATATTCTTATATTCTGGATTACTTCTGCTTCTGGCCTTTCTTGTGATCTTACGCATGCGCAGCCAAAAACAAAAACATAGAAAAATGAGACATGTAGCTCGCAGTTACGTGAAATAAACCGTCATTAGGCGGTTTTTTTATTTGCTTGAATGAGTTGAATTTACTGAACAATAGTGTTATCGGCATGAACGAGAGAAAAATCAACAAAGTTTAATGAATATCAACCAAGTTCAGATGTATATCAACAATATCACAGTAAATATCAACAAAAGATAGGACAACGACCATTTATAGTATATAATTACATTAAATTACAAAATTCGACAGTCGGAGTTTCATACATGATACGTAATATAAAACTAGCTCAACTATTTATTATTGGGAGTGCCTTCATTCAGGCTCTCCATCATTTTTTTATAGAACGAATGGAGCACTTTTTTATTTTTATTTTCTTATTTCTTATCGGATATCTACCAGCATGGGGCATTAATCAATTGCAGGAACAATGGACTAAATTAGTCTTTGTTCTGTGCAGTGTCTATATCGTTGCACTGTCGTATTTCTTTGTGTCTTATCCAATTGTGCAAGCGGCGTATTTCTTTTTGCCCGTCTCTGCCCTTTTATTAAATGATAAAAGACTGTACTATGTTTCAAGTATTGGCGGGTTGTTGACGTATCTGCTGCTAGCGAAAGAATCGCTAAGTGACTATCTTGCTTTCATATCGATTTACATCGTCTTTTGCCTTCTTCTATTTATGGCCCAGAAAGTCGTCTATCAGTCTGTAGCAGAAAAAGAGGCGATTCAGCAAGGGGTAAAAGCATTTTCTTTAGCAGTTGAAGCAAAGGACGTATATACCCAAGGACATTCTAAAAGGGTAGCTCTTTATTCAATGATTCTTGCTAAACACGGGTCTTTTAAAGAAGTTGATCTTAACGAACTGGAATTAACCGCGCTGATTCATGATATCGGAAAGATCTCAACGCCTGATGCTGTACTTATGAAAAACGGTAAGCTTACAGAAGAAGAATACGAAATCATGAAAAAGCATCCTGTTGACGGTATGCTGCTAGCTAGGTCGTTCGGTTATTCTGAACGGGTGCTGACGGGAATTCTACATCATCATGAAAGGTACGATGGTCGTGGTTATCCGTATCAAATAGCAGGACAAGATATACCCATTTACTCTCGAATTTTGGCAGTTGCCGATTCTTTTGATGCAATGACAAGCAACCGTGCTTACCGCAGAGGGATGACCCCATGGGAAGCAAAAAAAGAGATCGAGAATCAATCAGGGAAAATGTATGACCCTTTTATAGTAAAAGTCTTTATGAGTGCTTATTATGATATGCTTCTGATCTGTGAAGAGAACACAGAAGCCTCTTTAACTGACATTTCGGCACAAAAAGAGATATCTGCTGGATTATTCGAAGGAAAAAACAGTTAAGCTGAAGAAACATAATAGATGAAGTGATTATACATAACAGGAGGAAGAAGAAATGAATGCGACTGTTTCTTTAACTGAGACTTTATTGGAAGAACTATATGTTGTTGTACGAACGACGAATGGTCTATTAAAGAAAGCGAATCCTTCTGTTTATGATTTTCGTCCGGCTGAAAATATGCGCTCTTTCTTAGAACTTGCTAACCACTTAGTTCAGATCCCGCATATAGATCTAGCCATTCTGCAAGAGAAAACAGAAGATGAAGTTCGTCAGCTGGAAAAAAAGTTATCTGCTGGAAATGTAGCCGAACTGACGCATGTTTTAGAGGAAGGGTACCATTTAGTTAAATCGTACTTTTTATCACTTTCAGAAGAGGATTTTCTGCGAAAAGAAACAAAAGCGTTTTATGCAGAAAAAGGCGCCACACAGGCAAAGTGGCTCGTGGAAATTGTAACGCATGCTTTTCATCATAGAGCACAGTTGTTTACCTATTTAAAACAGACAAAACACGAAGTGAATATGTTTGACTTGTATTAGAAGCACTGGTGTTCCTGCCGGTGTTTTTTTCTTTAAGCTCGACTTCCAATGATTCTTCCTGTAGTATGGGTGGTTCAATTAAAAGATGCTGCTTAGCAGATTTACTAGCAGGAAAAAAGAAATCGTTATTGAATCTTTTATGAGATAAATAATTGGTATTGTTAAAATACATCTAAGAGGTGATGTTTCGTGTACACCGTTTTTTCAACATTTGATGTTCCAAATGATAAAGCAGAAGAAGTAATCAATATATATAAAAACCGCTCAAGATCTGTTGACGAAGCAGATGGCTTTGTAGACTTCTTATTATTGCAAAATGATAAAAGAGCGGGTGAGCTTACCGTGCAGCTCATATTTTCTACAAAAGAAGATTATTTGAAATGGGTAAGAAGTGAAGAATTCAAAAAGATTCATGATCTAGAGAAGAAATATCCAGATAAAGAATTGGCGGCTGTCGTACCAACTGTAAAACAATATAAGGTGGTTGCCAAATGACGGAATTTGACATAAATGCTATGGTAGAAAGAGTAACTGAGAAAATTTACGAAAAAGATCCTACACTTGTTGAACGATATGGTGATAAAGGCAGAGCGAAATGCATTGAAGATAATCATCACCACTTCAAGCATCTAGAAACAGCATACGAATTGGACAACAGTACTTTCTTTACAGAGTACGCTGTTTGGTTGAACGGTATTTTGCAAAAGTTCGGGATGAGTGTAGAACTACTAATGGATAATTTCAACTTTATTATAGATGTTTTGCGAGATGAACAGCAAAAACATACGCAAGAAAATACCCGTATTGGTATTTATATTGACTATTTAAATCAAGCGAATCATGTTCTGAGTGAAAAATCAGCAGCGCATTAGACAAAGGAGAGGGTCCAACCATGGCTATTTCAGAAGCGGAAAAACTGGCTCGGCTGTTTTTAGAAGGCAATCATGCTGAAGCATTGCGTTTCATTAAACAGCAGCCTGATCAAAATCGCATGGTTTTATTTCGAGACCTGTTTACTCCTGCAATGTACATGATTGGAGACCTCTGGGAAAATAATGAGATTTCTGTTGCAGATGAACATTTAGCAACAGGAGTTTGTGATTTTGTTCTTTCCAGGCTCTTTCAAGTGTCAGCGGATGAAACAAAACGCGAAAAAAAAGCGATGTTTCTGTGCTTGCAAGGTGAACAGCATTATCTTGGAATTAAAATGATAAATAGTATCTTCGAAGAAAAGGGCTGGGAAACAAAATACTACGGAGCAAGCCTTCCTCTAGAATATGCACTGAAATCTGCTCTGCAATGGAAACCAGAAGTCATCGGACTCTCGGTATCCATTGTATACAATCTGCCTGTGCTTAAAAACTATGTTAGAACCCTGTCAGCTCTTCCTAATAAGCCGGCCATTTTAGTAGGTGGAAGACTTACGGAAAAGTATGATTTAGATCCATATGTTAACAACCAAGGAATCATAATAAAAAACCTCCAACAGGCAGAACAATGGCTGGATGAGTATATAGAAGAGAGGATCAACGCCTAAAGATGAGCTGTGGATTACCAGTACCTTACGTAAAAATGAATAAAGATGGCGTTATTCTTATCAAATCTTCAAGAGCCGCTGACCTGTTAGGTATGCAAGTAGATACTATTCGTGATTGTTTTGATGAAGAGAGTCATAACAAACTAATGAAGTTTATGATGCCTTTTAGCGGTGAAAAAACATTTGAAGCCAATATTAAGGCCAAGGATCAGCCTTTTCTTCTATGTGATGTTTCTATTTCGTGGGAAGCAGAATTTGCACACGTTGTATTTATACCAACAGGCAAACATGTTCAAGGACTTGAAGAAAAGCTGCTGGAATTAAGAATGCGGCTATCCTCGACTGACTTTGAACTTTTTGAGAAAAAAGAAGCGTTAGAAGATGCGATGAAACGTCTTGATGAGTTATCAGGTCCATTTATTCCTATTTCTGAAAAGATGGCATTTGTGCCGTTATTCGGAGACATAACAGAAAGTAAGATGATCACTGTTACAGGGAATGCCCTAAAAACTGCTTATGAAGGTCAGTTTGAGGAAATCTTTTTTGACTTGTCAGCCACTGGCGAAATGGATGAAAGCGGCGTACAGAAATTAAGCGAGCTATTCCGGATGCTTCATTACATGAATGGGAAACCCGTTAAGATTATTGGCGTTAAGCCTAAACACGCTAGGCAGCTGAATTCACTGGATGTGGATTGGCCAGTATATTTTGAAACTTCATTAAAAGAGGTTTTGATCGAACATCTCCAAATAGATAAATAAAAGGCTGTTTTTGCAAACGTTGTTGCTTTTGGAAGTAAATGATTTCCGTTCCAGGCTGCTCGCTTTCCGCGGGGCAGGCGGTGAGCCACATTTGGACGTTTCACTCTTAAGTGTCTCACCTGCCCGCCTGTCCCGCAGGAGTCTCGCACCTTGCACTACAATCATTGAACATAGAAGACAACATTTGAAAGCAACAATCTTTTAGAAAAGAGCGAAATATAAAAGCACCTCGACGCTACGAGGTGCTTTTTTACATGGACAGAAAGTATAATTTGTTAGCCGGTTCGAAAGCCCAGCTAATTATAAAGGCTTGGAAAGAGACCTGTTCTCTTATCTACCATCTTTTTTCTTTCTGTGAAGTGAGGCTAGGATGATGGGTGCGAGAGCGGCTCCGCCAATCAATCCGAAGATGTGGCCCATAACATTAATCCGTGCGTTTAAAAAAGTAGTAACTAAGCTGATCCCAAGGACAACTAAAAGAATTTGCGTATTCGCTCGATCAATATACTGCCTGTGGTTATATAGCATATAAACATAAATACCGAACAGTCCAAAAATCGCTCCTGATGCACCAATATGAGCATATGAAAGCGGCAGAAGCAAAAGTGTAGCGATGTTTGCGATTAAACCAGCACCTACATACCCGATAATAAACCGTACCTTGCCTAAAATGCCTTCGAGTGCAGGGCCGAACAAAACAAGGGAAAACGAATTGAAGATTAAGTGGCCAGCAGCTTCATGTGTAATGATAGGTGTGAACAAGCGCCAGTACTCTCCAGCAGAGATGTAATAATTTGACCCGACCATAAAATGATACAAAGAGGTGCTAAAAGGGGTAAAATTAATAAATAGAAACACAATAATATGGGCGGCGATTAAGAAAGTTACGACTGGATAGCGCCTGGTAAAGGTTTGAAAGCTTTCATCTCTTATAAACATGTAAGAATATCACCCTTTTTTATATGAAGTGTTTACATACCGATTCGTCTTATTTCAGTTTACCATGTACAAGGAATTAGGGCGAAAGATATAGCTGCAGAGGAGTATTTAACAATGATTGTTGGAACAGGCATCGATATGATTGAATTAAAAAGAATTAAGCGGGTTGTTTCTCATCAGCCTCGGTTTCTAGAGCGTGTATTAACACCGTTTGAACAAAAACGGTTTCAATCTTTAAATGGAAACAGAAGGTATGAATACTTGGCCGGCAGGTTTGCAGCTAAAGAAGCGATGGCTAAAGCACTTGGAGTGGGTATTGGTGCAGAACTTTCATGGCATGACATGGAGATTAAGTCGGACGAAAAAGGGAAACCGTTTTTGACATCCCCTTATCCTTATTTATGCCACTTATCCATTTCTCATACGAAGGAACATGCAGTGGCGCAAGTGATTTTAGAAAGCTCGTCAAGCTAGTCTGCATATTGTCCAGGGTTGTCTCATATATTGTAATGCGGTAGAAGGGGTAGTCCTTTGCAAGATGCAGAGTTAGTCCCCCTTCAATGTCGAAATTACTTTGGGACAAAGGGGATGGCAAAAAATGAAGAAAACACTGTCAATGATTTTGACGGCGTTCATGATCTTACTGGTTCTGTCAGCATGCGGTGAACAAAGCCAGAGTGATGTTCTGGATTCTTTGGAAGAGAGAATGGAATCCATGACAGGCTACAAAGCTGAAGCCAAGATGACGTTAAGCACAGGTGAAAAGCCACTAACGTACGATTTAGAGATTTGGCATAAAAAGCCGGATTTTTACCGTGTCAGCTTAAAAAATGCTGAAAAAGATCAAAGTCAGATGATTCTGCGCAACAAAGACGGAGTATTCGTGCTAACACCAGCTCT
Organism: Fictibacillus sp. b24; assembly: GCF_030348825.1. Lineage (NCBI taxonomy): Bacteria > Bacillati > Bacillota > Bacilli > Caryophanales > Fictibacillaceae > Fictibacillus > Fictibacillus sp. b24. The sequence goes on along the minus strand of NZ_JAUCES010000005.1, from coordinate 3,816,168 downwards.
AAATAAAAGCTTCCGATTCCAAAGCGACTGGCCAGAAAACAATAGCCAAGTGTATTTGTTCCAATCACTTATTTCAGATATCCTAAACGACACGGACAGAGGATTTAAGACGAAAGAAAAAAGCTATGTTTTTCATACAAAAACAAATTACCAAAACAAAAACTTGTATCAGCAAGAAATCACACTTAACAAAGAGCTAGATCCAAAACAGGTCCGCATCATGGATCAAGACCAAAAAGAGCTTGTGAGACTGGATTTCTCTAAAGTTCAGTTTAACGCTAAGTTTGATAAAAACTCTTTTGATATGGAATCCAATATGTCGAGCGCGCAGTTCGAGATCCCAACTTTTTCAGGTGCTGGAGAAGAATTTGAAGTGCTGTATCCGACTTACACAGCTAACTTAAACATCGTTAACGAGCGAGAAGTCGTTCAAGGTGAAGATGATTCTAAAGTGGTATTAAACTATGCAGATGCAGAAGAAAATAAATCTTTTACATTGATGCAGCAGAAAAATAACGCTGTGGAAACAGCATCGCGACTAACGATGTCAAGCGGTGAACCGGTTGATTTAGGGTTTACAGTAGGAGCGATGACGGACCAGTCGATCACTTGGAATTATAATGGTGTTGATTATTTCCTTGCTTCCAATAATTTAGGCCAAGAAGAGCTAATGGCTATTGCACGATCTGTATATGGAGAGGCTATTAAATAATTCCTACATTATTATAGTACGATATGAAACAGGCTGGCGAAGACGCTAGCCTGTTTTTGCTTTGTTGTGAGGGGTATATGAGGACAGCAGTTTGAGCAAAAATTGTCGAGGTTTGTACACTCGTGGATATATGTCCAAAACTTTTGGATTGAGGAGCAAAACTCGTGGATAAACTCTTAAAACTTTTGGATTCCGCACATGAATTTTGAATTAATGCAGCTAAATACCCTTTAGGTATCAATGTTTTTAATGAAAAACCGCTTAAGATAACCGTCATATACTTACATAAAATGGCCTTTGAGGGTAAAATAGAAGGCAACAATCAAGAATTAGCAGGGAGGCAATCATATGGATCAACATCATTTTTATCGAGATACGTGGGCAGAAATAGATTTGGATAAAATCAGCCGAAATATAAAATCATTTAAGAAGCATCTCCCTGACCAAAAAATAATGGCTGTTGTTAAAGCAAACGGATATGGACATGGCGCTTATCAGATCGCACGAGAAGCGTTAGAGTCAGGAGCAGAATGGCTCGCTGTAGCGATGCTTGATGAAGCGTTAGCTTTAAGAAAACAAGGTTTAACTGCACCGATTTTAGTTATGAACCGGGTCCGTCCCGAATATGTTAATCTTGCGGCAGAAAATGAGATCTCTTTAACAGTCTTTCAGAAAGATTGGCTGGTTGAAGCAGAACCGTATTTAAAGGATACGAACCACCAGCCTTTGAAAATTCATATTAAGATTGATACGGGTATGGGCCGTGTAGGAATATGTGATGAAAGCGAGCTTCATGAAATTTCTCATTATACGAATCGCTCTGCGAAATTTCATCTTGATGGTGTTTTTACACATTTTGCTACAGCAGATGAATGGGAATCCGATCTTTTTGAGGAACAAAGAAAGAAGTTCATTAAATATATAGACTTGCTTCAAGAGTGGGGAATGAAGCCAGCCCTCATTCATAGTGCGAATAGCGCTGCAGCTTTGCGAAAAGTAGAAGGTCCTTTTAATCTCGTTCGTCTTGGCATCAGCATGTATGGATTAGCACCTTCTGGAGAATTAAAGAAAGACTTGCCGTTCTCATTAGAAGAAGCGTTTAGCCTTCACTCACAGCTCATTCATGTTAAAAAACTGATGCCTGGAGATACTGTAAGTTATGGAGCTACTTATACAGCAAAAGAGGAAGAGTGGGTAGGCACCCTTCCGATCGGTTATGCTGACGGGTGGCAAAGAAGACTTTCACCGGGTGCATCTGTTCTGATTAAAGGCGAGCGTATGCCGATAATTGGCCGAATCTGCATGGATCAGTGCATAGTAAGGCTTCCAGAAAGAATGATTGTTGGTGAAGTTGCTACATTAATAGGCAGTCAAAAAGATGAGAGAATAGAGATTGATGAGGTAGCGGGGATAGCGAAAACAATAAATTATGAAATTCCGTGTCTCATTTCTGCTCGAGTGCCGAGAGTTTATGTGAAAAATGGTCGAATTTCAGAAAATATGAATGTAATTCTAAATTTTTAGCAGAATATTAGAAGGACTATTAAAAATTTTGTAGAATAAATAACTTGAAATCGCTTTGCAAATGGAATATTGAAGTGATAAGATTATATGTGGTTAAAAGGAATTTGATCGTAGTATAGCTTTGCGCTGGAGGTGTATGTTGTGTCCGAATTGAACACAAAACGAATAGTGATTAGTCTTCCTCAGAAATTATTAAGTGAGGTTGATCGTGTCATTAAAAAAGAAAATTTGGACCGCAGCGAATTTATCCATCAAGCTACTGAGATGTTTCTTCGCGAGCGGAAGAATAAGCGTCAGTTTCGTGATGAGATGAGACAAGGTTACATGGAAATGGCTAAGATCAATCTAACGATTGCCTCAGAAGCATTTATGTTAGAGGAGGAAGCCGATCATACCTTGGACCGCTTAGTTAGCGGGGTGTAGTCCTTGATAGTCAAACGCGGAGACGTTTACTTTGCAGATCTTTCACCGGTAGTTGGTTCAGAACAAGGCGGAATTCGCCCTGTACTGATAATCCAGAACGATATCGGAAACCGTTTTAGCCCTACTGTAATAGTTGCTGCAATCACAGCCCAAATTCAGAAAGCAAAACTACCAACACACGTTGAAATAGATTCTAAAAAATACGGCTTTGAACGGGATTCAGTTATTTTGCTTGAACAGATCAGGACGATTGACAAGCAAAGATTAACAGATAAAATAACACAACTGGATGAAGACATGATGCGCAGGGTAGACGACGCATTGCAGATCAGCACAGGTCTGGTTGATTTTTAAATCTCATATCACAATTTAGGAAACTGTCTGACAGAATGTCTGGCGGTTTTTTATTTTATCTACTGTTTATTACAAAAGTGAATTTATAACATGGATTACGCTTTCATTTTTACAGTTTTTTGTATTGCAGCTTTTGGTATATTTTGTTCACTTTCTTCACTGACAAGTTGATTGTAGTGGAAGATGCGAGACTCCTGCGGGACGAGCGGTCAGGTGAGACCCCTAAAGTCGCAAAGCGGCAGGGGGCTCACCGCACGCCCCGCGGAAAGCGAGCATCTGTAACGGAAATCAACCACTTTCAATAGCACGAAGCATAAGCAAAAAGCTATAAAAAACAACTGGAAAAAAATACATGTTTAACAATTGTCATCTTGGGTTATATATCCAAAGTTAGAAAAAGAGTAAACATTGCACAATATATACAGAAGTGAAATAATAGATATTGATACTAAAAGTAGTGGGGGTGCAAGAAAAATTGGACAACTTGATTGTACAGATGGTCAATGAGAATCAAGAGACCCTAAAAAATAATTGGCTAAAAGAAGTCAACCTCTTTAAAGAAAAGGAACTAGCTGGGACTACACTTAAATTTAGTGATGAGACCGATCAGCAGTTTTTTAAAATGTTAATTAAACACATTAATTATCATGATATATCTAAAGATGGAACACTTGATGAGTTTTTTGACCAAGTGCTTCATACAGGCTTACCTTTGAGCTATATAACACAAGGACTTCAAGCTGCACGCCGTGTTATCGTCAACTTTTTAGTTCAGACAGATATGGACAAAGAAAAGCTTGCGTCCGTATATAGAGAAATCGACAGATGGTTAGATCCTATTCTTAACCAAGTGGTGGAAAATTCATCTCAAATTTGGGAAAGAACCGTTTCTATCCAAAAAACAGCATTATTAGAACTTTCCGCTCCGCTTATCCCGGTTTTCAACAACATCAGCGTCATGCCTCTGATTGGTTCCATTGATACGGAACGTGCAAAGCTGATCATGGAAAACCTTTTAAACGGAGTGATTAAATATCGCTCAGAAGTTGTGCTGATTGATATTACAGGTGTTCCAGTCGTGGATACGATGGTAGCCCATCATATTATTCAAGCGGCAGATGCTGTGCGTTTATTAGGATCAACATGTATCCTAGTAGGAATACGACCTGAAATTGCACAGACTATTGTAAGCCTGGGTATTGATTTAAGTCTATTCCCTACGAAGAGTACTCTTCAAAAAGGCATGGAAAACGCACTGGAGATCACAAATCAGCAGTTAATTAGCAATAAATAGGGAGTGAGGGAAAAAAAAATGAGGATTCCTATTTTAAAATTGCACGAATATTTATTGATCACCATTCAAGTAGAAATGGACGATCAAACAGCCCTTCAATTTCAAGAGGATTTGCTTAACAAGATTCATGATACAGGGGCAAAGGGAGTTGTTATTGACTTAACGTCAGTAGACATGATTGACTCCTTTATTGCAAAAGTTCTTGGAGATGTGGTGAGGATGTCAAAGTTAATGGGAGCTCAAGTTGTATTGACAGGAATACAGCCCGCAGTTGCTATTACTTTAATTGACCTTGGAATTTCAATGAGGGAAGTTTCGACAGCACTTGACTTAGAACAGGGGCTTGATAAATTGCGTCTGGAACTGGAGGGATGATTATGGACATCCAATCCTGTGTTGAAGTACGCAATGAGTGGGACATCGTAAGTGCCCGTCAACTTGGAAGAAACATGGCTAAAGAGCTTGGTTTCGGAAATGTTGATCAAGCCAGAATCACAACAGCGATTTCCGAACTTGCACGTAATATCTATTTATATGCCGGTCGAGGAAAGATTTGCATCGAACCGATCAATCAATTAGGAAAAAAAGGACTGCGAATCGTAGCCTTAGATAATGGTCCTGGAATCCGAGAAATCCGAAAAGTTATGGAAGATGGCTATACGACTTCCGGCGGATTAGGAGCTGGATTGCCAGGCGTGAAGCGTTTAATGGATGAATTCTCGATAGAGTCCACGGTTGACGTGGGAACGGAGATATCTGCTACTAAATGGCTTCGTTAGGAGGAGAGCTCTTGACTGCAAAGGACGCACTAACTGAACGTTACCAAGATTTATTATCAGTCTATCTAAAAGCCAAAACCGAGACGACACTCTATAAAGCCCAGCAATTTAGCAGGAAACTGCTGGAGCAGCAGATATCACCCGAGGATTTAGTGAGCTTACACATTCAAGTAATGGACGAGCTTTTCCCGGATATGTCGGAAGAGATGAGAGACTCTTTTGACTTTCTGCTTGAATCTATGATTGGCTATGGCTTCGCTTACCGCGAACATCAAAGTTTGCGGGATAAACAGCAACAGTTGGAATCTGAAATTGAAGTTGCCGCAAGCATGCAGCAAACATTGCTGCTTAGCGATGTACCTGAATTTGACGAGTTGGACATTGGGGTTGTAAGTGTTCCGGCTAAAAAAATGAATGGTGATTATTATAATTTTGTTAAAAGCGGCAACAGTCTCAGTGTCGCTGTAGCTGACATCATTGGCAAAGGCATACCCGCTGCACTCTGTATGTCTATGATTAAATACGCGATGGACAGCTTGCCTGAAGAACAGATGAAACCTCATCTTCTGCTGGAAAATTTAAACCGTGTTGTTGAACAAAATGTTCATAGCAACATGTTTATTACGATGTTTCATGGTGTATATGAACCGGAAAGTCATAAATTCTACTATGCCGGTGCCGGTCATGAACCAGGATTTATTTACAATGCAAAAGAAGATAAGTTTCATGATCTTATTGCTAAAGGCCTTGTTCTCGGGGTTTCTCGCACAACAACCTATCATCCGTATGAAAAGGAGATAGAAGTTGGAGATATGGTCATCCTGCTTTCAGATGGAGTGACTGAGTGCAGGACGAGTAAAGGGTTTATCGAAAGAGAAGAAATTGTTTCTCTCATTCGTAAATATATGGATCTACCCTCTCAAAAAATTGTTGAGAATGTATTTCAGGAGTTGGATCGGCTTCAAGGATTCGAGCTCAGAGATGATTTTACTTTAATTATTTTAAAAAGACTGGTTTAAACAGTATTCAATTAGGGTAAAGGTACCGTATGGTTCCATACAAAGCTTGGGGGGAAAACAATGAATTTACAAATTAATCAAGGCCAAATAAATGAAACATATGAATTAAAACTTACCGGGGAAGTAGACGCATATACGGCTCCGAAACTTAAAGAAGTTATGCTTCCGTTAACCGAAAAAGAAGGAAACGTCGTAATCGTAGACCTTTCTGGTATCGAATATATGGACAGCACAGGATTGGGTATTTTTGTAGGAGCTTTAAAGTCTTCTAAAGCCAACAATAGCTTTTTAAAGCTTAGAGGCATGACTGAACGTGTAAAACGCATCTTTGAAATTACTGGTTTAACTGAGGTAATGGACATCGAAAGCGGAGTAAAGGGGGAGGCGCTATGAGAACAGCGTCCGACTATATTGAAATGAACGTTCCGGCAAAGCCGGATTATGTGGGAGTAGTCAGATTAACGATTTCTGGTCTGGCAAACCGCATGGGTTTTGCGTTTGATGAAATTGAAGATATTAAAATTGCAGTTTCAGAAGCCGTAACGAATGTTGTAAATCATGCTTACACTGAAGGAGATCATGGCCAAGTTCGCATTGGCTGCAATATACATGATGACCGTATGGAAATTACGGTTGTCGATCAAGGAAAAAGTTTCGACGTTGAATCTATCTCAAAAGATCTTGGCCCTGTAGATGGTAAATCAGTTGATCAACTGCATGAGGGAGGTTTAGGCCTCTTTCTGATAGATACACTAATGGACAAGGTAGAAATAAGCAGTGAAGCCGGTGTCGTTGTAATGATGACAAAGTATCTTCACAGAGATGAGGTGGAGGAACATGTCGACAGAATCTCACCAGCGCCTTCACAGTAAAGAACAGGTCTATGCATGGATTGATGAACTGCAGCAAGATCCTAAAAATGAAGAAATTCAAACAAATCTTGTTTTGCAGTACCAAGACTTAGTACATTCTCTTGCACGAAAGTTTTCTAAAGGGAAAAGCATCCATGACGATTTAGTTCAAGTCGGCATGATTGGTTTGCTTGCAGCTTTTAGAAGATACGACAAAACGTTTGGCAGATCTTTTGAATCATTTGCCGTTCCAACAATTGTTGGGGAAATTAAACGTTTTATTCGTGATAAAACATGGAGTGTGCATGTACCGCGTCGTATTAAAGAATTAGGTCCGAGAATCAAGAAAGCCGTTGAAGAACTAACGACTCGCTTGCAAAGATCACCTAAGATCTTTGAGATCGCTGAGTTCCTGGAAGTTTCAGAGGAAGAAGTTCTAGAGACGATGGAAATGGGTAAAAGTTATCAAGCTCTATCCGTGGATAGCTCTATTGAAGCGGATCAGGAGGGAAGTACGGTTACACTTCTCGACTTAGTGGGATCCAACGATGATGGTTTTGATCAAATCGATAAAAGGCTGCTTTTGCAGAAAGCATTTGCTGTTCTTTCTGAACGTGAACGTGAAATCTTACAGTGTACGTATTTTGAGAACCTAAGCCAAAAGGAAACGGGAGAACGTTTAGACATATCCCAGATGCATGTTTCTCGACTGCAAAGAAGAGCATTAGAAAAGTTAAAAGAAGCGTTGCGAGTATCGCCTTCGGAGGCACTTAGATGATCGAACACTATCAATTTAGCAGAGCATCTGTTTCCTCTTATCAGAAACCTAAAAAGGGAAATGATCTTTGCGGAGATAGTTTTTACGTGAAAGAAACGGAAGATTATTTGATTTGCGCCGTTGCAGATGGTTTAGGGAGCGGCAAAATGGCGAAAGAGGCTTCAGGAGCTGCTACTGACATTATTGATCAGCATCATCATGAATCAGTGGAACAGCTGATGCATCTTTGCAATGAGGGGTTAAGACATACTCGTGGTGCTGTAATCGCAATTGTTAAAGTCGATTATAAAAATCACACAGCCACTTATTCAGGTGTAGGTAACATCCGTTTTATGATCTCTGCTGAAAGACAAAGAGCCATACACCCTTTAACGAAAGCGGGTTTTCTTGTAGGAAAGCCTGAACGATTTAAAGTACAGGACTTCAAGTTTGAAAAAGAGTTAACGTTAATGCTTTATTCCGATGGTATGGATATTCATACTCAAAGCCGTTCACTGTTAACGAAAATGATCTCGCCGAAAGAGTCCGTCATTTTTATAAGTGGATTGCCTCAGGATATTAACGATGATGCTACATGCATCGTAGGACAAATAAATATTAGTTAGCTAAACATCATCCATATCAAGATTTTAGGATGGTGTTTTTTGTTTTTAAATTTTTTCTTAAGGTCCTTTTCAAAATATGCTGCTCGGAAAATTTGTTCTGAGTTCTTCTTTGATAAGGTGATTGTAGTGGAAGGTGCGAGACTCCTGCGGGATAAGCGGTCAGGTGAGACCCTTAAGTCGCGAAGCGGCAAGGGGCTCACCGGCTGCCCCGCGGAAAGCGAGCAACCTGAAACGGAAATCAACATCATACAAAAGTATCAATGGAATTTTTACGGAGCAACTTCATTGGTTTATACTAGTACTAATTGATTGAAAAAGGAGTGTTCTTATTGGGACAACCTATTAGTGAACAAGCATTGAGAACAATGGAACAAGAATTAAGTGTAAAGGGCAAACAAATTAATCAAGTTATTGCTCTTTTAGAAGAAGGAAATACAGTTCCATTCATCGCACGTTACCGAAAAGAATTAACAGGCGGTCTGGATGAAGTACAGATTAAAGACATCATGGATCGATGGACGTATTTGCAAAACTTAGCGACTCGAAAAGAAGAAATTATTCGTCTTATCGATGAACAAGGAAAACTTACTGAAGAATTAACAGCTGCCATTTCGAAAGCTCAAAAGCTTCAGGATCTAGAAGATATTTACCGTCCTTATAAACAAAAAAGAAGAACTAAGGCAACGATAGCCAAAGAAAAAGGACTGGAACCACTAGCGCATTGGCTGTTGGAACAAAACAATGATAATCCACTAACAAAAGCTGCAGCATACATAAACGAAGAAAAAGAAGTGCTTTCAGCTGAGGATGCTTTAACAGGTGCAAAAGATATCATTGCTGAAATGCTGTCTGATGATGCAGATATGCGAAAATGGATCCGCGAAGATACATTTTCAAAAGGTGAAATCAAAACGGACGGTAAAAATACCGAAAATGATGAGAAAAAAGTATTTGAAATGTACTACGAATACCAAGAACCGATTCGAAAAATCGTTCCACATCGAGTTTTGGCGGTTAACCGAGGCGAGAAAGAAAATATTTTGAGAGTAAGTATCGTAACTCCATCAGAATTGATTCTTTCTAAGATGGAGAGAAAAACAATCAAGCGTTCCAGTTCGCCAGCTGCAGTTTATATCCGTGAAGCGATGGAAGACGCATATAAGCGGTTGATTGCTCCTTCCATTGAACGTGAAATCCGGACCGCGCTTACTGAACAAGCTGAGGAACGCGCGATTCATATTTTTTCTGAAAATGTGAGAAGCCTTTTGCTGCAAGCTCCGCTGAAGGGGAAGGTAGTTCTTGGCGTCGATCCTGCATATCGAACAGGATGCAAACTAGGTGTAGTAGATGAAACGGGAAAAGTCCTGCACATTCAAACCATTTATCCTACACCGCCGCGGTCAGAGGTTGAAAAATCTGCTGCCATTGTGAAAAAGTTGATCGAACAATACGATATTGAAATTGCTGCGATTGGAAATGGTACAGCATCACGTGAAACAGAACAGTTTATTGCTGAAACACTTAAAGACCTAGAGAAGTCAGTGGCCTACGTAATTGTAAACGAAGCGGGTGCGAGTGTTTATTCGGCATCAAGTGTAGCGCGTGAAGAATTCCCTGACCTTCAAGTTGAGGAAAGAAGCGCTGTATCTATTGCACGAAGACTTCAAGATCCGTTAGCTGAACTTGTAAAGATCGACCCTAAGTCAATTGGGGTTGGTCAGTATCAGCATGATGTTTCCCAAAAAAGACTAGGGGAAGAAATCTCATTTGTGGTTGAGACTGCCGTTAACCAAGTAGGTGTTAACGTAAACACAGCATCTTCTTCATTGCTTCAATATGTTTCAGGTTTGTCCAAAACAGTCGCACAGAACATTATCTTAAAACGGAATGAAGTCGGGAAATTCAAAAACAGAACAGAACTTAAGAAGATTCCGCGTCTCGGTGCGAAAACGTATGAGCAATGTATTGGGTTTCTGCGAGTGGTTGATGGGAATCAGCCGCTTGATCAAACGGGCATACACCCAGAAAGCTATCCAGCGACTAAAGCATTATTAAAGGAACTTGGTTTTACCCCGGCTGATATTGGATCAGAGGCTCTGGCGGAAAAATTAAATTCCCTATCACTAGATCAGACATCTGAAAAACTGGATATTGGAGTACCAACTTTAAAAGATATTATCGAAGGTCTCACTAAACCAGGAAGAGATCCACGTGATGCTTTTTCGGGACCAGTGCTTAAAACAGATGTTCTTAAGATGGAAGACTTATCACAAGGGATGGAACTGCAAGGTACCGTTCGTAACGTCGTTGATTTTGGAGCGTTTGTAGATATCGGTGTTAAACAAGATGGGCTTGTGCACATCTCTAAGTTAACCAATCGTTTTATTAAGAACCCAATGGATGTTGTAAGTGTAGGACAAGTTGTAACCGTATGGGTAGATTCTGTAGATGTAGCTAAACAACGAATCGCCTTAACGATGATTGCTCCTAAATAAGACAACGTGTGGAAAAGCAACAACAAGATAAAGCACTTCTCCAGTAAATTACTCTTCACTGGAGGAGTGTTTTTTGTTATAAAAGAACCAGCACTGATTAAGTAAGCGGATTTGGTAACGATCTTTTTGGTAATAAGCACGACGGAGCTGTCTTTTAAACCATGTTGGCATATAGAGAACCTCCTTGAACTTCCCAATCCGTTATTTGTGTATTAGTCTATGTATAGTAGCTTGTTGATGTGAACTTGAAATATAAGGAGCTTGACCATGACTGACGCGGAATTACAAAAACTTACCGAAGAAATCTCCCTTCAGTTCTTCGATAAACCGTTTCGCCACAGAGCCAGATTTAATAAAAGGCTGCGAACAACAGGAGGACGATATCTTCTAAGATCTCATGACATAGAAATGAACCCGCATCTTTACAAGGCATTCGGCATGGAAGAATTGATCGGGGTTATTAAACATGAGCTCGTGCACTACCATATGCATATAGAAGGCAAGGGATATAAACATGGTGATTACGATTTTAAGTATTGGCTGAATAGAGTAGGCGGCTCTCGCTTCTGTCAGTCCATCCCTGAAAAAAGAAGAGCAGAGAGTTATAAATATCAATATATATGCGCAGACTGTATGCAGTCTTATAAAAGAAAGAGAAGAATTGATACGAAAAAGTATGTATGCGGAAAGTGCCGTGGAAAATTAAAACAGGTTTCTTTAAAATAGAGTATTGACTTCGATTATAGGTATGTGGTAATTTAATTAAGTCGCTGTTAGACATACCTTTTACATAGCTTTCTTAACAAGGTCGTTAAGGTAGCTAAAGCGATAAATGCTCAGAAAAAAACTTCTAAAACAGGTTGACATCTGACGCTGAAACAATTATGATATTAATTGTCCTTAAAAGACATTCCACAGTAGCTCAGTGGTAGAGCTATCGGCTGTTAACCGATCGGTCGTAGGTTCGAGTCCTACCTGTGGAGCCATACAGAGAAGTACCCAAGTGGCTCAAGGGGCTCCCCTGCTAAGGGAGTAGATCGCTAACGCGGTGCGAGGGTTCGAATCCCTTCTTCTCTGCCATGTGGCCCGTTGGTCAAGCGGTTAAGACACCGCCCTTTCACGGCGGTAACACGGGTTCGAATCCCGTACGGGTCACCACTTTATAACATAATAAAGTATACCTATAGATAGATGGACTCGTGGTGTAGTGGTTAACATGCCTGCCTGTCACGCAGGAGATCGCCGGTTCGACCCCGGTCGGGTCCGCCATTTTTTCTAAGGTGTTGGGCTATAGCCAAGCGGTAAGGCATCGCACTTTGACTGCGACATGCGTTGGTTCGAATCCAGCTAGCCCAGCCATTTTTTCTTTTTAAGATAAGTGTTTAAAATATAAACACTAAACCTTATTAACAATAAGAGCCATTAGCTCAGTCGGTAGAGCATCTGACTTTTAATCAGAGGGTCGAAGGTTCGAGTCCTTCATGGCTCACCATTTTCAAATTAATATGCGGGTGTGGCGGAATTGGCAGACGCGCTAGACTTAGGATCTAGTGTCTTTGACGTGGGGGTTCGAGTCCCTTCACCCGCACCATATTAATTTCTTAAATAAGTTGCAGTGCTCATGCGCTGGCATCTAGCCGCGCGGTCGTGGCGGAATGGCAGACGCGCTAGCTTGAGGGGCTAGTGGGGGTATCCCCGTGGAGGTTCGAGTCCTCTCGACCGCACCAACTTTTACAAATAACATATAATGCATTAAAATAGGCGCCCTTAGCTCAGCTGGATAGAGTGTTTGACTACGAATCAAAAGGTCGGGAGTTCGAATCTCTCAGGGCGCGCCATATGTCGGGAAGTGGCTCAGCTTGGTAGAGCACCTGGTTTGGGACCAGGGGGTCGCAGGTTCAAATCCTGTCTTCCCGACCATTCTTTATGCGGGTGTAGTTTAGTGGTAAAACAAGAGCCTTCCAAGCTCTGGTCGTGAGTTCGATTCTCATCACCCGCTCCATTTTTTACGGGCCTATAGCTCAGCTGGTTAGAGCGCACGCCTGATAAGCGTGAGGTCGATGGTTCGAGTCCATTTAGGCCCACCATATGATCGTAAAAATGATCAAAAAAGATTTTAAAAAAGTGCTTGACTTTATAACTTCGATTCGGTAAGATGATAAAGCTGTCTCGAAAAAAGACAAGCCAAACAAGTTCTTTGAAAACTGAACAAAAGAAATAGGTAAGGAATTAAGAATTAATTCCGTCAGTTTTAAATCGAGCAAGACAAACACTTTTATGGAGAGTTTGATCCTGGCTCAGGATGAACGCTGGCGGCGTGCCTAATACATGCAAGTCGAGCGAATGAAGAGGAGCTTGCTCCTCTGATTTAGCGGCGGACGGGTGAGTAACACGTGGGTAATCTGCCTGTAAGACGGGGATAACTCCGGGAAACCGGGGCTAATACCGGATAACAAGAGAAGAAGCATTTCTTCTTTTTGAAAGTCGGTTTCGGCTGACACTTACAGATGAGCCCGCGGCGCATTAGCTAGTTGGTGAGGTAACGGCTCACCAAGGCGACGATGCGTAGCCGACCTGAGAGGGTGATCGGCCACACTGGGACTGAGACACGGCCCAGACTCCTACGGGAGGCAGCAGTAGGGAATCTTCGGCAATGGGCGAAAGCCTGACCGAGCAACGCCGCGTGAGCGATGAAGGCCTTCGGGTCGTAAAGCTCTGTTGTTAGAGAAGAACAAGTACGAGAGTAACTGCTCGTACCTTGACGGTACCTAACCAGAAAGCCACGGCTAACTACGTGCCAGCAGCCGCGGTAATACGTAGGTGGCAAGCGTTATCCGGAATTATTGGGCGTAAAGCGCGCGCAGGCGGTCTCTTAAGTCTGATGTGAAAGCCCACGGCTCAACCGTGGAGGGTCATTGGAAACTGGGAGACTTGAGTGCAGGAGAGAAAAGTGGAATTCCACGTGTAGCGGTGAAATGCGTAGAGATGTGGAGGAACACCAGTGGCGAAGGCGGCTTTTTGGCCTGTAACTGACGCTGAGGCGCGAAAGCGTGGGGAGCAAACAGGATTAGATACCCTGGTAGTCCACGCCGTAAACGATGAGTGCTAGGTGTTGGGGGGTTCCACCCTCAGTGCTGAAGTTAACACATTAAGCACTCCGCCTGGGGAGTACGACCGCAAGGTTGAAACTCAAAGGAATTGACGGGGGCCCGCACAAGCAGTGGAGCATGTGGTTTAATTCGAAGCAACGCGAAGAACCTTACCAGGTCTTGACATCCTTTGACCACTCTAGAGATAGAGCTTTCCCCTTCGGGGGACAAAGTGACAGGTGGTGCATGGTTGTCGTCAGCTCGTGTCGTGAGATGTTGGGTTAAGTCCCGCAACGAGCGCAACCCTTGACCTTAGTTGCCAGCATTCAGTTGGGCACTCTAAGGTGACTGCCGGTGACAAACCGGAGGAAGGTGGGGATGACGTCAAATCATCATGCCCCTTATGACCTGGGCTACACACGTGCTACAATGGATGATACAAAGGGTTGCGAAGCCGCGAGGCCAAGCCAATCCCAAAAAGTCATTCTCAGTTCGGATTGTAGGCTGCAACTCGCCTACATGAAGCCGGAATTGCTAGTAATCGCGGATCAGCATGCCGCGGTGAATACGTTCCCGGGCCTTGTACACACCGCCCGTCACACCACGAGAGTTTGTAACACCCGAAGTCGGTGGGGTAACCCTTTTGGGAGCCAGCCGCCGAAGGTGGGACAGATGATTGGGGTGAAGTCGTAACAAGGTAGCCGTATCGGAAGGTGCGGCTGGATCACCTCCTTTCTATGGAGATTATGAAACAGCTTCGACTGTTTCGTAAGTACACCTATTCTTCTTTTGTTCAGTTTTGAGAGAACTAAATCTCTCTACTTTATATGTTCTTTGAAAACTAGATATCGACATCCAAACAATATGCAAGGCAGATATATTATTTATCTGCGCCAAGCAAGATCTTGATGTGTAAACATCATATAAGGTTAAGCTAGAAAGGGCGCACGGTGGATGCCTTGGCACTAGGAGCCGAAGAAGGACGGGACGAACACCGATATGCCTCGGGGAGCTGTAAGTAAGCATTGATCCGGGGATTTCCGAATGGGGGAACCCACCATCCGTAATGGGATGGTATCCATATCTGAATACATAGGGTATGAGAAGGCAGACCCGGGGAACTGAAACATCTAAGTACCCGGAGGAAGAGAAAGCAAATGCGATTTCCTGAGTAGCGGCGAGCGAAACGGAAACAGCCCAAACCAGAGGGCTTGCCCTCTGGGGTTGTAGGACACTCTACATGGAGTTACAAAGGAACGAAGTAGGTGAAGCGGTCTGGAAAGGCCAGCCAAAGAAGGTAACAGCCCTGTAGCTGAAACTTCGTTCTCTCCTGAGTGGATCCTGAGTACGGCGGGACACGTGAAACCCCGTCGGAATCCGGGAGGACCATCTCCCAAGGCTAAATACTCCCTAGTGACCGATAGTGAACCAGTACCGTGAGGGAAAGGTGAAAAGCACCCCGGAAGGGGAGTGAAATAGATCCTGAAACCGTGTGCCTACAAGTAGTCGGAGCCCATTAACGGGTGACGGCGTGCCTTTTGTAGAATGAACCGGCGAGTTACGATCCCGTGCAAGGTTAAGTTGATAAGACGGAGCCGCAGCGAAAGCGAGTCTGAATAGGGCGACATAGTACGTGGTCGTAGACCCGAAACCGTGTGATCTACCCATGTCCAGGG
Organism: Fictibacillus sp. b24; assembly: GCF_030348825.1. Classification (NCBI taxonomy): domain Bacteria; kingdom Bacillati; phylum Bacillota; class Bacilli; order Caryophanales; family Fictibacillaceae; genus Fictibacillus; species Fictibacillus sp. b24. The sequence continues at coordinate 3,800,569 of NZ_JAUCES010000005.1, read as the reverse complement.
TGAAGTTCAGGTAACACTGAATGGAGGCCCGAACCCACGCACGTTGAAAAGTGCGGGGATGAGGTGTGGGTAGGGGTGAAATGCCAATCGAACACGGAGATAGCTGGTTCTCCCCGAAATAGCTTTAGGGCTAGCCTCGCGGCAAGATTCCTGGAGGTAGAGCACTGATTGGACTAGGGGCCCCCACAGGGTTACCGAATTCAGTCAAACTCCGAATGCCAGAGAATTATCCGCGGGAGTCAGACTGCGAGTGATAAGATCCGTAGTCAAAAGGGAAACAGCCCAGACCATCAGCTAAGGTCCCAAAGTATACGTTAAGTGGCAAAGGATGTGGAGTTGCCCAGACAACCAGGATGTTGGCTTAGAAGCAGCCACCATTTAAAGAGTGCGTAATAGCTCACTGGTCGAGTGACTCTGCGCCGAAAATGTAACGGGGCTAAACGTATCACCGAAGCTATGGCTTGTACCGTATGGTACAGGGGTAGGGGAGCGTTCGAAGTGCAGCGAAGTCAGACCGGAAGGACTGGTGGAGCGCTTTGAAGTGAGAATGCCGGTATGAGTAGCGAAAGACAAGTGAGAATCTTGTCCATCGAAAGCCTAAGGTTTCCTGAGGAAGGCTCGTCCGCTCAGGGTTAGTCGGGGCCTAAGCCGAGGCTGAAAAGCGTAGGCGATGGATAACAGGTTGATATTCCTGTACCACCTCCTTTCCGTTTGAACAATGGGGGGACGCAGTAAGGTAGGGTGAGCGCACTGATGGAATAGTGCGTCTAAGCAGTTAGGCTGTTGGGTAGGCAAATCCGCCCAACGTGAAGGCTGAGCTGTGATGGCGAGGGAAATTTTAGTACCGAAGTCCCTGATCCTACACTGCCAAGAAAAGCCTCTAGTGAGGAAAGAGGTGCCCGTACCGCAAACCGACACAGGTAGGCGAGGAGAGAATCCTAAGATGATCGGGAGAACTCTCGTTAAGGAACTCGGCAAAATGACCCCGTAACTTCGGGAGAAGGGGTGCTCTGATAGGGTTTATCGCCCGAGAGAGCCGCAGTGAATAGATCCAAGCGACTGTTTAGCAAAAACACAGGTCTCTGCGAAACCGCAAGGTGAAGTATAGGGGCTGACACCTGCCCGGTGCTGGAAGGTTAAGAGGAGGGGTTATCCTTACGGAGAAGCTCTGAATTGAAGCCCCAGTAAACGGCGGCCGTAACTATAACGGTCCTAAGGTAGCGAAATTCCTTGTCGGGTAAGTTCCGACCCGCACGAAAGGTGTAACGACTTGGATACTGTCTCAACGAGAGACCCGGTGAAATTATAGTACCTGTGAAGATGCAGGTTACCCGCGACAGGACGGAAAGACCCCATGGAGCTTTACTGCAGCTTGATATTGGATTTTGGTACAGCTTGTACAGGATAGGTAGGAGCCTGAGAAGCCGGAGCGCCAGCTTCGGTGGAGGCGTCGGTGGGATACTACCCTGGCTGTATTGAAATTCTAACCTTGAACCGTGATCCGGTTCGGAGACAGTGTCAGGCGGGCAGTTTGACTGGGGCGGTCGCCTCCTAAACAGTAACGGAGGCGCCCAAAGGTTCCCTCAGAATGGTTGGAAATCATTCGCAGAGTGTAAAGGCACAAGGGAGCTTGACTGCGAGACCTACAAGTCGAGCAGGGACGAAAGTCGGGCTTAGTGATCCGGTGGTTCCGCATGGAAGGGCCATCGCTCAACGGATAAAAGCTACCCTGGGGATAACAGGCTTATCTCCCCCAAGAGTCCACATCGACGGGGAGGTTTGGCACCTCGATGTCGGCTCATCGCATCCTGGGGCTGAAGTAGGTCCCAAGGGTTGGGCTGTTCGCCCATTAAAGCGGTACGCGAGCTGGGTTCAGAACGTCGTGAGACAGTTCGGTCCCTATCCGTCGCGGGCGCAGGAAATTTGAGAGGAGCTGTCCTTAGTACGAGAGGACCGGGATGGACACACCGCTGGTGTACCAGTTGTTCCGCCAGGGGCATAGCTGGGTAGCTACGTGTGGACGGGATAAGTGCTGAAAGCATCTAAGCATGAAGCCCCCCTCAAGATGAGATTTCCCATCACGTTAAGTGAGTAAGACCCCTTAGAGATGATGAGGTTGATAGGTCTGGTGTGGAAGCGTGGTGACACGTGGAGCTGACAGATACTAATCGGTCGAGGGCTTATCCTTAAAATGCATAACGTTTGGAAACGTCGTATCTAGTTTTGAGAGAACATACTCTCTAAACTTAATAAATCATGGTTAACGTCATGATAAGGTCTAGTGATGATGGCGAAGAGGTCACACCCGTTCCCATACCGAACACGGAAGTTAAGCTCTTCAGCGCCGATGGTAGTTGGGGGTCTCCCCCTGTTAGAGTAGGACGTCGCTAGGCAAATGAGGAAGATGGATGAAAATCCATCTTCTTTTTTTGTGTTATGAAAGATTGAGGGATCTAGAAAGAGAAAAAGGAAGAAGATGGCCGCAACCATCTTCCAGCACGCTATATTCTTCAGCATAAGCTCCCAAAATCCAACCAAAAGCAACACTTCAGCTCTTACAACGACCATCCAAGCATCAATCTCACCAAAACAATCCTGATTTCGCCCTCAAAACCTCTCCACATCAACCCGACCAAACATAATTTCACGGTAATCATCTATATTTTCACGGATAAGTGTCATAATTTCACGTATAAAAATTATTATCCGATTTTCGACACCAATTGCTATTAAATACCGAGCACGTTACCAACTGGACTCCTATTAACTAAACTCCTCCACTACAATTAGAGTACAAGCAAATCCCCACACCTTATTTCCACAAAGATTTATGCTACACTAGAAACTAAAAACAATGGGGAGGCCATATATAATGAAAAACGTTCATTTTGATACTTCCAGTGTACATGCTAGTGGTCATAAAAGTGTAAAGTCGGTAAGTAAAATCAATCCGATCTACCAGACATCGGCTTTTTCTTTTACGGACTTAGATGATTTAGAGGATTATTTTAGAGGAAAGAACGATTACTTATATACAAGAATGAACAATCCCAACCAGAATGATTTTGCGAATGGTGTGGCTCAGCTGGAACAAGCTCCTGCGGGGGTCGTGACTTCATCGGGTATGTCAGCCATTTTAGTCGGCATCTTATCCGTTGTTCAAAGCGGTGATCATATCTTAGCATGTGATGATCTCTATGGAGGAACATATCAGCTTCTCTCTGATGATTTAAGGAGCTTTGGAATCGAGACGACATTCGTTTCCTTTAAAGATACCGATGAAATAAAAAGAAATATTCAATACAATACAAAACTGATCTATTCTGAATCCATAACAAATCCTCTGTTGCGTGTAGAAGATCTAGAGTCACTTGTTGCAATTGCTAAAGAACATAATCTTACAACGATGATTGATAACACTTTTGCAACGCCTTATGTGTTACAGCCGTTCACGAAGGGTGTAGATTTAGTTGTTCACAGTGCAACCAAATATCTGAATGGGCATAGTGATGTTACAGCTGGAGTTGTTGTCGGCAGGGAAGATCTCGTTGTAAAAGCACAAGCAAAAATGATTCATCTTGGCTGTAATCTTGGACCGTTTGATGCGTGGCTGGCTTCAAGAGGATTAAAGACGTTAAGCGTGCGTATGGAGCGTCATATCTCTAACGCAACCGAATTAGCACGTGAGCTAAAAGAAACAGCAGGAATTAAAACAGTATACTATCCTGAGTTTGTGAGCGAAACCGGGAATTCATCCATTGTTACAATCGAACTTGACGAACAAAGTGATGTGCATACATTCTTTAAATCTTTGGATTGGGTTCATATTGTTCCAACTCTAGCGGGTGTTGAAACAACTGTATCCTATCCATTAGGGACGTCTCACCGTTCATTGCCAGCAGAGACGTCTGAGAAGCTTGGAATAAACAAAAATGTAATCCGTATATCAGTTGGAATTGAAAACATTGATGATATTTGTGAGGTATTCAAAAACGCTGCTGAAAAAGCCCTAAAGGTATAGTACTTTAGGGCTTTAAATTGTAATAAAAACGAATTGTCCAACTTTGTCGAATTATGATATGATATCCGAGTGAAAGCGCTTCATCATATACATCAAGGGAGGCATAAAAATGAAGCCGAAACAAGAATTACATCGAGGGCTCGAGGAAAGACATATTACGCTTATGTCACTCGGAGCTGCTATTGGGGTTGGCTTATTTTTAGGTTCAGCTTCAGCGATTGAAATGGCGGGGCCAGCAATTTTACTTGCTTATGCACTCGGTGGATCCGTAATGTTCATCATTATGCGAGCACTAGGGGAGATGGCGATTCATCAGCCTGTTGCAGGGTCTTTTAGCCGATATGCAAAAAACTATATTGGACCACTGGCTGGTTATTTAACTGGCTGGAATTATTGGTTCTTATGGATCGTAACATGTATGGCGGAAATAACAGCTGTAGGTATTTATATGAAGATGTGGTACCCAGATGTGCCAACATGGATTTGGGCGTTAGCCGCATTGGTCATCATGGCCAGCGTTAACCTTCTTGCGATTAAAGCGTATGGAGAGTTTGAGTTCTGGTTTGCTTTAATTAAGATCGTTGCCATCGTATTGATGATTGTTACAGGTTTAGGCATGATTTTATTTGGTTTTGGTAACGGTGGCGTTGCGACAGGAATCAGTAACCTTTGGGAGAATGGCGGATTTGCTCCGAATGGAGTGCAGGGAATCCTCATGTCCATGCAAATGGTTATGTTTGCATTCTTAGGGATTGAGATGATCGGTGTAACAGCAGGAGAGGTAAAGAATCCTGAAAAATCGATTGCTAGAGCCGTAAACACTGTTTTCTGGCGTATCCTTTTATTTTACGTTGGGGCATTATTTGTTATCATGTCCATCTATCCGTGGGATCAGATCGGAACGCAAGGAAGTCCGTTTGTACTTACATTTGAAAAAATCGGTATCGGACAAGCTGCTGGTATCATTAACTTTGTTGTTCTAACAGCAGCATTATCAAGCTGTAACAGTGGGATTTTCAGTACAGGTCGGATGCTGTTCAACCTGGCAGAACAAAAACAAGCACCAGCAGGCCTTCATAAAGTAAGTAAAACAGGTGTACCGTCTGTAGCCGTATTAGTTTCTGCTGCAGCACTTTTAATTGGTGTAATCCTGAATTACTTAGTTCCTGAAAAAGTATTCGTTTGGGTGACAAGTATTTCAACGTTCGGAGCGATTTGGACGTGGTCCATTATCCTCGTCTCACAACTTAAGTTCCGTAAAGGTTTAAGTGCAGAGGAAAAGAAAGCATTGAAATTTAAAGTGCCGTTCTTCCCTTATGGATCATATATCGCACTAACTATTCTTATTTTCGTGGTGGGAATCATGGCATACTTCCCAGATACACGAATTGCATTGATTGTTGGGCCGTTCTGGTTAATATTACTAACAGTTATCTATTATGCAAAAGGGTTTAACAAACGCCCTGAAAACAACAATAAAGCAGCATAAACAGTAGGCACTGGAAATAAATAAAATTTCCGGTGCCTAATATTTTTAAAACACTTGCATCATACTAATAAACGTGATATATTAATAAATGTCCGAAACAGTTGTTATCTAAAACCAGAAAAACAACATTTTATAACGTCGCGGGGTGGAGCAGTCTGGTAGCTCGTCGGGCTCATAACCCGAAGGTCGCAGGTTCAAATCCTGTCCCCGCAACCAATTTTTATTAAATTTTATTAAAACAATAACTACATCAATTACATACAAGCTGGACCCGTGGTGTAGTGGTTAACATGCCTGCCTGTCACGCAGGAGATCGCCGGTTCGACCCCGGTCGGGTCCGCCACTTTCAAAAAACGAAACAAGGTTTCGTGTTTTTTTATGTCCAAAAGTAAGTTAAACTAAAAATATACTACTGTCACCTTAGGAGTTTTATTATGATCCTAAGGCTTTTTTATAATTTGATTTGGCTATAGGCTATAGGTTGTAATTATAAGATTTCAAGTTTTTGATTTGTTTTATTACTTTTCTTCATTGATCTGTTGATTGAAGTGAAGGGTGTGAGACTCCTGCGGGACGAGTGGGACAGGTGAGACCCTTAGAGGCGCAAAGCGGCAAGTGGCTCACCGCCCGCCCCGCGGAAAGCGAGCACCTGTAACGAAAATCAACCACTTCCAAAAACAACAAAGTTAAGGCCAGAGAGAGGAGCTCATCTATGATTAAAGATGAATTTGACTGGATTAAAAGCATCACACCTCAGCACTTCTTTCAAAAAGAACTAGTGGCAGGCATTGGTGATGATGCTGCTCTTTTCTCTGTGAGCGAACACATGGACCAAGTAGTATGTGTCGATACAATGGTTGAAGATGTCCATTTTACAAGAAATACGTTATCACCCTATCAAGTGGGTTTCAAAGCGCTTGCTGTGAACGTAAGTGATATTGCAGCGATGGGCGGTATTCCTCAGTTCTATTTAGTCTCTATTGCTATTTCTCCAGACTGGAACGAAAAAGAGCTGCAAGAGATCTATGAAGGAATGGACGAACTAGCGAAGACATTTAATATAGATCTCATTGGCGGAGATACCGTTTCAACAAAAGGACCTCTTGTATTAACGGTGACGGTTATTGGAAAAGTAGAAAAAGGAAGACATCTTTTCCGAAGCAATGCAAAGCCGGGTGATTCCGTATTTTTAACAGGCACAACAGGTGAATCTGCTGCAGGGCTCAACCTATTACTCGAGAAAACAAGGCATTCCGTTTTTACAGATAACGAGAAACAGTGGGTTCAGCAGCATCAAATGCCTACTCCTCATATTCAGCAAGGAAGAATTCTCGCTAAGAGTGGTTTTCGAGTATCACTGAACGATGTTAGTGATGGAATTGCAAGTGAACTAAATGAGATTGCAGAATCAAGCGGTATCACGATACATATCCAGAGTGACAAACTGCCCGGCAGTCCATCTTTCGCTGAATTACAAGAAAATAATAGGCTTACCCACCAATTATATGGGGGAGAAGATTATGTGCTGGTTGGAACGGCTGCTAAAGAAGACTTTGTGAAACTGGCTGCAGCATTCCAAAAACATTCCCTTCCCCTATATGAAATTGGGAAAGTTGGAGAAGCTGGTAAGACAGCCGTTTATCTGCATAAAAAGAATGAGGAGCCAGAACTTCTCGAGAAAAAAGGTTTTAATCATTTTAGGGAAAGGTAAGGAGAAGGCATGATTACATATCATTACAAAACGAAGTCAGCGGAAGAAACGATGTCTTTTGCGGAAAAGCTAGGCTCTATTCTTCAAAAAGGAGATGTGCTTACTCTTGCTGGAGATCTTGGAGCAGGTAAGACGACTTTCACAAAAGGACTCGCAAAAGGACTCGGGATTACGCGCACAGTGAACTCTCCTACTTTTACTATCATTAAAGAATACAAAGGCCGGTTGCCGTTATATCATATGGACGTGTATCGTTTAGAAGACTCTGATGAAGATCTAGGCTTTGAAGAGTATTTCTCAGGTGACGGAGTCTGTGTGGTTGAGTGGGCAGTTTTTATAGAAGAGTATTTGCCAGAGGAGAGATTGGAGCTCGTGATATCAAATAAAGGCGATGAAGAGCGCGAGATACAAGTAACACCTATCGGCAACAGATACGAAGAACGTGTTAAGGAGATTATGTAATGAAAGTTCTTGCAATAGATACATCCAATCTTGTGATGGGGATCTCTGTATTGGATGAAGGAAAAGTGCACGGTGAGTATATTACAAATTTAAAAAAGAATCATTCGATACGAGTCATGCCAGCAATTGAAGAAGTGCTTAAAGAGACAGGCGTAAAACCTGCTGATCTGGGTCGAATCGTGGTTGCCAAAGGACCAGGATCTTACACAGGAGTTCGAATCGGCGTAACAATCGCAAAGACACTCGCTTGGACGCTGAAAAAAGACCTTGTAGGTGTCTCGAGTTTAGAAGTCTTAGCTCAAAGCGGTAAATATTTTGACGGGTTTGTGGTGCCGCTATTTGATGCGCGCCGTACGCAATTATTTACAGGGCTTTACGGCCAAGATGAATCAGGAGAATTTCAAAATCTTTGGGAGGACCGGATCATTTTATTAAGTGATTGGCTGGAAAAGCTGAAAACATTAGATAAGAGAATTTTATTTGTTGGAAACGATCTTCCACTGCATCAGGATACGATAAAAGAAGTGTTAGGAGATCAAGCAGTACTTGGGACTGTATCGGATCATAATCCGCGGCCGAGTGAACTAGGCCGTATCGGAATGTTGAGAGATCCGGATGATATCCATTCATTTACTCCAAGCTATCTTCAGTTGGCTGAAGCAGAAGTGAACTGGCTGAAGTCACAGGGGAAGTAGGGATAACTGATGGGAGAGGCTTATACATTCAGGTTGGCAAAAGTAAGTGATATTGATGATATTTTAGGGATTGAGCAAGCGTCGTTTACCGTTCCTTGGTCCAGAGAAGCTTTTTATAGAGAGATTGTTGAGAACCAATTCGCCTATTACCTCGTGATTGAAGATTCCTTTCAGCCGATCGGTTATTGTGGAATCTGGCTTGTTATGGACGAAGCACACGTAACGAATATTGCGATTCTGCCGTCGTACAGAGGGAGACGGCTTGGGGAAATGCTCATGAAAGAAGCCATTAAGCTTGCGAAAGCACAGGGTGCTCGAACGATGACGCTAGAAGCGCGCGTAAGCAATCATGTTGCGCAGAAATTATATAAAAAGCTTGGATTTGAAGCAGGCGGTATTCGAAAAAACTATTATAGCGATAATGGTGAAGATGCTTTAGTAATGTGGGTGGAATTATGATAAAAAATGAATTGATATTAGCGATAGAAACAAGCTGTGACGAAACAGCTGTTGCGATTCTAAAGAACGGCACAGAGGTGCTCGCAAACGTTGTTGCCTCTCAAATAGAGAGTCATAAACGATTCGGCGGTGTCGTTCCTGAGGTGGCGTCACGCCATCATGTGGAACAAATTACGATCGTGATCGAAGAAGCCTTGAATCAAGCGGAAATTGAGCCTTCGGATTTAACAGCAGTCGCTGTAACAGAAGGTCCTGGGTTAGTCGGCGCGCTGTTGATCGGTGTTAATGCTGCTAAAGCATTTGCCTTTGCACACGGCTTGCCGCTCGTTCCTGTGCATCATATTGCAGGACACATCTATGCAAACCGACTTGTAAAAGAGATGACTTTTCCATTGCTGTCCCTAATCGTTTCTGGCGGACATACCGAGCTTGTTTTAATGGAGGAGCACGGAACATTTAAAGTAATCGGTGAAACGAGGGACGATGCAGCAGGGGAAGCGTATGACAAAGTGGCGCGAACGCTGAACATGCCGTACCCAGGCGGTCCTCATATCGATAAGCTGGCGCAAGAAGGGGAACCGAACATTGACTTGCCTCGAGCTTGGCTAGAACCTGATTCACTTGATTTTAGCTTTAGCGGGTTGAAGTCTGCAGTAATCAACACGGTTCACAATGCAGCGCAGCGCGGTGAAGTGATTAAACCAGAAGACTTAGCAGCAAGCTTTCAAGCGAGCGTTGTGGAAGTGCTTGTGGAAAAAACGTACCGTGCTGCAGAGCAATATAACGTGAAGCAAGTATTGCTAGCTGGTGGAGTAGCAGCAAACAAAGGTCTTCGCCAAACGTTAGAGAAGCGGTTTGCAGGAACACAGTATGACCTAGTGATTCCACCGCTGCACTTATGCACAGATAATGCGGCTATGATTGCAGCAGCGGGCAGTGTTGCGTATCAAAAGGATACGCGAGGAGACATGTCATTAAACGGTGTACCAGGACTTGATTTAGAAGCACAATAAAAAGGTAAGCTCTTTTCCTAATGGGGAAAGAGCTTTTTTATTTATCGACCGAAGTAGACCCCATTCGACACAATACCCCTTATTTTTTGTGGAAAAGTTATACACAGGATTGTGGATAATGTGGACAGCGCTTTTGAAACATTTGAAATAAAGGGTTTATGTTATACACAATTCACATAAAGTATACACATGTTCGTGTGGATAAAGTGGATAACTTTAATTTAACAATGAAATCCACAAGTCGAACTGTGGATAAATGAAAAAGCTGACATGCCTCACAACTTTGTGAGGATGCCAGCCTTTAGTTTATGCGTTCTGCAGTTCTTCCCATTCTTCCATTAAGGATTCCATTTCTTCGTTCAACTTATCTAGCTGTGATTGGAACTCTTGTGTTTTTTCGTAGTCTTGGAATACTTCTGGTTTACAAAGCTCGCCCTCTGCGTAAGTTATCTTGCTTTCGAGCCCTTCTAAAAGACCTTCGATTTCCTCAATGCGGCGCTGGCGTTTTCGATCTTGTTTTTTCGCTTCTTTATCGATCGAGTTTTTTGCACCGTTCACCTGGTTTGAGGAAGGTGTGTTTACTGCGTTTTCTGCTTTCTGACGCTCAGCAATTTCTTCCCGGGCTTTCATCTCGTTCTTTTTCTCTGTGTAATAGTCGTAGTCACCCAAATATTCGGTCATACCGGTTGGTGCGAGTTCAACGACCTTCGTTGCGATGCGGTTTATAAAATAACGGTCATGCGACACGAATAGGATCGTACCTGGATAAGAAATTAGTGCTTGTTCTAGAATTTCTTTGCTATCCAAATCCAAATGGTTCGTCGGCTCGTCCAGAAGAAGGAGGTTCCCTTTTTCCATCATAAGCTTTGCAAGTGCAAGCCGTGCTTTCTGACCACCGCTTAACTCCGTAACAAGCTTCAGCACATCGTCACCGCTAAACAGGAACTGTCCGAGTATGGAACGAATCTCTTTTTCCGTTTTTTCCGGATAGTCATCCCACAGTTCGTTTAAAAGTGTTTTGCGTGAATGGAGGTCCGCCTGTTCTTGGTCATAGTGAGAGATCTTCAGCCCGCTGCCATAGCGTATATCGCCCGATATGAGCGGCAATTTTTTTCGAATGACTTTTAGCAGAGTCGATTTGCCGATTCCGTTCGGTCCGACAATCGCGACGCTATCCTGGCGGTTAACTGCTAATTGAACGTTTTTAAATAACGGTTCATCGTCTTCATAACCCGTGCTCACATTCTCCAGTTTCAGCACGTCATTGCCGCTTTGTTTTTCAATATCAAACGAGAACGAAGCAGACTTTTCAGCACCAGCGGGACGCTCTTTCAGCTCCATCTTCTCAAGCTGCTTACGACGGCTTTGAGCTCGTTTCGTTGTAGAAGCACGCACAATGTTACGCTGAATAAAATCTTCTAACTTCGCCACTTGATCTTGCTGCTTCTCAAACTCTTTCATCTCTTGAGCAAATCGCTCTGCTTTTTGCTCGAGATAGCTAGAATAATTTCCTACGAATCGGAATGATCGCTTTCTCGATACTTCATAAACAGTCGTTACAATCTTATCAAGGAAATAACGGTCATGGGAAACGATCAATATACCGCCTGGATAACTCTGCAAATACTGCTCAAGCCACGTTAGTGTTTTGATGTCTAAGTGGTTGGTCGGCTCATCAAGAATAAGAAGATCCGGCTTCGTTAAAAGGAGCTTTGCCAGCGCAAGGCGTGTTTTTTGGCCTCCGCTCAGCGTATTGATCTTCGTATCGCGATCAAAATCGGCAAATTGAAAGCCGTGCAGCACCGTGCGGATCTCAGCTTCGTACTGATAGCCGCCTTCATCTTTAAACGTGACTTGCAGTGCGTCGTAGTCTTTAAGGAGGCGTTCGTATTCAACTTCATTTTCGATGACTTCCGGATCGCCCATACGCGCTTCCATCTCACGCAGCTTTTTCTCTTTTTTACGAAGATCTTCAAAAACAGAAAGCATCTCGTTCCAGATTGTTTCATCAGAGTCCAGCCCGGCGTCTTGCGCAAGGTACCCTGTCTTAACGTCTTTAGGAATCATGATATGACCAGAATCATAGGAATACTCACCAGTTATTACACGAAGAAGCGTAGACTTGCCAGCACCGTTTCTTCCAACTAAAGCAATGCGCTCACCTTTTTGAACCTCTAATTTTATATTCGATAAAATGACGTCCGCACCAAAAGACTTCGTAACGTCCTGAACTTGTAAAATAATCATTTCATTCACCTCTGTAAAAACGGGTGGTTTTACTTAAAGACTCTGTTTCAAAAGATTGTTTTACTTAAAAATGCAGTAAAAATACTTCTTTGAAAAGTTGGTTGTAGCGCAAGGTGCGAGACTCCTGCGGGACAAGCGGTCAGGTGAGACCCTTAATGGCGCAAAGCGGCAAGGGGCTCACCGCCTGCCCCGCGGAAAGCGAAGCGCCTGAAGCGGAAATCAACTACTTTCAACATGCAATCAGTCTTTAAATAACAATCAAACCCTGTCTACTTAGTAGTTTAGCGTAGTTTGGAGATTCGCGCCAACAAAGGGAATGTTCAACATTTTGCAATAATTACAAGTAAAATCATAACGACAATAAAAGCGGTTTCGTGTATATTCATCATGAGGAGGGGTTTTATGACAGAGTTTACCCATTTTAACGAAGAAGGCCGTGCTCGAATGGTCGATATTTCGGAAAAAGAAACATCTCACCGAACAGCGATAGCGGTAAGCGGGGTAACCGTTTCAGAAGAAGTCTTCCTTAAAATTAAAGATAATGGATTTAAAAAAGGGGACGTTCTAGCCGTAGCGCAGGTCGCTGGAATCATGGCTGCCAAAAAGACCTCTGACTGGATTCCGATGTGCCACCCACTATCACTTACAGGTGTTGATCTATCCTTTCACTGGGATGAATTGGAGAACCGCAACTATAAATTAAATATACAAGCTGAAGTTAAAACAAAAGGAAGCACCGGCGTTGAGATGGAAGCATTAACTGCGGCTTCTGCTGGAGCTCTTACCGTCTATGACATGTGTAAAGCGGCAGATAAAGGAATGGTGATCGGGCCTACATACCTTGTGTCCAAAACAGGAGGAAAGAATGGTGACTTTCTACGTTCTTCAAGCCCTGACAAAGTATGATACAATAGGAATAGATAAGCTTTCTACACATGGAGGGCTCCATATATGAACCAAGAACAGTTAAAAATACCACATGCAACAGCAAAAAGGCTGCCCTTGTATTATCGTTTTTTGAAAAACTTATCATCTTCCGGTAAACAAAGGGTATCTTCAGCTGAATTAAGTGAAGCGGTTAAAGTAGATTCTGCAACGATTCGCAGAGATTTTTCCTACTTTGGCGCATTAGGTAAAAAGGGTTATGGCTACAATGTAAATTATCTGCTGTCGTTTTTCGCGAAAACATTGAACCAAGACGAAACAACAACAGTGGCGTTAATTGGAGTAGGTAACTTAGGCACTGCCTTTTTGCACTACAATTTCACCAAAAATAATAATACAAAGATAGAAATCGCATTTGATGTAGATACAGCAAAAATCGGTACAGAGATAGCGGGAGTACCCATCTACCACACGGAAGACATCGAGCAAGAACTGCAGAAGCGGAACATCGATGTTGCCATTCTCACAGTACCAGTAGGAGCGGCTCAGCCGATCGCGGATCAGCTCGAGCGCGCAGGTGTAACGGGGATATTGAACTTTACACCAGCCCGGTTAACGGTCTCGCCAAAAATTCGTGTGCATCATATTGATTTAGCCGTTGAATTACAATCGCTAGTTTATTTTATGAAAAATTACTCTTAAACCAAGGAGGTAATCGTTATGTTAGGACCAGGAAGTATCGCAGTAATCGGACTTGCAGCGCTTGTTATGTTTGGGCCAAAGAAGCTGCCTGAGCTAGGGAAAGCTGCAGGGAAAACGCTTCGCGAGTTCAAGAATGCTACAAAAGGCATGATGGACGAAGAAGATGACAACAAAAAGGAAAGCGAACAACTGAAGAAGTAAGGATGTTTTTCTATGACCTCTGAAAAAAATATGTCGCTATACGGTCACATTGGCGAATTAAGAAAGCGTATCATGTGGGCAATTCTAGCCTTCTTTTTGTTCTTGATCGCAGGATTTTTCTTAGCAAAGCCCGTAATCGTATATCTGCAAAGTGATCCAATTGCAAAGAACATTCAGATGAACGCTTTTCATCTAACTGATCCACTGAATGTCTACATGACGTTCGCCTTCTTTATCGGGCTCGTCTTATCAGCACCAGTGGTCTTATATCAGCTTTGGGCATTCATCAGCCCTGGGCTTTACGAGAACGAAAGAAAAGTAACGTTGATGTACATCCCGATCGCGTTTGTACTCTTCTTAACAGGACTTGCCTTTTCTTACTTTATTCTCTTTCCGTTCGTCGTAAGCTTTATGGGAAATGTCGCTGAGGCCTTAAGTGTTGAAGGAGAATACGGAATTCAGGAATACTTCTCATTCCTATTCAACATCACACTGCCGTTCGGACTGTTGTTTCAATTTCCGGTATTGATCATGTTTTTAACAAGGCTCGGTATCGTAACACCTGATTTGTTAAAGAGCATCCGGAAGGTAGCCTACTTTGGTATCTTAGTAGTAGCCGGTCTCATCACACCGCCAGAACTGTTGTCACACTTGATGGTCACATTTCCGCTTATACTTTTATATGAGATTAGCATTATCATATCGAGAACAGCGTACAAAAAAAGAATGAAAGCAGAAGTCGAAGCCCTCGTGAAGGAACGAGAAGCTGAGGCGGAATCCGCTTTTCATGATTAAAAAAGAGGATTGCTCCAACGTGGAGGATCCTCTTTTTTTGTGAAAAATTAAAGTGGACAGTAAAACGAGCAGAGTGGACAGTAAATTTACAAAAGTGGACAGTAAATCAGCGAAAGTCGACAGTAAGCTCTGTAGAGGAGGCTGTGCATGGGAGCCATTTTCTGTTGATGACGGTAATCTGTCCAATTGAAGAGAGAAGCTGTCCAATTCAGCCAATAATCTGTCCAATTCAAAATTCACCACCATCACACAAAAAAACTGCCTCCATCAAGGGGCAGTTTTTGCTATTATTTCTTCTTCCGTTTTCTTTTTAAGTGGTTGTTTAACGCGAAATAGCGGATGGCATTGGCAAAATCAAAGGTTGCTACGACCATCGTAATGATCGTCCAGAAGCTCGTCATGCCGTACTCGTTAGAGTAGTGGACCGCCAAGTATGTAAAGACAAGTCCGATCCCTAAATATAAAAATGCCATAAACAGTGGTGATGTCTTCATAATAGTCCTCCAATAATCAATTGCGCTGTTTCTAGCTGCTTTTCCATCTTCTGAATCTCGTCAGCAAAGAATACTTGAACGATCAAAACGAGCGTATTCATGGCAACGTGTGCCGCGATTGGAACAATGAGGCGTTTTGTGCGAACATACAGGTATGCGAACGTGAAGCCCATTGCCGTATAGATTAACAAGTGTGTAAAGTCCGCATGAACAGCAGCAAAGATTAGAGAACTGATCAAAGCAGAAATAAAGAAATTAAAGCGTTTATGAAGAGAGCCGAAAATAATCTTTCGGAAGATAATCTCTTCTAGTATTGGCCCAACGATGGCCGTTACAATCATAAAATATTTAACGTTTTTCACGATTTCAACAAGGTTTTTCGTATTTTCAGATCCTGGCTGAATGCCAAACAGATTCATTTCGATCATGCTAGCGATAATCTGTGCGGCATAAGCCATAAAAATTCCGATGATCGACCATAGGACAGCAGAACCTCTTGATACGCGCTCAGAGTCTCTGTGCCTGCTTTTCATTTCAGGAATCAGCATGTAAAGGATGATAATAAGAGCGGCAATGAAACTGATCGTTCCCCACATTCCAAATAGTTGTTTTCTAGGAACACCAAGTTCGTTTAGAAGAGGAACTCCGATGTAGCCTGAGAATTGCATAGCGATATATATGAAGATGATCCACCAATATTTTTTCTTCAAATTACCTTCTCCTTTACTTCCGCACCCAAGAATTTAAGTCTGATACCTCTTTATATGCTTACCCATTTTAACATAGAATAGGCAGGGCTCGCGAGGATATCGAATTTAAGAAGAATTCAGATTAAATTTTAAATTTCCCGCTTGCAAAATTTTTTAGTTTTATTTATTATTAGAAATGGAGTTAGCACTCACTAACTAAGAGTGCTAATAAGAAATTCTTTTAACTATTTAAGGAGGGTGTTTCACTTGTTAAAGCCATTAGGTGACCGTATTATTATTGAGCTTGTAGAAGGTGAAGAAAAAACTGCAAGCGGCATTGTATTGCCAGATTCAGCAAAAGAAAAGCCTCAAGAAGGAAAAGTTGTTGCTGTAGGTACGGGCCGTGTGACGGATAACGGCGAGCGTATCTCTTTAGAAGTTTCTGAAGGAAACACGATTATTTTCTCAAAATACGCTGGTACAGAAGTAAAGTACCAAGGTAAAGAATACTTGATTCTTCGTGAGTCTGACGTATTAGCGATCGTAGGCTAATCGTTAGGTAACTTGGAAGCTTCAATATTTTGAAGCTACATAAATAAAGCATATGTAAGTCACTAACTTATAAAATTAATGGGAGGGTTTTTACATGGCTAAAGATATTAAATTTAGTGAAGACGCACGCCGCTCAATGCTTCGTGGTGTTGATGCGCTAGCGAACGCTGTAAAAGTAACACTTGGACCAAAAGGACGCAACGTTGTGCTTGAGAAGAAATTCGGTTCTCCTCTAATCACAAATGACGGTGTGACAATCGCAAAAGAAATCGAACTTGAAGATGCATTCGAAAACATGGGTGCTAAGCTTGTAGCTGAAGTTGCGAGCAAAACGAACGACGTAGCAGGGGACGGAACAACAACTGCAACCGTTCTTGCTCAAGCGATGATCCGCGAAGGATTAAAGAACGTAACTAGCGGAGCAAACCCAATGGTACTTCGCAAAGGGATCGAAAAAGCGACAGCTGCTGCTGTTCAAGAATTAAAAGCGATCTCTAAACCAATCGAAGGCAAAGAGTCTATCGCGCAAGTTGCGGCGATCTCTGCAGCTGACGAAGAAGTAGGACAATTGATTGCTGAAGCGATGGAGCGCGTTGGAAACGACGGCGTTATCACAATCGAAGAATCTAAAGGATTCACAACAGAGCTTGAAGTGGTTGAAGGTATGCAGTTCGACCGCGGATACGCATCTCCATACATGGTAACAAACTCTGACAAGATGGAAGCAGAGCTTGAGAACCCGTACATCCTTATCACAGATAAGAAGATTACGAACATCCAAGAAATCCTTCCAGTTCTTGAGCAAGTGGTACAACAAGGGAAATCTCTATTGTTGATTGCTGAAGACGTTGAAGGTGAAGCACTTGCTACATTAGTAGTTAACAAGCTTCGCGGAACATTCAATGCAGTAGCTGTTAAAGCTCCTGGATTCGGTGACCGCCGTAAAGCAATGCTAGAAGACATCGCAGTACTAACTGGCGGTGAAGTAATCACAGAAGAGCTAGGTCTTGACCTTAAGACTGCGAACATCACGCAGCTTGGTACAGCTTCTAAAGTTGTTGTTACAAAAGAGAACACAACAATCGTTGAAGGTGCTGGAGACTCTTCTAAGATCGCAGCTCGTGTTAACCAAATCAAAGCACAACTCGAAGAAACAACTTCTGAGTTTGATAAAGAAAAATTACAAGAGCGCTTAGCGAAATTAGCTGGTGGAGTAGCAGTAATCAAAGTTGGTGCAGCTACAGAAACTGAACTAAAAGAGCGTAAACTTCGTATCGAAGACGCACTAAACTCAACGCGTGCAGCGGTTGAAGAGGGTATCGTATCCGGTGGTGGTACAGCTCTAGTTAACGTGCTAAAAGCGATCGCTCAAGTAGAAGCGACAGGCGACGAGTTAACAGGTGTGAAACTAGTACTTCGTGCACTAGAAGAGCCAGTTCGCCAAATCGCACACAACGCAGGTCTTGAAGGATCTGTAGTGGTTGAGCGTCTGAAGAACGAAGAAATCGGAGTTGGATTTAACGCTGCTACTGGCGAGTGGGTAAACATGTTCGAATCCGGAATCGTTGACCCAACAAAAGTTACACGTTCAGCTCTACAAAACGCAGCATCCGTATCTGCTATGTTCTTAACAACAGAAGCAGTAATCGCGGATAAGCCAGAAGAAAACGCTGGCGGCGGAATGCCTGACATGTCCGGCATGGGCATGGGTGGAATGGGCGGTATGATGTAATTTACCCCTTAAACCCTTGATATATTGGGGTTTTATAATAGAGAAAGTTAAATGCTAACAGGTTGCTAACATTTCTCTTTTAATCAGATGCTTCTCATAAGTTGAGCAAACTTGTGGGAAGCTTCTTTTTTCATTTCTTTAGTAACATGCAAGTAGACATTTTTTGTTGTCTCATCATCACAGTGACCAAGTCGATCCATAATTTCCTCTAACCCTACCTTGGCCTCAGCTAATAATGAGGTGTGAGTATGGCGTAAAGAATGGGGGAGTTAGTTCTTGATTTAAGCCAGCTAACTTCAGTAATCGTGCCATTCTGTTTTCTACAGTCTTAATAAAGACTGGATAGCCTAGCTGTCTCTCTTTCTTAGCAAGAATAAATCCTTCATCATGATATGCTTCACCACATTTCAACCTAACTTTCTTTTGTGATAACATATGCTTCTTAAGAGCGCTGATAACCTCTTATTCTACTACTATGATTCGTCTTGATTTTCTGGTCTTAGGTGTTACTACCTGTATATTCCAGTGTGTTATTTGTTGGATTGTAATAGGTTTTCGTAATACTAATGGTGTTTTTTCAAATTCAATATCTCTCCATTTAAGTGCTACTAATTCGCCAACACGCATTCCTGTATAAGAAAGAGTAAGAAAGATTAAATAATCTAAATCTAATCCTTGATTAGCTGATGTTTGCAACAGTTTTGCTAACTCTTCCTTTTCCATATACTTTGGAATTTCTTGCTCTTCTAATTCCTCAATATTTTTTCTATCTTTTTTTACATAAGCGAATACTGTTGGATCATTTTTAATCAATCGCATTTCAATGGCCTTCTTGAAAATCTTTCTGCCAGTTCGATGTACACCATCCAATGTGTTGTCAGCATATCCTTTTTCTTTTAAGTCATTTAAAGCATCTTGATATCTTTTAGGTGTAATATCCTTTAGCTTTAAAAGAGAAAAGTAAGGCAATAATTTATTGATTTCATGCTGTCTAATACGAATAGTCTCAGGTTTTTCGTATTTTTTTCGCTATACATTGGAAGCCATTCGCTTGCGAAATCTTTAAATAAGGTGTTTTGCTCTTCTACATACAAACCTTGATTGATCTCATACAGAAGTTCATTAGCATCTTCTTCAGCTTCTGGTCTAGTACGAAAACCACCTTTTGTTTTTTGTTTTCTTTTACCTGTGACTGGGTCTCTCCCGATATCGATTACGAAATGCCAGGTAGAACCGCACGTGCACCGTTTTTTGTTGCAAGTACAGCCTCTACGAAAAATGCTTCCTTTCATGTTCCATACCTCTTTTCTTAGTGTAGTGTTTTTCAATGGTTATCTATTATTTCCACTGTTAATGAAGTGAATACTTTTGTCCATGTACTTAAATTGCGGGAACAGAGAAATAAGCAAGTGGTTATATTAGGAAATAAAAGAAGATGTGTGATGAAAACAGAACATATCTTGATTTTTTGATATAATAAGACTGTAAATAATTTGTAAATTGCACTTGAAAAGGAGATATATAAATGGCGGTTATAGGATTTGAGGAAAAGCTATGGGCAGCAGCAGATAAGTTAAGAAATAATATGGATTCAGGAGAGTACAAGCACGTCGTATTAGGTTTAATCTTTTTAAAATATGTATCTGATTCTTTTAATGAGAAATGGCAAGAATTAATGGATTTAGATCCTGATTTCGCAGAAGATCGTGATGCATATATGGCAGAAGGTATTTTTTGGGTACCATCCAATGCGCGCTGGTCTTTTATCGCAGAATATGCAAAAACACCTGAAATTGGCAAAGTCGTTGACAACGCTTTAGATGCAATAGAGAAAGAAAACGATACTTTGAAGGGAGTATTGCCAAAAAGCTATGCACGTCCTGAATTAGACAAGCGTATTTTAGGTGAAATTATTGATTTATTTACAAATATGAATGTTGGTGGTAGTGAGGCTAAGGAAAAGGACGTTCTAGGTCGTGTTTATGAGTACTTCCTAGGGAAATTTGCAGCGAATGAAGGAAAAGGTGGAGGAGAGTTTTATACTCCTAAAAGCGTTGTTAAATTAATGGTTGAAATGTTACAACCATATAAAGGCTATGTATATGATCCTGCTTGTGGAAGTGGTGGAATGTTCGTTCAATCGTTAAAATTTGTAGAAGAACATAGTGGTAGTAAATTTGATATTTCTGTTTATGGGCAAGAGTCAAATCCAACAACATGGAAACTCGCAAAGATGAACTTAGCTATACGTGGAATAGAAAGTAATTTAGGTTCGAAAAATGCAGACACTTTTCACAATGACTTACATAAGACATTAAAGGCGGATTATGTATTGGCTAATCCCCCTTTTAATGACAGTGATTGGGGACAACCTAGCTTATTAGATGATCCTCGCTGGAGGTATGGAACACCACCTGCTGGAAATGCAAACTATGCGTGGTTGGAACATATGATTGATAAATTAGGTCAAAATGGTAAAGCTGCAATTGTTTTATCAAATGGTTCCCTTTCATCCAACACTTCAAGTGAAGGGGAAATTCGAAAGAATATAATCGCCGCAGACATTGTTGAAGCAATAGTGGGTTTACCCGATAGATTATTTTACACCACTGGTATACCTGTTAGTGTTTGGATATTAAATCGTAATAAGAAACATAAAGGTAAAACATTATTCATTGATGGTCGAAAGCTTGGTACTATGGTTAGTCGTAGTTTGCGTGAATTAACAGATGAAGACATTAGAAAGATTGCTGATACATTTATAAATTGGCAGAATGATATGACATACGAAGACCAACAAGGTTTTTGCAAAGAAGCAACAATAGAAGAAATACAAGCTTTTGATTATTACTTAACTCCAGGACGTTATGTAGGCTATAGTGAAGAAGACGATGATGGTGAGGTTTTTGAAGAAAAGATGCAGAGGTTAACGTCTATGCTTTCACAACATTTTGAGGAATCAACGGAGTTAGAAAAAGAGATTCGAAAGCAATTGGCGGTGATAGGTTATGACATGGACTAAAGTGAAATTAGGGAATTATATTGATGTGTTCACTGGTTACCCTTTTAAAAGTAAGGAATTTAATATAGATGGTTTAGGGATGAGGTTAGTTCGTGGGAAAAATGTAACTAAAGGGAATTTGAGGTGGGGAGACGATACTAGGTATTGGGAAGATATAGATGAAAATACAAAAAAATATCTATTAAAGGAAGATGATGTAGTTATTGGAATGGATGGTTCTTTAGTTGGTCAGAATTATACAAGGATAAAAAAAGGTGACTTGCCATTATTACTTGTACAACGAGTAGCAGCATTACGTGCTAAAAAAGATATTAATCAAAAATATATTTATTACTTAATTGATAATACCAACTTTATTAATTATGTTAGTTCTATTAAGACAGGAACATCAATTCCACATATTAGTGCAAAACAGATAAAGGAATTTGAATTTTTCTTACCACCCTATCAAGAACAAATTAGGATAGTAGAATTATTAGAACCGCTCTATCAAAAAATTGAGGTAAATAATAATATTTCTAAATCCTTAAATGATATAGCAAATGCTATTTTTAAAAATTGGTTTTTAGATTTTGATGTCCTAGATGTTGATGGTTTATCTTTTAAAACAAGCAATGATAAGCTAGTTGATAGTGAATTAGGATTGATTCCTAAGGGATGGGAAATAAAAAAAATAGGTGATTTTATTAATATTACTGATTATGTTGCCAATGGAAGTTTTGCTTCATTAAAAGAAAATGTCAATACATCTGATGCAAATGGTTATGCAATTTTAATTAGACTTGTAGATTATAAAAGAAATTTTAAAGGTCCCTTCGTATATGTAGATGAAAAAGGATATAACTTCTTGAAAAAATCAAAGTTAAATGGTGGAGAGATTATTATCTCTAACGTTGGTGCAAATGCTGGAACAGTATTCAAAGCACCTAAGCTGGAAAAACCAATGACTCTTGGACCTAACAGTATTATGTTAGAAGACAATAAATATAATAATTTTATTTATTATTATCTTACAAGCCATAATGGACAAGAAAGTATTAAGGGGATCCTAGGTGGTAGTGCACAACCTAAATTTAATAAAACCGATTTTAGGAATTTAAAGATAATTCTACCTTCAGATACTATAATTGAAAATTTTAATAAGATAATGGACCCAGTTGTGAGTAGGCTTCAGACAGTTTCCCAAGAAAATAATAAAATAAAAACATTGAGAGATAGCCTTTTGACCAAATTAATAGCAGGTGAAATACGTATCCCAAAAGCTGAAGAGGAGGTTGAGGAATGTTTACAGAAGAGCAATTAGAAAATGTTGTTTTAGAATATTTTCAAGAGCTCGGATATGAATACCTCCATGGTAGTAGGCTACCAAGAGACATTAAAGAAGTATTATTGTTTGACCGTTTGGAAGCAGCACTAATGAAGTTGAACGAAGGGTTATCTACAGATGTTATTCGTGAAGCGATCCGTAAAATTCGGACGTTCGATACGAATGATGTGTTTACTAACAACAAAGTGTTTGCGAAATATTTAACAGAAACTGTTGAAGTATCTGAATTTGTTAATGGGGAAACGATTTATCATCGTGTTTCTCTAGTTGACTGGGATAGCATTGATAATAATGATTTTCTAGTAGTAAATCAATTAGAAGTTCTTGAAAAAGGTGGTTCGAAAATACCTGATGTAGTTGTGTATGTTAATGGTATGCCTTTAGTTGTGGTTGAAATAAAAAGTGCATCTCGAGAAGAGGTAACAATTGAAGATGCCTTTAAACAATTAAAAAACTATATGAATGTACACATTCCTTCACTATTTTATTATAATGCCTTTCTAATGATAAGTGATGGTATCGACACAGAAGCAGGTACAATTACAGCTTCTTTTGATCGTTTTTCTGCATGGAAAAAGATAAATACAGAAGATGCGATACTTGAAAATCGTCCACTAGATACGATGATGTATGGACTGTTTGAGAAACGAAGAATGCTAGGTGTAATTAAAAATTTTATTCTTTTTACTAATGACGCTAAAATAATGGCTGCATATCATCAATATTATGGTATGAGTAAGGCTATTGCTTCTACAGTTCGAGCAACACAGACAGATAGACGTGCTGGAGTAATATGGCATACGCAAGGTAGTGGCAAAAGTTATTCCATGGTGTTTCTATCAGGGAATTTAGTTAAGCATGAAGGGTTGAAGAATCCTACTATAGTTATTATTACTGATAGAAATGATTTAGATGGACAGTTATTTTTAACTTTTTCTGGTGCTTCTGACTTCTTAAGACAGTCTCCACTTCAAGCAGACAGTAGAAGTCATATTAAAGACCTCCTTGAGAATAGAAAAACTGGTGGAATTATTTTTTCTACAATACAAAAGTTTGAGGAAGAAACAGGACTTCTATCAGACCGTGAAAATATAATCGTTATGGTTGACGAAGCCCATCGTACACAATATGGAATTGATGCAAAGTATGACCTTACGACAGGCGAGCAGAAATATGGATATGCGAAGTATTTACGAGATTCATTACCAAACGCTACATTCATTGCTTTTACAGGAACACCGATAGAAACTACTGATAAATCAACAACAGGATTATTTGGCGAAGTAATAGATGTTTATGATATGACTCAAGCTGTTCAAGATGGTGCAACAGTTAAGATATATTATGAATCTAGGTTAGCGAAAGTTAAACTAGATGAAACACAGATGAGTGAAGTGGATAAGGAATATTGGCGTATGCAAGTAAATGAAGGTGTAGAAGACTACGTCATTGAAGAAAGCCAAAAACACTTATCAAGAATGGAATTAATAATTGGTGATAGAGACCGAATTAAACAAGTTGCAACTGATATTATTAGCCATTATGAAGATAGAAAAGATCTTGTGGCAGGTAAGGCTATGATAGTTGCTTACTCTCGCAAAACAGCTTTCACTATGTATCAAGAATTAACCGAACAAAGACCTGACTGGGTAGATAAAGTTAAGATTGTCATGACTGCAAATAATCAAGACCCAGAGGAGCTTGCAAAACTAGTCGGGAGCAAGCAAACAAGAAAAGACCGAGAATTAGAGTTTAAGGATGTTACTAGTCCTTTTAAGATTGTTATAGTTGTAGATATGTGGCTAACAGGTTTTGATGTGCCTTCCTTAGACACTATGTATGTAGATAAACCAATGAAAGCTCATAACTTGATGCAGGCTATTGCTCGTGTTAACCGAGTTTATCCAGGTAAAACTGGAGGACTCGTTGTAGATTACATTGGCTTGAAGCGTAACTTAATGGAAGCTTTGAAAACTTACACAAGTCGTGACCAAGATAAAGTACAGGAAAATGAGCAGGCAAAAGTTATTGCGCTGAATATCTTAGAAGTTCTACGTAATCATTTTCATAAATTTAATTATAATGCGTTTTTTGGAGAGAGTGATAAAAAGCGCTATGAAGTTATTCGAGATGGTGCGGAATATTCTCAGGTTACAGAAAAAAGAAAACAACTATTTTTAACGGAAACCAAGAAATTAAAAGATGTTTATAAAATATGTACAGGTTTGTTATCCAAAGAAATTAAAGAAGAAATTGCTTACTTTATTGCAGTTCGTTCCTTTATTATGAAATCATCTAATAAAGGTACACCAGACTTAAAAGAAGTAAATGAACGTATTTCAAAAATATTAGAAAATGCGATACTTGAAGATGGTGTTATGGTATTAACCGAAGCTACATCAAATGAAAGTTTTGATCTTTTAAATGAAGAAAACATAGCAAAACTTCAAGCAATTCCACAAAAGAACATAGCAACAAACATCTTAATGAGGGTAATGAAAGAAAAACTCAAAGATGTAAAGAAGAAAAATATGACGGTAAGCAAAAGTTTTTCTGAACGCTTTAAGAAGATAATCGAGAAATACCACAATAGAAACGACCATTTAGACGTCTATGAAGTGTTTGAAGAGCTTCTAAGGTTTAAAGAAGAACTAGAAGATG
The DNA here is from genome assembly GCF_030348825.1 of Fictibacillus sp. b24. Taxonomy (NCBI): domain Bacteria; kingdom Bacillati; phylum Bacillota; class Bacilli; order Caryophanales; family Fictibacillaceae; genus Fictibacillus; species Fictibacillus sp. b24. The sequence goes on along the minus strand of NZ_JAUCES010000005.1, from coordinate 3,775,412 downwards.
CAATAAATGAAGGTACACAGTTAGGTCTATCTTACGAAGAAAAAGCATTCTTTGATGTACTAGGCTCTGATCCAGATATAAAATCTTTGCTTCAAGATGAGACGTTATTGAATATTGCTAAAGATTTAGCAAAGACAGTAATGGAACATCGTTCACATGATTGGGATAAGAAAGAAAGTGCACAAGCAAGAATGAGATTATACATTAAAAAGGTTCTTCGTAAATGGGATTATCCACCTAACAAAGAACCTAAAGCTGTTGAGGATGTATTAGAGCAAGCTAAGTTGCAGGCTGCTAATATGTAGGTATCATATATGTTTTGATTTAGGCACTCATTTCGGGTGTCTTTTTCATTATCAGTACACTTGGTAGGATGAAGGTCTCTCGGGATGTGCACTTTTTAGGGGTAGCGGGTTATGACTATGAAAAATACCCACCCCCGTCTCAGGAATCAAAGAGATTCTAGGACAGAGGAAGTAGTTTTCAAAGGGTGTAACACTTTTAGTGCAAAGCTGGGAACCCGATGATGCTGCTGTTTAATACCTGAATCTCTTCAACTTGTCATTTGCTATAAAAGCATATGTAGTTTCGCCCACATATATCGTGACAAGCACCATTGGTCGTAACCAATCGAAACTCCAACCGAACCGTTACTGCAAGAAGTCGTTCCCACTTCTCTAAGTCTAGCAATCCAGTCATAAACAGCAGAAAGACCTTGCCTAATGATTGCTACGTTGATTTTCTGCATCGGCTCAACTCACCTTACCTCTTTTTTATCGTGATTTAAGGGCATTCCCACGTAAAACAATATGTAATTATAGTAGTTTTTTCATGTCGACTCTACTAAAACGACAGCGTTTTGACAGAGGGTGCAGCTCTGACCTAAGTAGGATTTTTCTTTGTGAGTATAATAAAACCTTTTGATTTTAAATAAACAAGTTTTAACTACAGGGATTTTTATGTCGAATTATTGGTAAATATAGGTTTTAGGGTATAATGAGATTTGAATGGGTCTCTTCTGTATTGAATAATCTATTAAAATATGAAAACTTTAATTAGAGAGGTGATAATACATGACAGAGGAAGAATATTTATTTTCACTTAAGCAATATCTACAACATGATAATCAGCTTGAGCTTTTACAATTATTAGCTAGCTCAGAAATAACTTTTGATAAAACCAGCTCATTTACAACTAAGTCATGGCAGTGTAAGGAGTATGTTGATATAAGAGTACCAATTACTTTAAAGAAGGAGGTTCAAAAGTATGAGAGTTATTTAAGGGATGTTTATGCGGAAATTTATATTGAGACTCCAGAGTACGATTTTTTTGGTATTAATATCAAGGTACTTCCGTATAGAAGTACAAATAGTGAATTAGATAGCTTTGAGAAAAAAATTAAAAATCCTAATATTATATATGATAATTGGCTTTCTTAAAAATGGAGAAGGGTCTGCTACGGAAATTGTGAATTTTGAAAAGAACGTAGTAAACGTAGATAAAGCTCATAGACGCTTGGATGGGCTATACAAATACACTCGAAATAAAGAGAAACTATTTGAAGGGTTTGGCTTTGAGAAATCTAACTTACATTTTGCTTTTTTGGATATTATTAGGCAAGTTATGATTCTGGCCACCCTACAGGAAATTATGTTTTAGATTTGGATTTAAATACTATATTTTCACAATATCAATTGTTGTATGAAAAGTTACATAAGTTGATACAACAACTACAAAGTAATAGATAAATTAGATGGCTTTATGATAGATAGTTAAATCTCTCATAAGAACTATACGGGATAAAAGATAAAGGGGATGTATATAGTTTGATAGAATTTAAAAGGAAAATTGGTTGGTTTTTTATAGCTTTTTTGTTTTTTTATTTTATAGTACTTTTGGTGATTACCCCTAAGGAATATCTGACATTTTCATATGTTACTGACTTTACTAAACATGGGGTCATACATATTCTGGCTATTTCTTTGGCCATTGGTTTTCTGGTAGTATTTTCAATAGCTAAGAGGTACGATAATATTCTAGGGGCAAAGGAACATAAAAGGTATATTGGGCGACTATTTCTTAACAACCCTCTTAATAGGAGGGCTACATACATAATAACGGCTATGATCTTAGGAGCAATTATACAAGTTATTTTTACCATAATAAACATTAAACTTATGCATTCAGGTTATAGTCTGGGAATATGGGCTTTGTTGCTGTTTTGGGCTATTGCATATACATTTAGTAAAGATATTTCATCAATGCTATCACCTAAATTTAGAAACTTTACTTTTTGTGCTTTAATAGTTATGTTTAGTGCTTTATTTTTATCAATATTGTGGAACAAAGAGGCGCAAACAATCTTTTACAATTTAACTGCTTATTTTTCAATATTTTGGTTTATTGTGCTTATGTTTAAGAAGTAACATCTAATCTACTTTCCTTACTTCATTTGTATTAATAAGCGAAATAGATTTTAACTCACCAACACCCTTGTGTTGCCACATACACTCTGGACATATTGAAGCGATGCACAATAAATGTGCATCGCTTTTTATATCGTCAAATTACATATATCTCGTTACTTGCTAACAACATGCTAACATTTCGCTAACGAAATACAGTAAATCGAACTAATCCAAGTTAAAGATGTTACAGTTCTTACTTGTCAAAAGCTGATATTACGAGCTTGTCCTCTACTATGGTTAAACATATTACACCATGAAACTTAATGGGCGGCATGATGTAATAACGCCAAAGCCCTTGGTAAGCTTTATTTGAAATTTTAAAGCCTCTCGATTTATGAGAGGCTTTTTTTGTGATTAGCTTTATAGATTAGATACATAAGTATTAATCCAATATTAAATCTTTACCTTGTTCACGTAATTTTTTCAATGATGTAAGCATATGATCTATTTGCTCATCCGAATGTCTCTCCCATGAGCCTATTTCAGCTATTATTTTCAAAGGGGACATAGACCGATAAGAGCGAGTTGGGTTTTCAGGGAATTTTTTGTCAGTCAAGTTCGGATCATTTTCAAATTCACCTAATCGCTCTACAATGTATATTCTTTCTTTTGATGTTGAAGTTACTAATTCAGCACCCCATTTAGCCGCATCTAATGTTGCCGTGAAATAGATATAGTTTGATTTTTTGTCTTGGTAATTAGATAAGTGATGTGGTTCTAAAAGATCTCCAATTGCAAGTTCCGCTTTCGTACCGTGATAGAATGGACCTTTATCTAGGAAATCTTTTTTATCGTTCATACCGATACACCTCTCATTATTAGACTTGTAATTAACAGTTTAGGGCAGGAACGTTGGAAAAAACAGCCTATAAATCCCTTGATATTCATAATATAATGAAAGTAAAGAGAATGGTTTCGAACGAAATAACCTTACTTAAATAAAAAAGGCTTCTCACAGTTCAAAACAACTTGTGAGAAGCTTTTTCAACTATTTGTAATGCTATTTCTCAACCTTCTCCCCAAAAGCCTCCGGAATCATCGTAAACCCTTCAATCACCGTATCTTCTTCCACTTCAATCATAAGGTAACGTTTACCGCTAAGCTGCACTTGTTTCACATACCTTAAATCTTGTGGACTAATTGAAATTTTAGCTACCTTTGTGTCAATCTTAATAGACTTTGAGTTGTATTTAGGCACCACACTGCTAGCTTTAATTTCATATTTATCATCATCAATCACTTTTTGGAAAGCTGATTCAACCTTTTCCACACTAATGTCTTCAACACCGCTTGCTTTCAAAACGCGCTCAACGTCCTTGGAGTCTAGTCGTGGGTGTTCTTCCTCTTCATTTTCTTCGATCATCCGATTAATCTCTTCATACACATTGGAGAGAGTGGATGTATTTAATTGATCTCGCGTTACGTCTTTAATAATTTCTTCAAACACGATCTTATCGTCTTTCGCCGTCATGATTTCTTCGCCATTTAAAACGTCCACTATGAATTCATAATCGGGCTCATGAACTTTGCCTGCTGAATACAGGATATGGTTCACGTCTGCCGCATTATCACTGAAACAAGGGAAGAGAAATCCTCCGATCGGCGCATTAAGATTAATAACAGGATCTACCACGAAATTGTACTTAAACTCTTTTTCCACATAATCAAAGAGCAGTTCTTTCTTCGGTTCTTGAGTATTGTTTATGCTGCACAAAATAAAGGGGAAGGAATAGACCGCATCTCGTTCACTAATCTCCGCCTCATCATTTTTGCGCTTTGTCGGCTTATAGTATTCTCCCTTAATAAAGGTAATAACAATATCCTTTTCATATTGCCTGTTTAAAAGCATTTTCCCCACCATTTGAAGCATGCGCTCTTTCCAGTCTTCCGTATCACTTGCAAGCAGTCCTTGATGCAGAATGAGCTGGCTGTTATTTTCAGCATCCCTTTTGAATTTAAGTTCAAAGAGCTTTTCATCGAGATTTCCACCAAGCAATTTTTTAAAGTTATTGAAAAAGAGTTCTTGCTGCTCAGCATCTAGCATCTCAAAAGGCTGACTCACGTGATGATAGATCTCGCTTGATTCTTTCGTGATATACACATTAAATATGCTGGAGATTTTGAGCAAATCATTTTCTTTTTTGAACTGTTTTCGTATTTGAGCGATATCTTTTTTATTCATGCTTCTATACACTCCTAAGAATTTATAAGTAGTCTTTTGATTTAGGCACATTCATTTCTCTAAACAAAGTGTATCAACAAAAAACACCCCGTTAAAGTAGTCTTTTTTTCTAAGTACTACTTTACAGGGTGCAATGAATTCTTTCTAAAATAAAATTCTTTTCTTAATACGAGCTACAAGCGGAACTACGATAAGTCCAGCGAATCCAACTTGCAAAACGTTTCCTGGAATGGATCCGAAAGGCTGAACCCAGTTGCTATAAAGCACAACTTCCGCAAAATAATAGCCTACCACTTTAATGAGCATAGCTACGACAACTGCCATGGAATAGACGATTACTCGTTTGCCAGGTACTTTTTCAGAGATAAGACCAGCTACATAGCCCATTGCTCCAACGATGATGAACGTGAACGGAGCCCAAATCGTCCAGCCGGATAGAAGGTCAAATAATCCCATCCCGAAAGCCCCAGCAATAGCACCTGTTCTTCTGCCGAAGACGAATGCTGCTACGAATAGAGGAATGTTTCCTAAGTGGATAAGACCGCCGTTTCCTGCAATCGGAAGCTTTATGTTGATGAACATCGTTGCAACAAGAGTCAGTGCAACGAAAAGTGCATTAATCACTAATGTCTTTGTTTTAGTAGATTCTATTGATGAGTATGTTGTATTCACATCATTACCTCTTTCTTTTTTATAGTTATTACACAGCTTCAAGAGAAGTGTATTTTAATCTAGTCATCCATATCGATGGAATTTTCCCACTTATCCATTATATCTATCTCTTACTGTTAAGAAAATAGCTATTTTTTTGGTAGTTTTAAATAAAATATTTTTATTATGGTGTTTAAGAAGGGGCAGAGATAAAAATGAAGAACTCTAAGTAACATAGACGTATCGATGGTGTTCACTTCGAACTTCTATAATAGACTGCTTAACCGCTTATTAAAGGTGTATCGCATGGCGATACACCAGCAAATAGATATGTATGAAAAAGGAGGCCCGATATGCGACGTGATATACAAGTGAATGAACGAGCGTTTTCTTCCAAGGAAGTGGCAGAAGAAGTGGGGATCGCCACTCCTACAGTTCGGAAGTATGGCCAAATCTTAGAACGGAACGGATACGAGTTTTTGAAGGATGGAGATCGCCGTATCTTTGTTCAATCTGATATTGAAGCGCTTATATCGTTACGCGATACAGACAAGCCATTAGATGATACAGCGAAGGATCTTGTGCGTGACCAAAACGAAAGATTACAAGAAACCAGCACAACAGACGTAGCGCTACCCGATACATACCAAAATCTACCACAAGACCCCCATCAGTTAAGAGAGGTCTTAATGGTGTTAGCTAATGAACTGGCAGCTACAAGGGAAATGAACGTCCAACTTACAAACGATATGTCACAGCTTAAACTTACAGTGTCGAGACTCCAGCAAGATCACCATGTTATAAGTTCTACTGTTGGAAATGCAGCACAAAAGACCAATGCTAAGATTGAAACATTAACGAGACAGCAAAAAGAGCATTACGAAACATTGCTCGAACAAGAACAACAAAAAAGTGAACTTCTACAAAAAGAAATACAAAATATGAGAGAAGAACAGACAAGAGAGTGGCGTTCTCAAAATGATTTTAATAAGCGTTTAGAAGAAGCGATAGAAAAACCAAGAGACAAATGGGGAGGATTTCTTTCCTTATTTCGCAAGTAGATTTTTATGTATCGCCTAGCGATATGAGCTATGGGTTAATAGTGGAACTCCATGTATTTGCGAAATGCTTCTTATAAAAGTAACAGGAGATAAGGATGAATCACATAGCATAAGACGATATGGAAGCTTAAGGAGATGAAAACCATATCAAGCTTATAGCGTCATGCGATATGGATCTTCTTTACTAAAGTGTTATAGATAGTTATGTAGTTAAATATAGATAGCATATCGCTACCCGATATGCAGAAAAAACCCTTGTGGTCACAAGTTTACAGTCATTTCCCGAGAAATATCTACAAATTTTGCGTTCTTATCGACAAATTGTAAAAAGAGTTCCTAGCAGTTATTGCTGCTAGGAACTCTTTTGTTTTATTTAATGAAAATCTTCACATGATCATACTGTTATCAGAGAATGAAGTGATTCCGCAATGTTTTTTTACTTATACATCTGTTCGAAATTATATTCATTATTACAATCTCCCGAATTTTCTCTTTTTTTGTAAAAAAAACAAGGAATACCACTTCTGTGATGCGAATTATTAAAGGAAGAAAAAATATATCTAATAGAGAGACAGAAATGTTAGAGGGGAGTCTATCATGAACGCTAGAAATGAAAAGACATACGAATATCATCCTCAACTTAGAGAAGTAATCGCAAACGTAGAAAAAGTTATGGTAGGTAAAAAGCAGGTTACAGAGTTAACACTTGTTTCGTTATTAGCAGGCGGCCATGTATTACTTGAAGATGTACCAGGAGTAGGGAAGACGATGATGGTTCGTTCCATCGCAAAATCGCTTGGACTTACCTTTAACCGTATCCAGTTTACACCTGACCTATTGCCGTCGGACATGACGGGGGTTTCGATATATAACCAAAAAGATATGAGCTTTGAATTCAGACCAGGTCCACTAGTTGGAAACGTAATTTTAGCGGATGAGATCAATCGTACTTCTCCTAAAACACAGTCCGCACTATTAGAATCTATGGAAGAAATGAGCATGACCGTTGACGGCCAGACGCACATTTTGCCCGATCCGTTTTTAGTAATGGCTACACAAAATCCGATTGAATATGAAGGAACATATCCGCTTCCTGAAGCACAGCTTGACCGATTCTTAATGAAGCTTACGATGGGGTATCCGACACCAGAAGAAGAGTTTAATGTCCTAAACGTGATTGGAAACGAACACCCGATTCACCTTCTTAAACCAGTCATCTCATCAGAAGAGATCACAGAATTGAAGGCAGCGGTCAAAAATATTTATGTATCGGATTCGATCAAGCGATATATCGTCGATATGATCAACCGCACGCGTAATCATAAATCAATTGCTCTAGGAGTAAGTCCGCGTGGATCACTCGCTTTATTAAAAGCGGCACAGGCATTTGCACTTCTCATGAACCGTGACTTTGTCATCCCTGATGATGTGAAATATTTGGCACCGTTTATTCTTGTACACCGTGTGCTTTTAAAACCTGAAGCCCATTTTGAAGGTATAACCGCCCAAGAAGTGATCAAAGATCTTTTGGCACGCGTTCCTGCACCAATCCATAAGGAACAACACGCGTAATGAAAGCATTTCTCAAAAAAATTTGGGAACGTTATAAAACACCAATTGGGTTTTCAGGGATTATATTCTTACTGCTAGTTACGTTTTCTTTTGCCATGTTTCAGGGAGGATTCGTCAGCTGGTTTTTATTTTACAGCGTTCTTCCTCTCGTTCTTTATTCCATTACTATGGCGTTCTATCCCATTCAGAGGCTGAAGATTGAGCGCTATATTTCAAAAAGCAAGCTGATGGCAGGAGAAGAAGTGGAAGTGACGATCGTCGTTAAGCGGCGCAGCAATTTTCCGCTCTTTTATGTCGTGTTAGAAGATGTTCTGCCAGAGATTTTGCTGCGTGAAACACGATACGAAGGCAATACGCATCAAGTTCAGTCCCGCATCCTAATGTTTCCGTTGTTCCGAAAACATATGGAATATTCGTATACGATCAATCCTGCGCCACGCGGGTTATTTAAGTTCGACCACATTCAAGTGAGCACCGGCGATATCTTTGGATTTGTATTAAAAAGCACAACTGTATCCGTCAAAGATCAAATCTTTGTGTATCCTCAATATCAAGAAATTGAGCGGTGGGAAACGGGCAAGATGCTTCAAACGGGTATGAAAAAGGTAGGTAAACGTTCGTTTACAGATTACACGTCTACTGTAAGCGTTCGTGATTATGTAGCGGGTGACAGAATGAACTGGCTGCATTGGAAGGCGAGTGCAAGGTCGAATAAGCTGCTGACAAAAGTGTTTGAGCAGCAGCGGAATGATGATTTTGTAATCGTTTTAGACCATTGTGAAAAAAGTTATGACACAAACGATTGGCTATTTGAACGAGGTGTTTCACTTGCTGCGTCACTTGTTCATTACTCGATCTCTAAAGGTGGTTCAATCGGATATCATCCTTTACAAGGAAAAGAAATCTCGATGAACATTGGGGTTGAGCAAGAGTGGAGAATTTTTCACGAACTTGCAAAAGTGAAAGCAAATGTGACGGATCATTTTGAAGAACGTCTAAAGCAGAAATACATGGTAGGGCATATGGAAGGAAAAACGGCTCTCATTATTTCGCCAAATCTTTCCGAGTACACGATGAAAACATTGGAACTCTTAGCATCCAGACAGCAAACGAATGTTATTTTCTTTTATTTAGCGCTGGACCAGAAGCTTAATAGCCAAGATCTCACGTATATTTCAAGGATCAGGCAGTTTGGTGTTCCAATAACACCGATCACAGGGTCTGACTTTAACGAATCGCTGAAGGCAGGTGGTATGTATGCCTCAATCTAATCAGCAGCAGGCTTCAAATCTGCATGTTTTAGTTCTTTACGGATTAGGATTTCTTCTTTTATGGGAATGGTTGAGACCGCTTAAAGAAATTACAACAACGAGCGATATCCAAATATTTGTGATGTACACGTTCTTTTTGTTTATTGTGACGTATTTTCAGCTGCCATTCTGGATCTCTTTTCCGGTGAAATTGGGTGCTCTGTTGTACGCCCTCCACTCTCTTTACTTTTTTGATGTGTTTTTATCCTTTAAGTGGGTTCCGTTTTTGATAGAGGATATTCAATACAACTTGGGTCTATTTTCGGAGCGAAACTGGAACGATATGACGTCACTGACCCGAAGTTTGTTATTTTTTGTACTGCTGTGGCTCGTGAGTTATTTGATGCATTATTGGCTTGTCCAAACGCGCCGTATCTTTGTGTTCTTCTTGATTACCGTAATCTATATTTCCATTCTCGATACATTTACAGTCTATGATGGGAAATTCGCGATCATCCGTACCGTGTTTATCGGCCTGATTCTTATCGGCATCTTAAGAATGATGAAGATTATTGAAACGCAAGGCTTTTCCCTATTGAAAGGGAAGTTTCCGATTCTATGGGTGGCACCCCTCTCAGGGGTCATCGCCTTGTCATCCGTTCTAGGATATGTGGCACCAAAAGCGTCACCGATCTGGCCAGACCCTGTTCCGTTCATTCAGAATATGTCTGGTAAAGAAGATGGAGAAGGATTAGGAAAAGGTTCGGGAATCGCTAAAATTGGTTATGGGGAAAATGACAGCCAGCTCGGAGGTCCTTTTCAATTCGACTATACGCCAATCTTTAAAACGTTCGATAACGGAAGGCATTATTGGCGAATTGAAACGAAAGAATTCTACACGGGAAAAGGGTGGGAGAATAAGATACCAACCCAGGCTGTAGCTGTTGAACCTGGTCTTCCTGACGCAGATACGGATTACACACGAATCTGGGAAGACGGACTTCAGATGGAGGACCACAAAGCACGAATCGAAGCTGAAAAAGGAAAAGAATACTCTTTTCTTATGATTCCTGGAAAGCTGAAAAGCATTAAGGGAGGTTCAGAAACGAACTTTCAGTTAGATGGTGTGAGTGGAAAGATTTCTACGTTTCGAGCAGGAAAAGAAGAAAAGCTTTCTACTTACGAAATGGATTATCAGCTGCCCGTCTTAAAGGAAGAACAGCTAAAAGCTTCAACGAATCAATATCCAGAGTATGTAACATCCAATTACTTGCAGCTGCCAGAATCGCTACCGCAAAGGGTTAAAGATCTTGCCCAAAACGTAACTGCGAGTCAACCGACCATTTACGATAAAGTCAAAACGGTTGAAGGGTATTTTGCAAAAAATGGGTATGGTTATAACACGATTGAAGTAGCTGTGCCAAAGGGTAATGAGGACTACGTTGATCAGTTTCTTTTTGATACAAAAAAGGGCTATTGTGATAACTTCTCAACATCCATGGTCGTCATGCTGCGATCTGTCGGCATTCCAGCACGCTGGGTGAAGGGTTTTACACCAGGTACATTTGAGGCATTGAATGATGGTCTTCGCGAATACACCGTTACAAATGCTAACGCCCACTCTTGGGTAGAGGTGTATTTTTCAGGAATAGGATGGGTGCCGTTCGAGCCGACACGCGGATTCGATAACCCGTTCCAGCCGGAAGAAGATCAGCAAAGCTCTGCACCTGCTGCAGCAGTTCCTGATCAGCCTGAAAAGCCTGAAAAAGACCTTGCGAAAGAACAGGACTCTAACTCAAGTAAGGACTCGAATTCTGGTTTCACTTTAAAATCAGCAGGAATTGGAGCAGCCATATTACTAGGAGCAGTTATGCTCATCGCTGGACTGGCTTACTTGTTCCGCAGAAAATGGCTCCGACAGTATACGATTTGGCGTTATAAACGCAAGCAAGGCTCCGAAACGTTTGAAGATGCATTTGAACGATTGCTATGGCTTTTACGCGTGTATGGCATTAAAAGAAGACCTGCATTTACACTGCGAGAGTACGCACTTTACGTGGACCGGGAGCTTGATACGAAGGACATGAGAATCCTTGCAAAAGCGTATGAAGGTGTTCAATTCAGTCCAAATAAACGAACAGATCTATGGAATGATTTTCATAGAGAATTGTGGGAAAATTTAATTAAAAGAATCCGCCCTTGACCGCTATAACAGGCATTGTTAGAATGTCTTTAAGATTATAGCGTCAGATATTATTCTCCTTCGTATATCCTCGATAATAAGGTTCGAGAGTCTCTACCGGGTTGCCGATAACGACCTGACTATGAAGGCAGGATTCTTTATAGCTACATTTTAAGGAATTCTGCCTTTGTTTTTGTATGTAGAAAACAAGGGTAGAATTCTTTTTGTTTATAAAGTTAGACAAGCTGACGGATACTATAGCTGACACTAATAGATGGGGTGAGTACATGAGCGTAACGAATGATTTGCACGTAATGAGCGAAATGGTCGTTGTGTTAGATTTCGGTGGACAATACAATCAGTTGATTGCACGTCGTATCCGTGACTTAGGAGTATACAGTGAATTGCATCCGCACACTACAACAGCGGAAGAGATAAAGAAGATGAACCCAAAAGGAATCATTTTCTCTGGTGGACCTAACTCTGTTTATGCAGAAGGAGCACCAGCTTGTGATCCAGCTATTTTTGATTTGGATATCCCAGTGCTTGGTATCTGTTATGGTATGCAGCTGATGAGCTACCACTTTGGCGGTAAAGTAGAGCGCGCGAGCCACCGTGAATACGGAAAAGCTTCCATTAATATTACGAACACAAACAAGCTTTATGAAAACCTTCCAGAACAACAAGTCGTATGGATGAGCCATAGTGACTTAGTTGTAGCGCCACCAGAAGGTTTCGTAACAGACGCAACAAGTCTTTCTTGTCCTGTAGCGGCGATGAGTGATGTGTCTCGTAAGCTTTACGGTGTTCAATTCCACCCAGAAGTACGTCATTCTGAGTACGGCATCGAGTTTCTAGATAACTTCGTAAAATCCGTTTGTGAATGTGAAGGCAACTGGACGATGGAAAACTGGATTGAAGATGAAATTCAGAAGATCCGTGACGTTGTTGGCGATAAAAAAGTAATCTGCGCAATGTCAGGTGGAGTAGACTCTTCTGTTGTAGCAGTACTTGTTCATAAAGCAATCGGTGATCAGCTGACATGTATCTTCGTTGATCATGGACTTCTTCGTAAAGATGAAGCAGATCAAGTTATGAAGACGTTCAGTGAAGGATTCAACATTAACATCATCAAAGTTGATGCAAAGGACCGTTTCCTTGGCAAACTTGAAGGTGTATCAGATCCAGAGAAGAAGCGTAAGATCATTGGTAATGAATTTATCTATGTATTTGATGAAGAAGCGTCTAACCTTCAAGGCATCGAGTTCCTTGCTCAAGGAACGCTATACACAGATATCGTAGAGAGCGGTACAGCGACAGCACAAACGATCAAGTCTCACCATAACGTTGGCGGACTTCCAGAAGACATGCAGTTCAAATTGATCGAACCTCTTAACACACTATTTAAAGACGAAGTTCGTAAAGTAGGTACAGAGCTTGGTATTCCTGAACACATCGTTTGGCGTCAGCCGTTCCCAGGACCAGGTCTAGGAATCCGTGTTCTTGGTGCAATTACGGAAGAGAAGCTCGAAATCGTTCGTGAATCAGATGCAATCCTTCGCGAAGAAATTTTGAACGCTGGATTAGATCGTGACGTGTGGCAATATTTCACGGTACTTCCTGACATCCGCAGTGTAGGTGTTATGGGTGATGCTCGTACGTACGATTACACGATCGGAATCCGTGCGGTTACGTCGATCGACGGAATGACTTCTGACTGGGCTCGTATCCCTTGGGACGTTTTAGAGAAAATCTCTACACGTATCGTTAACGAAGTAGATCACATCAACCGCGTCGTTTATGATATTACTTCAAAACCACCTGCAACAATCGAGTGGGAGTAGATCTAAAATGCGAAAACACGAACGATTATTGTAAAATAACATAAAATCATTCGTAAAAATGCTTGACGTACGACAAAGTTCGACCTATACTCAAGTAGTAAATAAAAACTAAATGTATTTCCTACGTATAAATTCGGGGATATGGCCCGAAAGTTTCTACCAGACTGCCGTAAATGGTCTGACTACGAAGGATTTTTGAAACCTCACGCATGTGCTCTATCTACTATTTATGTTCTTTTTGCATATGCATAGTTTCATTAACTCTTACGTATTCAGACCCAGGGGCTAGTCCCTTGGGTCTTTTTGTTTGTTTGAACTGAGCTGTTTTTGGAAGTGGTTGATTTCCGCTCCAGGTGCTTCGCTTTCCGCGGGGCGGGCGGTGAGCCCCTTGTCGCTTTGCGCCTTTAAGGGTCTCACCTGTCCCACTCGTCCCGCAGGAGTCTCGCACCTTGCGCTCCAATCAACTTGTCAATGAAGCAAAGTTCAAACACCTCGAGTCATAAGCGACTTTTGGAGTAAAGGTTTATACGTAGATCGAGTATAGGGGGATATAGAGATGGAAAAGTATTTTGGCTTTAAGGAGTTCAACACTTCTTACAAAAAAGAAGCAACAGCAGGATTAACAACTTTCCTTGCGATGGCTTACATTTTATTCGTAAATCCGATGGTCCTTGGTGACGCGGGTATGGATAAAGGTGCAGTATTCACCGCAACAGCACTCGCAGCGGCTCTCGGCACACTGTTCATGGGAATCGTAGCGAAGTATCCGATCGCACTCGCTCCAGGTATGGGACTAAACGCATTCTTTGCTTACTCTGTAGTTCTAGTAATGGATATCCCGTGGCAAACAGCACTTGCTGGGGTATTGATGTCTGGTATTATCTTTATTTTTATTACATTATTTAAAATTCGCGAAACAATCATAAACGCCATTCCGCAAGATCTTAAGTTTGCTGCAGCATCCGGTATCGGTTTGTTCATCGCATTTATCGGATTGAAGAATGCAGGAATTATCGCACCTAATAAAGCTACACTAGTTTCTCTAGGTGATTTAACGACTGGCCCAACGCTACTTGCAATCTTCGGCTTTATCGTGACAATCTTAATGATGATCCGAAACATCCGTGGAGGAATCTTCTATGGAATGGTTATCACAGCAGTAGTAGGTATTTTTGCTGGATTAATTGACAAGCCAGACAAGATTGTTGGTGCGATCCCGAGCCTTGCACCAACATTCGGACAAGCTTTCTCACATTTCGATCAAATTTTTACAATTGATATGATGATTGTCGTTTTAACATTCTTTATCGTTGATTTCTTTGATACAGCAGGTACGTTGATGGCGGTCGCGTCACAAGCGGGAATCATGAAAGACAACAAACTGCCTCGTGCAGGTAAAGCACTTCTTGCTGATTCATCAGCGATCGCAGTTGGAGCTATCCTAGGAACATCATCAACAACAGCTTACATCGAGTCAGCTTCAGGTGTAGCAGCTGGTGGACGTACAGGATTCACATCCGTTGTAACCGGCGGATTGTTCTTACTAGCACTATTCTTCTCGCCGTTATTAGTGGTCGTAACACCTTCAGTAACAGCACCTGCACTAATTATCGTCGGGGTGCTCATGGTATCCGTATTAAGCAAGATTAAGTGGGATCGCCTTGAGATTGCAGTTCCAGCATTCTTAACGTTGATCGCAATGCCGCTCACGTACAGCATCGCAACAGGTATCGCATTAGGATTTGTGATGTACCCTCTAACAATGACGGTTAAAGGACGTGTAAAAGAAGTTCACCCGATCATGTGGGTCCTCTTCATCATCTTCATCAGTTACTTCGTATTTTTAGTTGAATAGAGAAAAACATCAGAAGGAATGTCCAAAATCGGGCATTCCTTTTTTGTGTGTGGAGGAAAACAAATGAAAAAGGGAGCCGATAACTTTAAGGAAGAAGGGTGCGGAAAATACGTTTCTTCATTATAATAGTGTGCAGAATGAGCAATAAGGAGAAGTGGGGAAATGGAAATCGTATGGAGCGTTTGGTTTTTTATCTTAGGTGCAGTGCTAGCTTCATTTGGAGGAGTTATCGGATATCGATTGCCAAAAGGTATGAAGGTAATAGGTATGGAGAGATCACAGTGTGATCACTGCGAAAGACAGCTGCACTGGTATGAGCTGTTTCCGATTGTTTCTTTTCTTGCGGCACGCGGCAAATGCAAGGCATGTCAGAAGCGGATTCCGCTTTTATATACGATGGTTGAGGTTGGGACGGGTGCTCTCTATAGTTTCTCATACATAAAGTACGGTTTCTCGGTAGAATTGTTGCTAGCATGCTCGCTCGTTTTGTTATGCGCGATTATTACGGTTTCTGATCTGTTGTACTTCATCATCTCAGATAAAGTGCTGATCGTGTTTTTTGTGTGGTTTCTCGCGTTGCAAGTGATTTTCGAATATAGAGGCTGGGTGGATGCTGTAGCGGGTAGTCTGCTCGGGTTTTTGTTTTTGTTGCTGTTAGCCATCCTTTCTAAAGGTGGAATGGGGGGCGGAGATATTAAGTTGATGGGCGTGTTGGGGCTGGTGCTAGGTTTTCAGGGTGGATTTTACACATTGATGATTGCTTCTGTAATTGGTCTGATTATAGGGGTTATTGGGCTGATTATGAAGAAGTATACTAGAAAAACAGCGATCCCTTTTGGCCCTTATTTGGCATTGGGTGCTTTAATTACATTTTATTTTAACGAATACTTAAATTTTCATATATAAAATACAATAGTACTATAGTCCAGGTCCCTCTTTACTAACTTGTAAAAATTGTCCATTCTATATAGTCAATCCTTAAAATTGTGGGTTATTATGAAACAATATAAGCGTTGTACGGTATAGGAGGATAATGATGAAGGTTAAATGGTTAACATTTTGGATGTTTGCGATAGCGGTTTTACTATTACCTCT
This sequence comes from Fictibacillus sp. b24, assembly GCF_030348825.1. NCBI lineage: Bacteria > Bacillati > Bacillota > Bacilli > Caryophanales > Fictibacillaceae > Fictibacillus > Fictibacillus sp. b24. Next base: position 3,759,252 of record NZ_JAUCES010000005.1, on the reverse strand, counting down.
ACAGCATGTTATTGCGAGTTCTGCAGTTAAAGGGGAGATTGAGTACACAAAAAATCAATTAACTCCTACACTCGAACAAGGGGCTAAAAAGAATCCTGATCCTAATGATCCGAACAATCCTAACAATAATGGGAATGGCGGCGGTGAAAAAGAGGACGGCAAAGAAGAAGATGACCGTCCTTGGTGGGAAAAAGCAGCAGATGTAGTAGTGGATAAAGTTAAAAAAGGAACAGAAACAGTAGTTGACGCTGTAACAGATGCAGGTGAATACATAAGTGATAAGACGTCTGAAATAGTAGATGCCACAACAGAGTGGTGGAATGAACGTTCTCTGCTTGAAAAATCTTTAATCATCGTCGGTGTTATTGCGACAGTGGTAACACTTGGAGCTGCAGCAGGTGTAATCTCAGCGGGTGCCGCGTTAACGATGGGCGTTATGGGTGCTGCAAACTATGCGTTGTATGCTGCGACTACGGACAATGTTAGTTTCTGGGGCGGCCTAATGTGGGGCGGACTTGGAATGGTAGGCGGAGGGATCGGACTAGCTGCAAAAGGTGCGAAATTCCTTGCCCCTGCCCGTGCAGCACTTAGCAGCGGAAAAGCAGCTGTAGCAGGAAGACTAGCTTCTTTCGTTCCTGCAGCAATTAAAGGAAGTCGTTTTTATCCAGTGATAGCTGGTGCAGCACGTGCGATCATCCCAGGTATGATGAAAGGTGCCGTGGCTGGATCGGGTCTCGCTGTATACACACATATGGCGAAATGGGCCATTACAGGTGAAACTCCAAACTGGGGTGAAGTTGGAAGAGACGCTATGATTTGGGGAGCAAGTGGTGCTGTAGCTGGGGGAATGTTCAAACCAGTCGCAAATGCGGCATCACGTTTTGTAAGTAAAGGAAAAGCAATGATTGCAGGTGCTTCTACAAGTGCCGGGTCAGAGAGCGTAGTAAGTGACTGGCTTGAAGGTAAAGGAATCGATCTGAAGAAAGCGGCAATCGCAGCATCTGCTGTTGTTGTATTGGGTGGAGCAGGCGTACTCGCAACCCAAATGACAAATAAATCGGTTAAGCAAGTAGCGACCACGACTGAGCTAGCATCGGATACGATGAAAGTTGCGAAGGCGGATGATGGAGTACAGGCTGGGCAAAATGGTAGTGCTGAAGGTAAAGTGAATTCATCGGCAAATACAGCGGATAAGACATCCGAAAGTACAACTACAAAAACAGCAGATCAGACAGGGCCTTTAGCTTTAGATTTGCAGTACTTCAGCAGTAAAACAGATTCCAAATCTATTACAGATAGTGTAATCAATACAAAAACATCACAACAATTAAAAACATTACTAAACGAAAAAGGCATTGATGATGTCTACTTCCAGAGTTTATTACATCCTGAAAGAACTCTAAATTCATCAGAAACAGCTTTAGTTAATCAAGTTCGAGAAGAATTATCTACAGTAGCTAGTGGAACGATGATGCAGAAGGTAATTCCTGAAAAAGATATATACCAATATTTATATAATAAGGATTATACAGGTACTAGAGGATTCGTTACTACAAAGGAACACGCTGATGGTCTTATAAGCTTAGAAGATATATACAAAGGTGAAAGATTAGATTATTCTAATACACCTTTTAGAATTACAGAAGAAGTTGTCGAATATCCATTTCATATTGTAAAATCTGATGGATTCTATGGAGTATTTCACTACAAAGCGGATCCTTCATTGTTATCAACTCCAAATTGGAATGCAACACCTGAAAATTATCCGTTTACAGGAAGAGGTTTCACAGGAAGTAAAACGGAAATAATTCCGGAGTATTATCAAGAAACAAAACCTTTTGAAGATGGTGATTTACTTTTGGTTAAAAATGATAAAGGTGAAGTGTTTGCAGAACTTGTATTTAAGAAAAACAAAGGTTGGGAAATAAATGAAAATAAATAAAATTAAAGAGAATGGTTTATACGCTATATATTGTAACAAGGAATATGAACTTATTATAAGAGAGAATAAGTACCTTCTTTTTAGTACAGATAATGAGGATTTTGAAAAAAACGGATTTACTTTTTATGAAGATGCTTCAGGCAATATAGATAAAGATATGTTTATTAAAAAAGTTAATAGTGAAGAAATTGATGAAGCATATAATGTTAGAATGTACGGTGTTTATAAAGGTCATGAATTTTTTATCATGAGAGAAAATAATGGTGAAGTACTAATAACAATTTCTAGTCCCAGAGAAGTTGAAATAGCTAAGGATCTAGACTTCAAGTTTGTGGAACCTTTTGTATATGATAAAAAAGTGTTAATTGACGATTTAGATGAAATTATAGAAAAACAAGAGAAAGTTTACCTCGATTAAGTTAAAAGTACAGCTTGTGATATTGATCATAAGCTGTTTTTATTATAGAGAGCGTCTTTAGCGACTGGCTTTAAGGAATAGACATTGATCTGACCAAGTTGCAAATGATTTTGAAGATGGAGATATGTTTCTTAAATTCGAGACTGTAATGGAAAGGTTCAATATACCCTCTTATTCGATGAAGAAAAGAAAGGGTGGATTTTAGTTGAATAAAAATAACATTAATAAAAAAGGCTTGTTTGCTATTTATGAAAATAAAGAATATAAACTCATAAAAAGGGGACATGAATATTATATTACTAGCCGGGATTCTTCTGATTTGAAGAAGGGTTTTGAGTATTATGTAAATGTTGCAGGTCAGATTAATACAGATATATTTATGAAAAAGGTTAATCAAAATGATATACAAGAAGCTTATAAAATTGAAATGTGGGCTAAATATAAAGGTGAAGAGTTCTATATTATGGGTGAAGATAATGGAGAAGTACTAATTACAACGAGTAATTGCGATATTGCTAAGAAATTAGATTTTAAGTTTGTAGAACCATTTGTTTATGATAAACATGTTCAAATTGAAGACCTCGATGAAATTATTGAGAAACAAGATAAAGTCTATTTAGACTAAATTTGAATAAAACAGTTCGATGATATAATTATCTCGAACTGTTTTTTTTATGTCCGACCCACTTTTATTCTTGATCAACAGTTGGTTCATTGAAAAGAAAAATATTATCAATGATATTTTCAATTTAGAAAGGTAAGAAATTAAAATGTTAGATATTCATAAAGGAAAATTAGTTATTAATAAATTACAGTTTGTAGTCGACAAAAATTTAAATAAAGAAAAATTTCTTTATTCTCCTCTCTCCAAACTAATTTTTAACAAGTTCGAATCGGCAAATTGGATAAGTTATTCGATACAGCCGCAGTATATAATGGGAAAAACATTTGGTTTAACATTTACTTTTAAGGATTCTATATTTCAAACACTTGCACTAAGTTATAGTGAAATGAAGGAAATACCTTATGATAAAGAAAATGAAGAAAAAAGGAAGGCAGTTCATGATGCGTGGTTACAAGAATTATTTGGAGAGCCACATGAATATGGCCCTTTTTGGACTAAATATAAATTTACTTGGGGTTCAATATCATCTAGTTTAGATCCTAGGGCAGGACAAAGTATAATATACTTTGCATTTGAAACAGATTAGTTTGACTCAACTATATAGAGTATATAGAGGTGTTCTATGAACGATAAAACGATGTTAATTAAACAGCTCGAAAAAGTAGTAGAATTGTTAAATCAAAAAAGAATAGAAGAACCGACAAGAATGCTAGATTTAATCGTTTCTAAATACGAAAAGGCACTAAAAATAGTAAATTCTAAAAGTGTAAGTGAAATTACATATGCAGATTTAAGCATAAACGGCAGTGTGAGGGCTTATGTAGATGCCTATAGTGATTGGTTGAATCCAATGTTAGGTGAAATGGATAAAGCAGAAAAGATGGCTGAAAAATTACTCCCTCGGAGGTAAATATGGATGTGAAGTTCGGTAATTATGTAATTTATAAATCATCAAGAGAATATAAAGCAATTAGAACGGGAGATCAAGTTGAAATTGTATCTAAAAATCCAGAAGATCAATTTGCAGGATTCGTGAAATATAGTGAAGGATACATTAAAACTTTAGATTTAAAAGATATAACAGCAGCTAACCGTGTCCAAACAATGGCAAAGTTTAAAAACAGAGATTTCTTATTACTGTCTAGTAAAATGGGATATTCCTTAATTACATCTGGAGACGTTAATGATCATCAATTACTAGACTGGGGCTTTGAACAAGTTAATAAGGGAGAGTACAGACTTGAGCACGTTAAACAAGAAAAGCTAGACAAAGTATGGGAAGTTAGAGAGCCAATCTGGCAAGATATTATAAAAAATAATAAAGATTTGTGGAAATTCTAATAGATCTAGATACTCCTCATTCTTGTATTTGTACTCTTCTAAAACCTTAAATGCATTCATGGCATTTGAGGTTTTTTGCATTTCCAGAATTTTGTTGACTTGTATTTAACCTCTTTTTTAAAAAAGGAACGATAGTACTATAAAAATTATATTAATTTACATGTTAATTATTTCCTGCGTATAACTTTGTTTATTGTAATTTAGTAGGAATTAGGCTGCATTCCTTTGATGGTTAAGGGAGAAGGGCGGGCATTACAATTTCACAAAACGAAGTATGAAGTCCTTTAAATTAATAAAGTTAGTATGAGGGTTTTGTCGAAAAAAATCGAATCTCAACAACTATAGTAAAATAGTCTCAAAAAACCTTTAGAATTGTTGTTATAAAAGCATTTTAACGCGTTGACGTGCTTAAAAAAACTGTGGTACTTTTTCGTAGTATAGAATTTGACAAAATATGCACAGAAAAGTCTGTTGATGGAGTGGAAGTTAAAAAATGATTGATGCAAAGAGAAAAGCACTCATATTTTTATCATTAGCATTTATATTAGCAATTGTTACAGCTGGACTAATACTTAACGAGATTAAACAGGCTCAAACGGCTATGGGTGAGACAGTTGAAGTGGCTTCGGCTAGTAAAGACATCGGATCAAACCGTGAGATTAGCGAAGATCAGATTGAATGGATTGAGATGCCTAAATCCAGTGTTGTGCCCTCATTTATCCAAAGAAAAAATGATCTAGATAAGAAGATTGCCCTCGTTAATATAAAGAAGGGCGATATCCTCTCCAAGAACATGTTGAGAGGGGATGTTGATATCCCGGCAGATCACCGTGTTGTAATGTTGAACCCTACGGAGAATGTGCTGATTGATGAAGAAGTTACGCCAGGTGACATTGTAGATGTCATTGTATCAACAGAGGAAAAAGAAGGTCTGAAAACACAGCGCCTCCTTAAGAATGTATCTGTCGTTCAAGCGGCAACAATGCCGACGAAAGATAATCCTGATGCAAAACAAATAAAGGTTTCTTTAACTGTTCAAGATGCAGAGCAATTGATTCATTACCAAAACAAAGCGAAACAAATTCGTGTGTTGCTTGTAAACACCATTGCTGAAGAGGCAGGCGAACCAGCGAAAGAAACAACAGCTCCTGAGAAGGCTCCTGCAAAACAGCCGGCTCAAGAAAAACCAAAAGCTCCAGCACCAACACCAGCTCCAAAGCCTGAACAACCCGCATCCAAGCCAGCGAACTAATGGATGATGTTAAGAAAGGAAGTCTAGTCATTCATGAATAAATTAAAAGCACTCATTATATCTACCAATGAAAATCTCATTACACATTTAAAAGGTTTGTGTGAAAAGCACTCAATTGATGTTGAAAGTATATCAGAATGGAAGAAGTCATTTTCCGATACGTCTACATATTCCTATTACTTTATTGATGAAGAGACCGTTACAGATGATCAAAATATTTCCGTCCATTCTTTAAGCTACCTGATTGGAATCGTGCAGAATCCTTCATTTGAAATGGTCAGGTCTTGGATGAACAAGGGTGCAAATGATGTTGTTGTACTGCCAGAAGATCGTAACCGGCTAGATGAGTTTATCCAAAATACAAAAGAAACAGCTCAAGCACGTGAAACGAACTATACCAATGCTGGAAAAATTGGTGGTAAGGTAAGTGCATTTTATAGTGCGAAGGGCGGTTCAGGCAAAACATTCCTAGCAGCTGCCATCGCACAAGCTTTGCAAGTACGACATGATCAAAAAGTAATTGTTATTGATCTGAACGCACAATTTGGTGGTTTAGAGTCCATGTTAGGGTTAGAAGTAAGCCGTTCATACGCTGACTTGCAGCCTGTAGTAAAAGAGCTTGGCATTCACCATATCGAAAATGTAGCTTTTAAGGATGAAAGAACAGGAAATCTTGTCATGCTAAGTCCAGCTAATCCAGCAAAAGCGGAAGATATTACAGAAGAGTTAATCTCCAAGCTGATTCGTATTTGCCGTCAAAGTTTTGATCATATCATTCTCGATCTTCCATCAAGTATCAATACGGTAAGTTTTACGGGACTAAATGAAGCAGCTCATATCTATTACGTTCTTACACCGGACAGCCCAGGATTAAAAGCTTATAAAACAGCTGAAGATGTATTTCAGCGATTCCAATTGGGCAATAAAGAAAACCTATCTGTCATTATTAATCGCGCGCACGCGAAGAACGAGTTAACAGAAAAAGATTTAGCTGAAGTTGTACCGCGGCCTATTATCGGTAAAGTGAGAGCTGACTTCTTTAACATTCAGCCTAATATCAACATGGGAACACCTTTTTACTTAAAAAAGAAAGAGAAGCCAGGATCTAAGGCTTTGAAAGATATTGTTCAACTCGTAGAAAAAAGCATGAAGTAGGTGATGACTGTGTCCTGGTTAAAAACAGCTGCACAACAGAATGCTACCAATGATAACTGGGATATTAATGACCAGAGTATCGACCATTGGGTGAAGCATTTTAAGTCAAGGTTAATAAAAGAAGCTAATCTTGAATCCATAACGGTGTTAACTCCTCAAGAGAGAAAACAGACGATCGAGCGTTTGATTTCTCAAATGATCCAGGAAGAACGAATCATCATTCCTCAGATGGAGATTGAGGAAATTATTGATCAGATCATCAACGAGTCTGTTGGTTATGGTCCGCTGGAAGTACTTCTGCAAGATGATTCGATTACAGAAATCATGGTAAATGGTCCGAGGGAAGTTTTCATAGAAAGAAACGGAAAACTTGAAAAAACGAATATACGGTTTAAGGATAATCAGCATGTTAGGCATATTATCGATCGTATTATTGCTCCTCTTGGCCGAAGAATAGACGAGAGTTCTCCGATGGTAGATGCAAGATTGCATGACGGCAGCCGTGTGAATGCCATTATTCCTCCAGTAAGTTTAGACGGACCATCAATGTCCATTCGTAAGTTTAATAAAAAACCTTTTACTTTACAAAACCTGTTATCGTTCGGCACGTTTTCAGAGGGGATGGGAGAATTCCTCCAAACAGCTGTAAAAGCGAAATGTAACATTTTAGTATCCGGGGGAACAGGCAGCGGTAAGACAACGTTACTTAACGTATTGTCAGATTCGATCCCACTTGGTGAACGTATCATCACCATTGAAGATATGGCTGAACTGCGATTCTCTTACAACAACTTAATTCGAATGGAAACAAGACCTCCCAATATGGAAGGAACAGGCGAAATCACGATTCGCCAACTCGTAAAGAATGCTTTGCGTATGAGACCCGATCGTATTATTGTCGGAGAGGTGCGTGGAACAGAAGCATTAGATATGCTTCAAGCGATGAATACGGGTCATGAAGGATCTCTTACAACCGTCCATGCCAACACACCAAAGGATGCACTTGGCCGATTAGAAGCGATGGTCATCATGTCAGGACTTCCGCTAACCGTAGATGTCATTCGAGGATATTTTGTAGGAGCGCTCGATCTCATCGTTCAGACAAATAGACAAACGGATGGAAAAAGAAAGATTACCAGCATAGCAGAACTAGTTGAAGTGGATGGACAAGTACATGTGAAAGATATTTTTAAATACGTACAGCAAGGTGTAAAAGAAGATGGCTCTGTTATCGGCCAATTTGAAGCAACGGGTTATGTACCTGAAGCTCTTAATAAAATTAAAGCTTTTGGTTTAGAAGTTCCAAAAAACTTGTTCGAAAAAGGGGCGATGAAATAATGGTTGCGTGGTTAGCCCTTTCCAGTACTTTTATTCTCTTCATATTAGCATTCTATTATTTCAGAGTTGCCTCAAGTAATAAAGATACAAAGAAAAGAGTTGCGACATGGTTTGAAGGAGAAAGAAAGATTGAAAGAAAAAGTGTTGTACTGCTCATCGGAGACAAGTACGACAAATCAGAGCTTGCGGAAGATCTCCAAAGAAAACTAGTGCAAGCAGATCTAAAATTAAAGCCTTCTGAATACATGGGCATCTATTTTATGACATTTGCATTTATCTGGTTTGTGAATCACTTTTTGCTGAAGTTAGATTTTCCTTTAGATGCAACACTAGCTTATTTCATCGTCTGGTTAGGTTCTAAAATGTTCCTGAATTCCAGACAGAATAAAAGAAGTGAAAGTTTCAATAAACAACTGCCAGAAGTGTGCCGGATGATGAGTAACGCGATCAAAGCCGGTCTAACGATACCTCAAGGAATTGAGTTAGTCGGAAGAGATATTAAAGCACCTGCTGGCCCTGAGTTTCAGATGATGGACCAGCAGCTCAGACTAGGTGACGATTTTGAAGAAGTAATGGATCGTTTTAGAGAACGGGTGCTAAGTAAAGACCTAAACATCTTTGTGAGCACCATTCTCATTCAGCGTAAAGTAGGGGGAAACCTCACTGAAGTACTTTCTCTAATGGCACAAACGCTGGAAGAACGAGCAAGAGTAAATAAAGAAGTGGATACGGTAACAGCTGAATCGAAGTTCGTTGCTTATATTCTACCGATTATGCCGCTTATGATGGCGATGATGATGAACTTGTTCATTCCAGGATTTCTAAATCCGCTGTTTACTCCTTTAGGACTTATTCTTCTAGCTGTTTTTCTAGCTATGCAAGGGTTCGCCTTCATGCTCATAAAAAAAGTTACAAAGATAAGGGTGTAGCGGTATGAATCCAAATACGAGTTCACTAGCTGTATTGGCCATCGCCTTCATATTATTATTTCTATTGATAAGCTTTATCTACATTTGGATCTTTATAGCTAAGAAATCCAATCTTCATAAAGCATTAAAAATGGAAAAGAAGAAAAAGAAGCAAAAAAGAAGCAGGTCCGGCTTGTTTATGGATCCGTTGTTAAAAGCAGCGGATTATGCTAAACCAACAGCCGTAAAATATACATTTTTTACGAATAAATCCCAGGAAGAACGATTACTGGTACTAGCTGGAAGTCCGTATGGTTTAACGCATGAACTTTTTCATAGCCTTCGTTTTGTCCTGGCTTTAGGACTTCTTATGTACTCTGTGCTTTATTTACTGCTAGGACTGCCTTTTGGTTTAATGGGAATGCTTTTCCTTCCTCTGATCGGTTACTTTGGTCCGATCGTCTGGTTGAATTTAAAAGCAAAAGACAGGCAGGAGCTCATCAGTGCGGCGATGCCAGATTTCCTTGATACCGTCAGCGTTACCTTATCAGCAGGCGTTGGAATCGATCAAGCATTGCACCAAGTTACTAAGCAATTTGACGGCCCCTTAATAGAAGAAATAGAGCAATTTAATCGAGAAGTAGATTTAGGTGTTCCTCGTAAAACAGCTTACATGAATCTTTTAGCGAGGAATAAGTCAAAGGAGCTGGAGATGCTGGTTAACTCCTTGCTTCAAGGACAAACATTGGGAGTTCCCGTTTCAACGACATTTAGACTGCAAGCGGAAGATCTGCGTGCTATGAGAGGATTTAAGGCAAAAGAAAAGGCTGCAAAAGCAAGTCCTCAGATTACACTGATCACTACATTTTTTGTAGCACCAGCCGTTTTTGTACTAATTATTGGATTGTTATTTTTAAATGTTGTGTATAATCCTGGCGCTTTCGGATTGGATATTTTATTCGATTAGCCAGATGTAAAAATAAAAAAATAGGCTGTTTTCTAAATGAATGTTGCTTTTGATCCATTTGATACCTCGTTGAGAAGTTGATTGGAGTGCAAGGTGCGAGACTCCTGGGGGAGCAGCGGGACAGGTGAGACACCCAACGTGCAAAGCATGGGGTGGCTCACCGCACGCCCCCCGGAAAGCGAGCACCTGGAACGGAAATCAACCACTTCCAAGAACAACAAAGCTTACGAAAACAAGCAAATAAATAAAACTAAGGGAGAGATTTTCATGATGAACAAATTATATGCTAAGGCACAAAACAAGATGGAAACATACAAAGGATATGTAAAGAACGAAGAAGGCGCGCAAGCACTTGAGTGGATCGCATTAGGTACTGTTGTTATCGCTGTTATGGCAGCAATCGCTACAGGTGTTTCTGGAAACGCAAGTGGTTTAGGACAGGCAATCATTAGCAAGTTGACTCAACTTATTAATGGTATTAACTAATTCCAGATGAAGCGGCTAAACTTTACAAAATACATTCAAAACCAGAAGGGATCACAGCTAATCGAATTTGTGGCTGTGTTCCCTATGGTTATATTCGCCATGCTTTTCATATGGCAGATGGCACTAGTGGCCTATACCGTTGTCGTTTCAGAAGCAGCAGCCAGGGATGGTGCTCGTGTCGCCTCTGTAGAAGGTGATTATCAAGCGACTGTTCAAAAATCAGCATCTGGACTGGATGTTCGTGCAACACATAGTTATGGAAGCAGTTCATACGGAGAAGAAGTAACCGTCACCGTTACCTCCAAAGTACCAACTGTATCTATACCTTTTGTAGGTAGAATCAATTATTCACTCAATGCGGATGCAACCATGCCGATGGAGGAGGATGAAGCGGATGAAGATTAAGTGTGTTGATAATGAAAAAGGAAGCACCCTTTTAGTTGTCATGGGGTTATTAATAGCCTCGATCTTCATTAGCTTCATCTTTTTTGATTTCTTTACGACGTTTGCGACAAAACGCGTAAGTCAAACAAGTGCTGATGCAGCAGCTCTTGCGGCCTCTAATGAAGCAAAAAAGGTTTATGATGAAGAACTGTCTAAAGAGTTGAAAGACCGCATGGAGAAATTAAAAAAAGATGCGGATAAAGAGAAAGATAAAGAAGGCAAAGAAGAGGGAGAAGAACCTCCTGTTGAAGATGATGGTTTATTAGGCGGTATCTTTGATGGAGTGGGAAAAGAAATGCCTCCCGATTTAGAGGAATGGCTTGAGGACCCAACTGTCGATGTAGATTTAAATGATGCGCTTAAATATTTGTTTGAAGAAGATGAAGTTAACGATATCGCTTGCGGTGCTATCAATGAAAATCGTAATCGTATTGAAGAAGCCGCTAGGCATTATGCAACCAAAAATAAAAGCGATGACGTTGAGGTCGAATTCTTCTATAACAACGCTTTTCAAATCTATGTGGAAGTAAAAAAAGGAGCTGAATTCGTGACTGTTGATGAAGAAGCATTAGGAGATAACAATCAGGTTAAAGCAAATGGTTCTGCAGTTATTCAGGCACCTAAAGGGATGAATATCGTTTGTAATTAAGAATCAGTCCTTTTATCTTATTTCTTTCTAAAAGGTAAAACGGGTCAAAAATTTTCGTGGAAACTCTTATTAACATCAATGTTCTCAATGATTTTTATTGCGTTATCACTTATGAAAAAGCTTATAGATTAATAACCATATAAGGAGATCACCCATGAAAACGATGCTGAAAAGCAAGCTTGCTTTAAGAATATTTCTTCTATGCTTAATTGCAGTACTTTCTGCTTGTTCTGATTCTGAATCGGCTTCTACAAAGGAAAAAGAAGAGAAGAAGACAGAAGAGAAAAAAGAAAAGATACCAGAAGCAGCTACTAAAGTGGAAGATATGATTAATGAAGGGCCAGGCTTTGCTCTTGAAAAAGAGAATGAAGAGATAAAGAAACAGCTAGAGAAATATCCTAAAAAGTTAAACGGTGAAGACGCATATAATCTAGCTGTTTTTCTTGGGGCAGCTGAACACCAAAAAGTCTTTGAACTATATGATGAATACAATCCTGGGTTTAATGATGTGGAAGGCGCGCCTGGCAGTGATGCTAAACCTCGAAATTTAGTACTTCTTCTAGATTCAAGCGGAAGCATGAATGGAAAAGTAGATGGCGGCGTTAAGATGGATTTGGCTAAACAGGCTATCTCTAATTTTGCTTCAAAAGCGAACAAAGAAGATCAGGTTATGCTTCGCGTTTACGGACATAAGGGTACAAGTAAGGACAGTGATAAGAAGCTTTCATGTGAAAGTCATGAGGTGGTTTATCCATTATCGAGCTATGATCAGGGTAATTTTTCTGATTCACTAAATAAGTTTAAGCCTGCCGGATGGACCCCGATTGCTGGATCCATTCAACAAGTGGAAAAAGATCTAGCTGGTCAGGCGAATCCAGGCATGGAAACGCTTCTTTACATAATCAGTGATGGTGTGGAAACGTGTGATGGAGATCCTGTTGAAGCGGCACGCGCGCTGCACAACTCTTCTTTAAAAGCTCAAGTGAACATCATCGGATTTGATGTTGATGATAAGGGCCAACAGCAATTGAAAGCTACCGCAGAAGCAGGCGGTGGCGAATATAAAACAGTGCGTAATGCGAGCGAGCTTAACAGTATCTTTAAAACATTAATGGAACAAGCATGGGAAGGAATCAAAAAAGACCAGTGGGCAGCGAACTCTGGTACACAAGTAAACTATGCTTATGTAGATAAATTAGAAGTATTGAACGAATTGAAATTCAGAGTATCTGATGTTGTCTCAACAGAGGCAATGGGACTAAGTAATATGATAGGTGCCATGGAACAAGAAAAGATGATTACTTTAGAAGAGGCAGAGAAAGCAAGAGCTAAGGTGAATGAACGAGAAGAAAAAATTAATACGTATAATGAAGAGAAGTTTGAAGAGCTTAAAAAGCAAACGGATGAAGAGAAAGATAAAGCTTTTAAACAAATTAATAATTCTTCACAAAACTAACGAACAACTTGAGAGATGGAAACCCCATCTCTTTTCTTTTGAATGGTTCTTTTCTAAAAGCTTGTTGCTTCCAAACCTCATTTCATCTGTGACAGTTGATTGGAGTGGAAGGTGCGAGACTCCTCGAAAATTAAACTTCAAATTTTCTTCGTGCGATGTGTCGCTGCCGAAGCCTTCCTTGTCCTGCGGGACAGGCGGGCAGGTGAGACACTTAAGAGTGAAACGTAAAGAATGTGGCTCACCGCCTGCCCCGCGGAAAGCGAGCACCTGGAGCGGAAAGCAACCACTCCCAATAACATCAAAGGTTACGAAAACGCCCTTTGAATAAACCCCGAGGAGAGTAAAGAAATGAAAACCAAGATTACGAGTTTGCTTCTAATTTCCATGGCCCTGACCCTGACCGCTTGTAGCCCTGATCAAGACTCTTCTACTAAACCATCAATAGAAGAGAAGAAGGACAAGTATACAACTCTTGCTGAGGAAGCGAACAAAGAGGAAAAGCTTGAGAAGCTAGAACTCCTTCCGTATGCAGAAGAAGTGGAAGCGACGATATCCAGCCCCAAGTACAAAGAGTTTACAACAAACTCAACCGTACTCATTAAAGGTAAGGCGAAAAAGTACAGCGGCTTTAAGTCTGACCATGTATGGATCAAGGTGAGAAGTGATGAAGATGGACCGAATGGACGGGAATTTAGTTATTACGCTCCTATAAAAGAAGGTAAGTTTGAACAGAAGGTCCAGCTGTTTAACGGAAAAGGTAATTACTCCGTTAAGGTGAGTGTGCCGAGTGATACGGCTGAAGACTATTATTACGACATTGCTTCATTTGATGTGGAAAACGTGAACCCTGAGATCAAGCGTGATGTTGCGTTTACGAAGAACGCTTATAAACACGGTTTAGTGTTAAATAATTCCATAAATGGGTATATGGAAAGAGATGGTTTCTTCGAGTTGGCTGGTGAAGTTGCGGAACTTGGTGTGGGACAGCTTATGGTGGAGCTCAAAAAAGAGAGTGAATCTACCAAGATTATGATTCCGATTAAGGATGGAAAATTCACGAAGAAAATTCCGCTTTATTATGGTGAAGGTGTTCATGAAGTTCAAATCATGACACCAAAAGAGGGAATGACAGATTTTTATTCAGAAGCGGCAAATTTGTTTGTTAAAAATCTATCAAGTGATACCTTTCAACCTATTAATTACTCCTCGGCCTATAAAGAAAAAGGATTTAACTTGGAAACCCCTGAAGTTAGCGGTGAAAAGGCAGATCTAACATATACGATCAAAGGAAGTATCGATCCTAACGGAAAAGACGCCAACAAAACGGATGTTGTCTTTGTACAAACCACAAAGGGTGACTTGAAAGCCATGTATGCCATTCCGGTCGAGAATAATGAATTTAAGGGAGAGTTCTTTCTTCGTTTTGGGCCTGGTGAGTATGAGATTTCTGTTATGGCTCCTGATTTTATGTCGACAAATGGGTATATGCAGTATTTTGTTGGTGTTGCTGGATTTACGGTAGAGAACACAAATGCTCAAGATCAGCGATTTACGCTGCCTTCAAGAGGAATTCAATCGGATGCACCTCAAATAAGAAATTTAGCATCTCAGCTGACGAAGAATAAGAAGACTGAAAAAGAAAAGGCGCTTGCTGTATACGAGTATGTCGCTAAAAACGTAAGCTATGATGTGGATAAGTTAAATAATCGTACATTCGAGTTTGATGACAGTGCATTAAAAACGCTGGATGAGAAAAAGGGCGTTTGTCAGGACTTTGCTTATTTAGCGATAGCTCTGTTACGAGCAAGTGGAATGGAAGCGCAGGTGGTAACGGGATATGCTGGCCAAAATCATGCGTGGGTAGAGACGAAAGTGGACGGACGCTGGTTGACGATGGACCCAACATGGGGATCAGGTTACTTACAGAACAACAAGTTCGTACCAAAATTCACGATGGAATACTTTGATCCAAAACCAGCAGAGTTTCAAAAAACACATAAAAAGGAAGAAGTGGAGTTCTAATTAAATATCTGAGGTGCCTGTTATGTCTAAAAAAGAAAAGCGATGGAGACGAGTCTATTTATTTCTTTACATCTTAATTTACGGAATGGTTGCACCGTTAAGTTTAATTCTCTTTTTTATAGGAGAAGAATCATTTCCGTTTTTTATCATTCCAGTCGTACTGGCACTACCAGCTATGAAGCACAATCATATCCAGAAGATTAGAGAAAAAGAGATGGGTGCTTAGTCATTCATTGAGGTAGAGGAGAGAAAAATGAATCGGTCTACAAATTTTGTGCTAGCCCAAATTTTATTTGTCATTCTTCTATTAACAGCATGCTCAACCGAAAAAACAGCATCGGACTCAGAACCAAAGAAAAAAGAGCCTAAAAAAGAGACAGTTGAAAAAGCGCCGACTGAACCTGAAGAGATGGTTAAACAGGGTGCTGGTGAGCATTACGAAAAGGTAAAGGATCTTGAAGGTGATGATTTAGATAAAGAAATTAAAGAACTTACGAAAGACTTCCCAAAAGATATGAAAAGTGAGGATGCCTATAATCGAATCATTGCAGCATTCGCGGCGGATCATCAGCTAGCTTTTCAGGAGTTAGAGGACTTTGACATTACGTTTGAAGAAGTAGAGGCGTACGAGAAGTATAGTGAAGAAGATGGAGAGGAAAAGAAAGAGGGTCCTCTTAATGTAGTTATCCTTTTAGATGCCAGTGGTAGTATGGCAGGAAAAGTTTCAGGAACGGACAAAATGACAGCGGCGAAAGAAGCCCTAAAGAAGTTTGCAGGTGGCTTGCCTAAGGACGCAAACGTTTTGCTTCGTGTTTATGGCCATAAAGGAAGTAATGATGATAAGGACAAGAAGTTATCATGTGAGAGTACAGAAGTCATGTACCCTCTAGGAGCTTATGATGCAGGTGCTTTCCAACAATCTCTTTCTAAGTTCAAGCCAACCGGCTGGACGCCGCTCGCAGCATCCATTGAAGCGGCAGAAAAAGACCTTCAAGGCAAAGAAGGAAACAACGTAGTTTATATTGTGAGTGATGGAATCGAGACATGTGACGGTAATCCGATAGAAGCGGCGAAAAAACTGCACAAATCGAACATTCAAGCAAAAGTAAACATCATTGGGTTTGATGTAGATAACGAAGGACAACAGCAACTAAAGGCGGTAGCCGAAGCGGGTGGCGGCGAATTCCAATCCGTTTCATCGCAAAAAGAACTTTTCGATGAAGTAGAGTCGAACTGGTCAAAGGCGATGCATGATGCAAGAATCAATTGGAGCTTGTCTATGGATTCATCTAGCGTGAATTGGAGCAGTTCGGGTAAAGGTCATTCCATGAGAAAAGTGTATTCAAAAATGTTGGATAGCATCTCTGATGAATTTGAGTTGCTCCGAAGCGTAAAGATGGAATTATATAACCAAAAAAAGATGACTAATGAAGAATTGGACAAGTTAGATAAACTCATTTTTAGCAGATATGAAAAACTTAGAGAATACAGCACTAACAAACATGATGCTAAGCAAGCTGCTCTAGATAAAGAAACGGATAGAGTACTAAAATTAATAGATGAAAACGCAGAAAATGCCAGAGTAGAATAGGGGGCTGTATCTTGAATAAACTGAAGTTTTTAGCAATGGCTATAAGTATAGGGATAATTGTCACTGGGTGCAGTAGCAACGAATCAGCTAGTAATAAAGAAGTTCAAAAACAGGAGAGTAAAAGAGATAAAGAATCTGTCAAAGTTACAGATAAAAAAGCCCAAGCTCCTAAAGACCAGGGTGATTATGAAGTATGGTACGAAGGAGAAGCCGATCGTAAAGGGAAACTGATAACGGTTAAAGGGCAAACAAACCTCATTCCGGAATCCAATCTATTAATAGTGATGGATAGTGTGGAAGATACCCTTATTGGTGGTACAGATAAAGTGCAGGTTAAAGATGATGGTACTTTTGAAACCGAACTAAAAATTCCAAAAAGCTCAGAAGGTTTAATAGAAGTAAAAATAAAGTTTGATCCTCATACGGATAATCAACCGATTAAAGATCATTATGGCGAGAATGGTGAAAAGCTTAAAGGGCCGTTTATTAGATTAAATGAAGAATCAGAAATGCAGCGTAATATAACGCTTTTAACATTAGAAATCCCTCAGGATGAATCAAACGCATCCGCTAAAATAGAGAAGCCTGAGTGGGACAAGCCTGAAGATTACGGCTCTCCAACAGTACGAATAGATGAACCGGACATTCAAAAGGATGATAAATATCTCTATATAGAAGGGAAATCAAATTTGTTAGAGGGGACGAGATTAAAAGGGAGCTTGGATATCCCTAATTATATTGTCTCCGGATTAGCGGATGTGGCTGATGTTAACCCAGACGGATCATACAAATTAGTCATTGAAAAACCTTCAAGCATAAACAAATTAAAGGATATTAAGGAATACGAAGTGGTTCTTAATGTCGATCCTTCCTTTAGTCAGTGGAAATCAAACTTAGAAACTTACGGCGTAAATGGCGAGAAGTTTCTAGGTGATTATGTTGTCGACCGTAATGGAAAAAAAGAGATTGAAAAGCGGCTTTCAATCTCAGAATAATTAGTTGCCCGATGACTTCTTGGTTACCGGGCTTTTTAATATGTTTAACAACTGTACAATTAGAGAAAAATGAAACAAGAGAAAGGCGGGATTCATACATGAGCTATGAAGATTTAGCATTACATACAGATAAGTATCAGATTAATATGATGTACGCCCATTGGAAAAATGGAACGCATAATAACATTCGAGTATTTGAAGCCTTTTTCCGAAAAAATCCGTTTAAGAGCGGGTACGCCGTTTTTGCGGGGCTAGAGCGAATTATTCGCTATTTGGAGCACCTTCATTTTACTGAGGAAGACATCGAATACTTAAGAACACAAGAAGAGCAATATGAGGAAGATTTTTTGGGGGAATTAAAAAACTTCAACTTTACAGGTGAGCTATTCTCTGTAAAAGAAGGAACAGTTGTTTTTCCGAATGAGCCGTTGATCCGTATTAAGTGCCGGGTGTTTGAAGCACATCTTTTAGAGACAGCCCTTCTAAATTTCATGAACTACCAAACTCTGATTGCTACGAAAGCTGCCCGGATTCGTCATGTAACCCCGGATGATCAATTGATGGAGTTTGGAACACGTCGTGCTCAGGAAGCAGATGCAGCGATTTGGGGTGCACGTGCTGCATACATTGCTGGTTTTGATGCAACTTCAAACATGCGTGCTGGTAAGCTCTTCGGAATTCCTACGAAAGGAACACATGCGCATGCTTGGGTTCAAGACCACGATACGGAAGAGGAAGCTTTCGAACGGTTCGCTGAGGCACTGCCTGATCAAAGTATTTTGCTAGTGGATACGTATAATACTTTAAAAAGCGGAGTACCTAACGCAATAAAGGTCGGCTTAAAGATGAAGGAAGCGGGTAAATCGCTAAAAGGCATCCGGTTGGACAGCGGTGATTTGGCTTATCTTTCAATCCAGGCACGCAAAATGTTAGATAAAGCGGGTCTTACCGATGTAGTAATCGTAGCAAGCAATGACTTAGATGACGATGTGATTACAGACTTAAAGGCACAAGGTGCTAAAATCACATCATGGGGAGTTGGAACACAGCTAATTACAGCAGCCGACCAGCCTGCACTTGGCGGTGTTTACAAAGTGGTAGCAAAATATGAAGATGGAGAGTACGTTCCAACCATTAAGATTTCATCTAATGTAGAGAAAATAACTACACCTGGCTATAAAAAGGTATACCGTATTATTAATGCGAAAGGAAAAGCGGAAGCAGATTACATCGCAATGGATGATGAGGTGCTTCCTGAAAAAGATATTAAGCTTTTCGATCCGGTGCACACCTATAAAAGCAAGATCGTGTCTTCTTTTACAGCAGAAGAACTGCTTCAGCCTGTTTATATAGAAGGAAAACTTGTATATGAGCTTCCTAAATTAGAAGAAATCCGCCGTTATCATCAGGAACAGCTTCAATTGTTCTGGCCTCAGCATTTAAGGAGACTGAATCCGCAAGAATACTATGTCGATCTTTCTGTAGACGTGTGGAGAACGAAAAACGACCTTTTAGAGAAGTATTCTTTATAAGTAATGAGCCTCTTTTCGACATGAAAAGAGGTTTTTTAATAAAATCTTTAAAAAAGCGTTGACGGTCGGCCATATCGCTGATATAGTAATAAACGTTGTTGCTTTTCTTACATAACTTCGACAAAAACAAACATAAACTTTTAAAAAAGTTGTTGCTTCGCAAGAAGATATGTGTTAAGATAGTTTTTGTCGCTGCTTTAAGAGAGTGACGCGATAAAGAAAAAAGTTCTTTGAAAACTGAACAAAAGAAATAGGTAAGGAATTAAATTTAATTCCGTCAGTTTTAAAATCGAGCAAGACAAACACTTTTATGGAGAGTTTGATCCTGGCTCAGGATGAACGCTGGCGGCGTGCCTAATACATGCAAGTCGAGCGAATGAAGAGGAGCTTGCTCCTCTGATTTAGCGGCGGACGGGTGAGTAACACGTGGGTAATCTGCCTGTAAGACGGGGATAACTCCGGGAAACCGGGGCTAATACCGGATAACAAGAGAAGAAGCATTTCTTCTTTTTGAAAGTCGGTTTCGGCTGACACTTACAGATGAGCCCGCGGCGCATTAGCTAGTTGGTGAGGTAACGGCTCACCAAGGCGACGATGCGTAGCCGACCTGAGAGGGTGATCGGCCACACTGGGACTGAGACACGGCCCAGACTCCTACGGGAGGCAGCAGTAGGGAATCTTCGGCAATGGGCGAAAGCCTGACCGAGCAACGCCGCGTGAGCGATGAAGGCCTTCGGGTCGTAAAGCTCTGTTGTTAGAGAAGAACAAGTACGAGAGTAACTGCTCGTACCTTGACGGTACCTAACCAGAAAGCCACGGCTAACTACGTGCCAGCAGCCGCGGTAATACGTAGGTGGCAAGCGTTATCCGGAATTATTGGGCGTAAAGCGCGCGCAGGCGGTCTCTTAAGTCTGATGTGAAAGCCCACGGCTCAACCGTGGAGGGTCATTGGAAACTGGGAGACTTGAGTGCAGGAGAGAAAAGTGGAATTCCACGTGTAGCGGTGAAATGCGTAGAGATGTGGAGGAACACCAGTGGCGAAGGCGGCTTTTTGGCCTGTAACTGACGCTGAGGCGCGAAAGCGTGGGGAGCAAACAGGATTAGATACCCTGGTAGTCCACGCCGTAAACGATGAGTGCTAGGTGTTGGGGGGTTCCACCCTCAGTGCTGAAGTTAACACATTAAGCACTCCGCCTGGGGAGTACGACCGCAAGGTTGAAACTCAAAGGAATTGACGGGGGCCCGCACAAGCAGTGGAGCATGTGGTTTAATTCGAAGCAACGCGAAGAACCTTACCAGGTCTTGACATCCTTTGACCACTCTAGAGATAGAGCTTTCCCCTTCGGGGGACAAAGTGACAGGTGGTGCATGGTTGTCGTCAGCTCGTGTCGTGAGATGTTGGGTTAAGTCCCGCAACGAGCGCAACCCTTGACCTTAGTTGCCAGCATTCAGTTGGGCACTCTAAGGTGACTGCCGGTGACAAACCGGAGGAAGGTGGGGATGACGTCAAATCATCATGCCCCTTATGACCTGGGCTACACACGTGCTACAATGGATGATACAAAGGGTTGCGAAGCCGCGAGGCCAAGCCAATCCCAAAAAGTCATTCTCAGTTCGGATTGTAGGCTGCAACTCGCCTACATGAAGCCGGAATTGCTAGTAATCGCGGATCAGCATGCCGCGGTGAATACGTTCCCGGGCCTTGTACACACCGCCCGTCACACCACGAGAGTTTGTAACACCCGAAGTCGGTGGGGTAACCCTTTTGGGAGCCAGCCGCCGAAGGTGGGACAGATGATTGGGGTGAAGTCGTAACAAGGTAGCCGTATCGGAAGGTGCGGCTGGATCACCTCCTTTCTATGGAGATTATGAAACAGCTTCGACTGTTTCGTAAGTACACCTATTCTTCTTTTGTTCAGTTTTGAAGGAACTTAACTTCCTTTAGGGGCCTATAGCTCAGCTGGTTAGAGCGCACGCCTGATAAGCGTGAGGTCGATGGTTCGAGTCCATTTAGGCCCACCATTTTCATAATTTCATTATCCCATTAAGGGGCTTTAGCTCAGCTGGGAGAGCGCCTGCCTTGCACGCAGGAGGTCAGCGGTTCGATCCCGCTAAGCTCCACCATTGCACATCTTACGATGATGCATTTTTAAATTGTGTTCTTTGAAAACTAGATATCGACATCCAAACAATATGCAAGGCAGATAGATATTTATCTGCGCCAAGCAAGATCTTGATGTGTAAACATCATATAAGGTTAAGCTAGAAAGGGCGCACGGTGGATGCCTTGGCACTAGGAGCCGAAGAAGGACGGGACGAACACCGATATGCCTCGGGGAGCTGTAAGTAAGCATTGATCCGGGGATTTCCGAATGGGGGAACCCACCATCCGTAATGGGATGGTATCCATATCTGAATACATAGGGTATGAGAAGGCAGACCCGGGGAACTGAAACATCTAAGTACCCGGAGGAAGAGAAAGCAAATGCGATTTCCTGAGTAGCGGCGAGCGAAACGGAAACAGCCCAAACCAGAGGGCTTGCCCTCTGGGGTTGTAGGACACTCTACATGGAGTTACAAAGGAACGAAGTAGGTGAAGCGGTCTGGAAAGGCCAGCCAAAGAAGGTAACAGCCCTGTAGCTGAAACTTCGTTCTCTCCTGAGTGGATCCTGAGTACGGCGGGACACGTGAAACCCCGTCGGAATCCGGGAGGACCATCTCCCAAGGCTAAATACTCCCTAGTGACCGATAGTGAACCAGTACCGTGAGGGAAAGGTGAAAAGCACCCCGGAAGGGGAGTGAAATAGATCCTGAAACCGTGTGCCTACAAGTAGTCGGAGCCCATTAACGGGTGACGGCGTGCCTTTTGTAGAATGAACCGGCGAGTTACGATCCCGTGCAAGGTTAAGTTGATAAGACGGAGCCGCAGCGAAAGCGAGTCTGAATAGGGCGACATAGTACGTGGTCGTAGACCCGAAACCGTGTGATCTACCCATGTCCAGGGTGAAGTTCAGGTAACACTGAATGGAGGCCCGAACCCACGCACGTTGAAAAGTGCGGGGATGAGGTGTGGGTAGGGGTGAAATGCCAATCGAACACGGAGATAGCTGGTTCTCCCCGAAATAGCTTTAGGGCTAGCCTCGCGGCAAGATTCCTGGAGGTAGAGCACTGATTGGACTAGGGGCCCCCACAGGGTTACCGAATTCAGTCAAACTCCGAATGCCAGAGAATTATCCGCGGGAGTCAGACTGCGAGTGATAAGATCCGTAGTCAAAAGGGAAACAGCCCAGACCATCAGCTAAGGTCCCAAAGTATACGTTAAGTGGCAAAGGATGTGGAGTTGCCCAGACAACCAGGATGTTGGCTTAGAAGCAGCCACCATTTAAAGAGTGCGTAATAGCTCACTGGTCGAGTGACTCTGCGCCGAAAATGTAACGGGGCTAAACGTATCACCGAAGCTATGGCTTGTACCGTATGGTACAGGGGTAGGGGAGCGTTCGAAGTGCAGCGAAGTCAGACCGGAAGGACTGGTGGAGCGCTTTGAAGTGAGAATGCCGGTATGAGTAGCGAAAGACAAGTGAGAATCTTGTCCATCGAAAGCCTAAGGTTTCCTGAGGAAGGCTCGTCCGCTCAGGGTTAGTCGGGGCCTAAGCCGAGGCTGAAAAGCGTAGGCGATGGATAACAGGTTGATATTCCTGTACCACCTCCTTTCCGTTTGAACAATGGGGGGACGCAGTAAGGTAGGGTGAGCGCACTGATGGAATAGTGCGTCTAAGCAGTTAGGCTGTTGGGTAGGCAAATCCGCCCAACGTGAAGGCTGAGCTGTGATGGCGAGGGAAATTTTAGTACCGAAGTCCCTGATCCTACACTGCCAAGAAAAGCCTCTAGTGAGGAAAGAGGTGCCCGTACCGCAAACCGACACAGGTAGGCGAGGAGAGAATCCTAAGATGATCGGGAGAACTCTCGTTAAGGAACTCGGCAAAATGACCCCGTAACTTCGGGAGAAGGGGTGCTCTGATAGGGTTTATCGCCCGAGAGAGCCGCAGTGAATAGATCCAAGCGACTGTTTAGCAAAAACACAGGTCTCTGCGAAACCGCAAGGTGAAGTATAGGGGCTGACACCTGCCCGGTGCTGGAAGGTTAAGAGGAGGGGTTATCCTTACGGAGAAGCTCTGAATTGAAGCCCCAGTAAACGGCGGCCGTAACTATAACGGTCCTAAGGTAGCGAAATTCCTTGTCGGGTAAGTTCCGACCCGCACGAAAGGTGTAACGACTTGGATACTGTCTCAACGAGAGACCCGGTGAAATTATAGTACCTGTGAAGATGCAGGTTACCCGCGACAGGACGGAAAGACCCCATGGAGCTTTACTGCAGCTTGATATTGGATTTTGGTACAGCTTGTACAGGATAGGTAGGAGCCTGAGAAGCCGGAGCGCCAGCTTCGGTGGAGGCGTCGGTGGGATACTACCCTGGCTGTATTGAAATTCTAACCTTGAACCGTGATCCGGTTCGGAGACAGTGTCAGGCGGGCAGTTTGACTGGGGCGGTCGCCTCCTAAACAGTAACGGAGGCGCCCAAAGGTTCCCTCAGAATGGTTGGAAATCATTCGCAGAGTGTAAAGGCACAAGGGAGCTTGACTGCGAGACCTACAAGTCGAGCAGGGACGAAAGTCGGGCTTAGTGATCCGGTGGTTCCGCATGGAAGGGCCATCGCTCAACGGATAAAAGCTACCCTGGGGATAACAGGCTTATCTCCCCCAAGAGTCCACATCGACGGGGAGGTTTGGCACCTCGATGTCGGCTCATCGCATCCTGGGGCTGAAGTAGGTCCCAAGGGTTGGGCTGTTCGCCCATTAAAGCGGTACGCGAGCTGGGTTCAGAACGTCGTGAGACAGTTCGGTCCCTATCCGTCGCGGGCGCAGGAAATTTGAGAGGAGCTGTCCTTAGTACGAGAGGACCGGGATGGACACACCGCTGGTGTACCAGTTGTTCCGCCAGGGGCATAGCTGGGTAGCTACGTGTGGACGGGATAAGTGCTGAAAGCATCTAAGCATGAAGCCCCCCTCAAGATGAGATTTCCCATCACGTTAAGTGAGTAAGACCCCTTAGAGATGATGAGGTTGATAGGTCTGGTGTGGAAGCGTGGTGACACGTGGAGCTGACAGATACTAATCGGTCGAGGGCTTATCCTTAAAATGCATAACGTTTGGAAACGTCGTATCTAGTTTTGAGAGAACATACTCTCTAAACTTAATAAATCATGGTTAACGTCATGATAAGGTCTAGTGATGATGGCGAAGAGGTCACACCCGTTCCCATACCGAACACGGAAGTTAAGCTCTTCAGCGCCGATGGTAGTTGGGGGTCTCCCCCTGTTAGAGTAGGACGTCGCTAGGCAAAGAAGGTGGGACGAACTTTATGTTCGTTCCATCTTTTTTTGTTTTAAAAAGGCTGCTTTCCTTTACCTTTTTATTATTAAATAGCTAGAAATATAAACTTTAGAATCATTGGAAAGTTGAAAACAGTACATTCGGGATATAAATAACGAGTTTTTATGAAAGCAAAAAAGTCTAAATTACTTGTCTCAACATTTATAAGTCCTCAAATGAATTTATAAGTCTTCAAAAAATTTTATAAGTCTTCACCAAAGTTTATAAGTCCTCAAAAATATTTATAAGTCTTCACCATATTCCTACCTCAACCCCTGAGATTAAAACCATCTAAAAGGAAACTTGGCATCTGCCAAGCTTTAATTTAATCTATAAAGTAACCTCGTTGAACCTCGTATTCAAACCCAGAATGGAAACTTTGGCATTGGCCAAACTTCCTACTAAACTCCCCTAAAAACGTCAACTGTTTTTGCATCTATTCTCCAGTTTCCAACTTGTCCAAAAAGTGTTATTCTTAACGAAGTATTTTTCACCTTGGGAGGCTTGCCATCATGTTGGATAACGCATTTGTTATGGTTGGGATCATATTATTGATCAATATTGTGTACGTTTCGTTTTTTACGATCAGGATGATCCTGACGCTTAAAGGACAAAGGTACCTGGCTGCTTTTATTAGTGTGTTCGAGGTAATTATCTATGTGGTTGGGCTCGGGCTTGTATTAGATAACTTAAATGAGATTCAAAATCTGATTGCGTATGCGGTTGGTTATGGAATTGGTGTTTTAGTAGGAATGAAGATTGAAGAAAAGCTGGCACTTGGATATACTACGGTTAACGTTATTACAACTGATCTTGCAGGCGGACTGCCGAACGAGCTTCGCAACAAAGGATATGGTGTTACAAACTGGCTTGCAGAAGGTCGTGAAGGACAGCGTTTGATGATGGAGATCTTAACATCGCGAAAATCAGAAATGAACCTATATAATACAGTAAAAGATTTGGACCCGAAGGCATTTATTATTTCACATGAGCCGAAAGCGTTTCATGGCGGATTTTGGGTCAAGGGCATCAGGAGGTAACAGATGGATAAGAAACCTTCTAAGAAGAAGTTTTCTGTTGAAGCAGGAGAAACCATTTCCGATTGTCTGGATCGTATGGCCAATGAGGGCTATACGCCAGTACGCCGTATGGAAGAGCCTGTTTTTCATGAAGTGAAGCGTAATGGAAGAATGGAACCAGAAGTAAAGGAACAAAGGATTGTTTTTGAAGGTAAACTCATCAAATAAGAGCAAAACACGAACATTAAGTATTTTATGATACATAATGTTCGATTTTTGTTGACAAAACAAAACGTCCATTGCTACAATAAAACCAGAAGAATAAAGCCCTCATATAATTTCGGGAATATGGCCCGTAAGTCTCTACCTGATGACCGTTATTTCATCAGACTATGAGGGAAAGCATCTTTCTGTCTATTTTTATCGGATACGTATGTCCAGTTGGCTGCTTTCTCTCATATTTAGGGAGAAGCATACTAACTGGACTTTTTTATTTTTTCTGACAATAAGGAGGCTGCCATGGCTAAAGTTGGCGTGATCATGGGAAGTGTTTCAGATTGGGAAACAATGAAAGAAGCGTGTGACATTCTAGATGAACTCGAAGTAGCTTACGAGAAAAAAGTGGTTTCTGCACACCGTACACCAGATCTCATGTTCCAATACGCAGAAGAGGCGGAACAGAGAGGTATTGAGGTAATCGTAGCTGGAGCAGGCGGTGCAGCTCACTTGCCAGGAATGGTTGCAGCAAAAACGATTCTGCCTGTTATCGGTGTACCGGTTCAATCCAAAGCGCTTAACGGTATGGATTCACTTTTATCCATCGTTCAGATGCCAAAAGGCGTTCCTGTTGCAACGGTAGCCATCGGCAAAGCCGGAGCAGCGAATGCAGGACTTCTAGCTGCTCAGATGGTAGCGGTACATGATGAAGGAATAAAACAGCGGTTAAAACAACGCCGTGCTACAGCACAACAAATGGCGATTGAAAGTAGTGAGCAGCTTGTATAAAACAATACGACCACAACAAACAATCGGAATATTAGGCGGAGGACAGCTCGGCCGCATGATGGCATTAAGTGCAAGAGAAATGGGCTTGAATGTTGTTGTTTTAGAGCCAGGTGAGAATTCACCATGCGGTCAGGTCGCGGATCAGCAGATTGCCGCGGCTTATGACGATCGCGAAGGCATCAAAGAGCTTGCAGAACGAAGCGATGTTGTCACATACGAGTTTGAAAACATAGATGCAGTTAGTGCGAACTGGCTGGAAGAGAATGCGAACTTACCACAAGGAAGCCGACTCTTGGCAGTCACGCAGCACCGTTTAAAAGAAAAAGAAACGCTTCAAAAAGCAGGTGTACCTGTCGCACCGTATCGTCCAGTAACAGATTTCAGCTCGTTACAAAGTGCAATTAAAGATTTAGGTTACCCTTCTGTACTCAAAACGTGCAGAGGCGGTTATGACGGGAAAGGGCAGTTTGTGATCAAGCAGGAAAGTGACCTTGAGATTGCAGCAACACTTTTAGAGAAAGAGACAGATTGTGTGCTGGAAGCCTGGGTTAATTTTGAAAAAGAAATATCTGTGATCATCACAAGAAGTGTGAGCGGTGAGGTTAAATCGTTTCCAATCGCAGAGAATATACACAAAGATAATATCCTGCATAAAACAATCGCACCGGCACGCATCACAATCGAAACTGCGGATCAAGCAAAGCTCTTAGCGGGGTCAATCGCAACGGAACTAGAGCTTGTTGGAACGCTTGCCGTAGAGATGTTCGTCGCAAAAGACGGTACGATCTATGTAAACGAACTGGCGCCGCGTCCGCATAACTCCGGGCATTATACAATCGAAGCGTGTGAAACTTCACAATTCGATCAGCACGTGCGCGCAGTATGCAACTGGCCGCTCGGCAACACGGATTTAATAAAACCAGCCGTGATGATCAACATTTTAGGAGAACATCATGAGACTGTGTTACGCGAGATCGAAAAATTAGGAGAAGCGAAACTGCATCTGTACGGAAAGAAAGAAGCGAAAGCGAAACGTAAGATGGGGCACATCACGGTTTTAGGTGATACGATTGAACAGGCACTTGAAAAAGCTGAAAAAGTGTCCGCACTATTTTTAAGTGATAACAAAACGGAGGTAACACAATGATTGAACGCTATACACGCCCTGAAATGGGAGCGATTTGGACAGATGAAAACAAGTACCAAGCATGGCTTGAAGTAGAGATTTTGGCTTGTGAGGCTTGGGCTGAGCTAGGCGACATTCCAAAAGAAGACGTAAAGAAGCTTCGCGAAAATGCATCATTTGATATTAACCGTATCTTAGAGATTGAAGAAGAAACACGCCACGATGTTGTTGCATTTACACGAGCGGTATCTGAAACACTTGGGGAAGAGCGCAAATGGGTGCATTACGGACTGACTTCAACAGACGTAGTTGATACAGCACTATCTTACCTTTTGAAACAAGCAAACGATATTTTAGCAAAAGATCTTGATCGTTTTGTCGAGATTCTCGCTGAGAAAGCGAAAGAACATAAATATACCGTTATGATGGGTCGTACGCACGGGGTTCATGCTGAGCCAACAACGTTCGGATTGAAGCTTGCTCTATGGTACGAAGAGATGAAACGCAACGTAGAACGCTTTAAGCAAGCGTCTGACACGGTTCGTTTCGGTAAAATCTCTGGAGCGGTTGGAACGTATGCCAACATCGATCCTTTCGTTGAAAAATATGTGTGTGAAAAGCTAGGTCTAGAAGCTTCACCGATCTCAACTCAAACATTGCAACGTGACCGTCACGCACACTACATGTCAACGTTGGCGCTTATCGCAACGAGCATTGAAAAGTTTGCAACAGAAGTTCGCGGCCTTCAAAAGAGTGAGACGCGTGAAGTAGAAGAGTTCTTTGCAAAAGGTCAAAAAGGATCATCTGCTATGCCGCATAAACGCAACCCGATCGGATCAGAAAACATGACAGGATTGGCTCGTGTGATCCGTGGTTACATGATGACAGCGTATGAGAACGTATCACTATGGCATGAGCGTGATATCTCACATTCATCAGCTGAGCGTGTAATCTTACCTGATGCAACGATCGCATTGAACTACATGCTGAACCGTTTTGGAAACATCATCAAGAACCTAACCGTGTTCCCAGAAAACATGAAGCGCAACATGGATCGCACATACGGATTGATCTACTCACAGCGTGTACTTCTCAAGCTTATCGATAAAGGCATGGCACGTGAAGAAGCATACGACACAGTACAGCCAAAAGCGATGCAAGCATGGGAAGAAGGCGTACAGTTCAGAACATTAGTAGAAGCTGAACAAAAAATTACCGAAAAACTAACACCTGAAGAAATCTCTGAATGCTTTGATTACAGTTACCATCTGTCACACGTAGATACGATCTTCGACAGATTAGGACTTTAAAGGGATTTATAAGAAGGATCTTTAAAGATTGTTGTTTTAGGAACGCTTCATTGACAAGTTGATTGGAGTGCAAGGTGCGAGACTCCTGCGGGATCAGTGGGACAGGTGAGACCCTCAAAGGCGCATAGCGGCGAGGGGCTCACCGCCCGCCCCGCGGAAAGCGAGCATCTGGAACGGAAATCAACCTCTCTCAAAGACAACAATGTCATACTAAAAAAGCTTTTAAGAAGTACTTCAACTAAAAAGAGAGTGATATTTTGAACTCTCTTTCTCTTTGCCTTTTTTAAAAGATCGAATATTAGGAATCTTCATATAACGGAGGGGTCAGGATGGAGAAGCTAGAGCAGCTATACGAAGGAAAAGCGAAACGCATCTACCGCACAACAGATGAAGAAGTAGTGTGGGTAAGCTACAAAGACTCAGCAACAGCATTCAACGGTGAAAAGAAAGCAGAAATCGCAGGAAAAGGCAGACTGAACAACGAGATCTCTTCCATACTATTTGAACTGCTGAAAGACAAAGGCATTCAGTCTCACTTTGTAAAACGCATTTCAGAAACAGAGCAGCTCGTTAAGAAGGTAACCATCATTCCCTTAGAAGTGGTTGTTCGCAACATCGCAGCAGGTTCTTTATCAAAGCGCACTGGGATTCCTGAGGGACAAATCCTTCCGCGAACAATCATCGAATTTTACTACAAAAATGATGATCTTGGAGATCCACTTATTACAGAAGAGCACATCGACATCATGAATTTGGCTGCGAAAGAACAGCTCGATCAGATTTCAGAACAAGCCATTCAAATCAACGAAGTGCTAACATCTTATTTTGCTCAGGAAAACGTAAAGCTCGTTGATTTCAAGTTGGAGTTCGGAACAGATGCAAACGGAAACTTAATGCTCGCTGACGAAATTTCTCCCGACACATGCCGTTTATGGGATGCAGAAACGAACGAGAAGCTCGATAAAGATGTATTCCGCCGTGAATTAGGAAGTTTAACAGATGCTTATGAAAAAATACTACAACGTCTAGGAGGCCTATCATGTACAAAGTAAAAGTGTATGTAACGTTAAGAGAGAGTGTATTAGATCCACAAGGCAAGGCAGTGATGAGCTCGCTTCATAAAATGGGACAGTCAGAAGTTGAAGATGTACGTATTGGTAAGTATCTGGAGTTAACACTTCAAAAAGGCGACTACGATCTAGATGAGAAAATCGTTAACATGTGTTCTAAACTTTTATCCAACCCGGTTATTGAAGACTACCGGTATGAGGTGGAGGAGGTTGTCGCACAGTGAAGTTTGCTGTAATCGTTTTTCCAGGATCAAACTGTGACACAGATATGTATCATGCTGTAAAAGACGAGCTCGGCGCAGAAGTTGAGTACGTTTGGCATGATGCAACGAACTTAAGCCAATTTGACGGTATTTTATTGCCAGGCGGTTTCTCTTACGGAGATTACCTCCGCACTGGCGCCATCGCGCAATTTTCAAACGTAATGACGGAAGTTGTAAAAGCAGCTAAAGAAGGAAAACCAGTTCTTGGCGTTTGTAACGGATTTCAGATTTTATTGGAAACAGGACTTTTACCAGGAGCGATGCGCCGCAACGAATCATTGAAATTCATCTGCCAGCCGGAAGAGCTAGTCGTTGAGAACACATCGACGATCTTCACGACTCAGTACGAAAAAGGAGAAGTGATCTCCGTTCCTGTGGCGCACGGTGAAGGCAACTATTATTGCGATGAAGAGACGCTGCAACAGCTAAAGGCAAACAATCAGATCGTATTCACGTATAAAAATAATCCGAACGGATCGGTTGAAAACATTGCGGGTATCACGAACAAAGAGGGCAATGTACTCGGTATGATGCCGCATCCGGAACGCGCGGTCGATGAGCTTTTAGGAAGCAAAGATGGTCTTAAATTATTTCAATCTATTGTGAAGAGCTGGAGGGAACGTTATGTCGCTGCAACATGAACCAACAAGTTCACAAATTAAAGAGCAAAAATTATACCGTGAGATGGGTTTAAGTGATTCAGAGTTTGAACTCGTAGAAAAGATTATCGGCAGATCTCCTAACTGGACAGAAACAGGACTGTTTTCTGTTATGTGGAGTGAGCACTGTTCTTATAAAAATTCAAAGCCTGTTCTAAGCAAGTTCCCTACGAAAGGTGAGCGCGTACTTCAAGGTCCTGGTGAAGGTGCTGGAATTGTGGATATCGGTGACGGTCAAGCGGTTGTTTTCAAGATCGAATCTCATAACCATCCTTCAGCAATCGAGCCTTACCAAGGAGCTGCAACAGGTGTCGGCGGAATCATCCGTGACGTTTTCTCGATGGGAGCGCGTCCGATCGCGATGCTGAACTCGCTTCGTTTTGGAGAGCTAGAATCACCGCGCGTGAAGTATTTGTTCGAGCAAGTGGTAGCGGGGATCGCAGGTTACGGCAACTGTATCGGAATTCCGACGGTTGGAGGAGAAGTTCAATTTGACCCGTCATATGAAGGCAATCCGCTCGTGAACGCGATGTGTGTGGGTCTGATCGATCATAAGGATATTAAAAAGGGTCAAGCGAAGGGTGCTGGCAACTCTGTGATGTACGTTGGGGCGAAAACTGGCCGTGACGGAATCCACGGTGCAACGTTTGCATCTGAAGAGCTTTCTGAAGCATCAGAAGAAAAGCGTCCGGCTGTTCAAGTTGGAGATCCTTTTATGGAGAAACTTGTTATGGAAGCATGTCTAGAGCTGATTCACAATTGTGATGCACTTGTTGGGATTCAAGATATGGGTGCGGCAGGCCTTACAAGTTCGTCTGCTGAGATGGCCAGTAAAGCGGGTATGGGAATCGAGATGAACCTTGATCTTATTCCACAGCGCGAAACAGGAATGACAGCATACGAGATGATGCTATCAGAATCTCAAGAGCGCATGCTGTTAGTTGTTGAAAAAGGCCGCGAACATGAAGTAGAAAAGATCTTCGCAAAATGGGATTTGGACTGTGTAACAGTTGGAACGGTTATCGAGGAACAAGTACTGCGCCTCACTCATCAAGGTGAGATCGTAGCAGATGTACCGGTAGATGCTCTTGCAGAAGACGCACCAGTTTATCATAAGCCATCAAAAGAGCCGGCTTATTATGCTGAGTTTCAAGCGCAAGAAGATTATATCCCAGAGATTACTAGCTTCAAGTCTACATTGCTATCTCTTCTGAAGCAGCCGACAATCGCTAGCAAAGAGTGGGTTTACAACCAGTACGATTATATGGTGCGAACGAATACCGTTGTTGCACCTGGATCGGATGCGGCCGTTGTAAGAATTCGAGGAACGAAGAAAGCTTTAGCGATGACAACAGATTGTAACTCTCGCTATCTATATCTTGATCCTGAAGTTGGCGGTAAGATTGCTGTTGCTGAGGCAGCTCGTAATCTCGTATGTTCTGGTGCACAGCCGCTTGCTGTTACAGACTGCTTAAACTACGGAAATCCTGAAAAGCCAGAGATCTTTTGGCAGCTTGAAAAGTCGGCTGACGGTATGAGCGCCGCTTGCAACAAGCTTGCAACGCCAGTGATCGGCGGAAACGTATCACTATATAACGAAACAAACGGTGTAGCCGTTTACCCAACGCCAGTTATTGGAATGGTTGGTTTGATTGAAGATACGAAACATATTGTGACGCAAGATTTTAAAGAAGCGGGAGACATCATCTACCTAATCGGTGAGAGCAAAGCAGAGTTCGGCGGAAGTGAGCTTCAAAAGATGAAAGAAGGACGCATTTTCGGTAAAGCGCCTCACATCGATCTAGAAGTGGAAGAAACAAGACAGCGTGATCTTTTAGCGGCGATTCAAAAAGGACTGATCGCGTCAGCTCATGACGTTGCAGAAGGTGGATTGTCTGTAGCACTTGCTGAGTCTGTGATGGACGGTAAAGTAGGAGCGAGCGTTACGTTAACAGATGAGCCGATCGGCAGCCTTTTCGGTGAATCTCAATCCCGTTTCTTAGTCACTGTAAAACCAGAAAATCAAGATGAGTTCCAACAGCTTGTAAAAGACGCAAAAATCATAGGTTTTGTACGTTCTGAGAGCGGTCTAGCGATTGATAATGAGCAGGGTGAAGAGCTGTTATCCTGTACGCTCCAGGAGATGCAAGACGCCTGGAAAGGAGCTATTCCATGCTTGCTGACATCAAAGGCTTAAACGAAGAATGTGGTGTTTTCGGTATTTGGGGTCACCCGGATGCTGCGCAACTAACGTATTACGGTCTGCACAGCCTGCAGCACCGCGGACAAGAAGGAGCGGGAATCGTTGTAACAGACGGTGAACGTTTACGCATTCATAAAGGAAGCGGCTTAGTAAACGATGTGTTCAGCAAAGGCGAACTAGAAGGATTGATCGGACATGGTGCAATCGGTCATGTCCGGTATTCCACGGCAGGCGGCAATGAGCTTGCCAACGTTCAGCCATTATTGTTCCGTTCGCAAACGAGCTCACTTGCTCTTGCACATAACGGAAACTTGGTGAATGCCAATGCGCTAAAGCATCAGCTGGAATCACAAGGCAGCATTTTTCAGACAACATCGGATACAGAAGTTCTTGCTCATCTGATTAAGCGAAGTGGTTACTTTACACTAAAAGAAAAAGTGCAAAACGCATTAACGATGCTAAAAGGCGCGTATGCATTCTTAGTCATGACAGAAAACGAAATGATGGTAGCACTGGACCCGAACGGACTGCGTCCATTGTCTCTAGGCATGCTTGGTGATGCGTATGTAGTCGCTTCTGAAACGTGTGCGTTTGACGTAGTTGGAGCAACATACGTGCGTGACGTGCAGCCAGGAGAACTTCTTATCATTAATGAAGATGGGTTAACGGTTGATACGTTCTCAACATCTGTTCAGCGCTCCATGTGTTCAATGGAATATATTTATTTTTCAAGACCAGACAGCAACATTGAAGGAATCAACGTTCATGCGGCGCGTAAAAGCCTTGGGAAAAAGATGTTTGAGGAAGCACCGATCGAAGCGGATGTTGTAACAGGTGTGCCTGATTCCAGTATTTCAGCTGCAATCGGTTATGCAGAGGCATCAGGCATTCCGTATGAGATCGGTTTGATCAAAAACCGCTATGTTGGCCGAACATTCATACAGCCTTCTCAAGAGCTTCGTGAACTTGGTGTAAAGATGAAGCTTTCACCGGTTCGAGGTATCGTAGAAGGCAAGCGTGTCGTGATGGTCGATGACTCAATCGTACGCGGAACGACGAGCCGCCGTATTGTGAAGATGCTGCGTGCCGCGGGCGCGACAGAGGTTCATGTGCGGATTACCGCACCGCCGATTGCTCATCCATGCTATTACGGCATCGATACGTCAGAGCGTGCAGAACTCATCGCTTCTAAGCATTCCGTTGATGAGATTCGTGAAATTATCGGAGCGGATTCATTAGCTTTTATTTCGGTTGAAGGGTTGATGGAGGGCATCGGACGCTCGAATGCAGAGCCGAACTGCGGGCAATGTTTAGCGTGTTTTACAGGACGATATCCGACAGAAATTTACCCAGATACGGTTTTACCATATGAAAAAGAGCTTGTTTAAAGGGGGAGAAGACGATGGCAGAAGCATATAAGCAAGCAGGAGTGAACATCGAAGCAGGTTATGAAGCGGTGAATCGCATCAAAAAGCATGCGCTCAGAACAAAGCGCCCAGAAGTGCTGGCAGGACTAGGCGGATTTGGTGCAATGTTCGATCTATCAGGCTTCTCGCATAAAGAGCCTGTGCTCGTTTCAGGAACAGATGGTGTAGGGACAAAATTGATGCTCGCATTTGCTGCTGATAAGCATGACACGATTGGTGTTGATGCTGTTGCCATGTGTGTGAACGACATTGTAGCGCAAGGCGCTGAACCGCTGTATTTCCTGGACTATATTGCTTGCGGCACACTTCACCCTGAGAAAATTGAGCAGATTGTAAAAGGAATTGCAGATGGCTGCGAGCAGGCAGGATGCGCACTCATCGGTGGTGAAACAGCGGAAATGCCTGGCATGTATAACAGTGAAGAGTATGATCTTGCTGGGTTTACTGTTGGAATTGCAGAGAAATCAAAGCTTATAAACGGATCTTCAATCAGTGAGAACGATGTATTGATAGGGCTTGCTTCAAACGGGCTTCATTCCAATGGTTTTTCGCTCGTTCGTAAAGTTTTATTAGAAAAAGCTGGTCTTGATTTGAACGAGCAGATTGAAGGCTTTTCTAAAACGCTTGGTGAAGAGCTTTTAACACCGACGCGAATTTATGTTAAATCATTGCTCGAAGTATTTAACCAGTTTGAAGTAAACGGTGTTGCCCATATTACAGGCGGTGGTTTTATTGAAAACATTCCGCGTATGCTGCCTGAAGGTCTTGCTGCAGAAGTGGACTATGGCTCATGGCCGGTTCCTGCAATCTTTGATCTGATCGAGGAAAAAGGGAACTTGACACGTAAAGAGATGTTTACGACGTTTAACATGGGAATTGGTATGGTGCTCTCGGTTTCAGAAGAAAATATGCTTCCAATCATCCGTCTTTTAGAAGAAACAGGTGAAAAACCTTACATCATCGGGCGCGTTAAACAAGGTGAAGGTGTGATCTTTGGCGGAGGAAGTATCGAATGAGAAAAATAGCTGTATTTGCTTCTGGAAGCGGAAGTAACTTTCAAGCGATCATAGATGCGGTTGTTGCAGGAGAGCTTCAGGCGGACATTCAGCTTTTAGTGTGCGATAAGCCAGGAGCAAAAGTGGTGGACCGTGCACGAAAGCAAGGTATTCCTATTTTTACGTTCATGCCAAAAACCTTTGCAACAAAAGCTGACTTTGAAAAAGAAATCGTAAGTGAGCTGCAAGCGTACGGAGTGGAATTCATCATTTTGGCAGGTTATATGCGACTGATCGGCGAGGTTCTATTAGGCGCTTACGAAGGCAGGATCGTCAATATCCACCCATCCTATTTGCCTGCTTTTCCTGGTAAAAATGCTGTCGGACAGGCGCTGGAAGCGAATGTTGCAGAAACAGGTGTAACCGTTCATTATGTAGACAGTGGGATGGACACTGGACCGATCATTGAACAAGTAAGAATCCCCGTATTGCCTGGCGATACAGAGATTACGCTGCAGGAGCGTATACAGAAAGCAGAACACCAATTGTACCCAGCCATCATCAACAAACTATTACAAAAAGACACCGTAGGAGGCATCGTACGATGAGCATCAAACGAGCACTCATTTCAGTATCAAACAAAGAAGGATTACTTCCCTTTGCAGAAAAACTAGCCAGTCACGGCGTAGAGATCATCTCTACAGGCGGAACGAAAAAAGCGCTACAAGACGCGGGTATCCCTGTAATCGGGATTTCTGAAGTGACTGGTTTTCCTGAGATCATGGACGGACGTGTAAAAACACTTCATCCTAAAATTCACGGCGGCCTTCTTGCTGTCCGTGACAATGATACACATAAAAAAGCGATGCAAGAAAACGAGATTTCGCCGATTGATCTTGTTGTCGTGAGCTTATATCCATTTAAAGAAACGATCGCGAAAGAGGGGACAACTTTTTCTGATGCGATTGAAAACATCGATATCGGCGGACCGAGTATGCTTCGTTCTGCAGCGAAGAACCATGCATACGTAACGGTGGTTGTAGACCCGAAAGATTATGGTACAGTTGCGGGTGAACTTGAGAGTGCAGGGGCGGTAAGTGAAGAAACGCGCCGCAGACTTGCAGCGAAGACGTTCCGTCACACAGCAGCATATGATGCGCTAATTGCTGAATATTTAACAACTGCTGTAGAAGAAGAGCATCCAGAATCGTTTACAGTAACTTATGAAAAGAAACAGGATCTTCGTTATGGCGAGAATCCTCATCAGAAAGCAGCTTTTTATGCAACACCTTTGAGTTCAACGCTTTCTTTAACAGATGCTGAACAGCTTCACGGTAAAGAGCTTTCATATAACAACATCAACGACGCAGATGCAGCGCTTTCTATTGTAAAAGAGTTCACTGATCCTGCAGTTGTTGCCGTTAAGCATATGAATCCATGTGGAGTGGGAACAGGTGCGACCATTCTTGAAGCATATACAAGAGCTTTTGAAGCGGACCCTGTTTCAATCTTCGGAGGAATCATTGCAGCTAACACTGAAGTGGACGCTGAAACAGCTCAGAAGTTAAGTGAGATCTTTCTAGAAATCATTATTGCTCCTTCGTTTACAGATGAGGCGTTACAGATTCTAACGAAAAAGAAGAACATCCGTTTATTAAAATTAGATTTTACAGAGAGAAATGGTATCGTGAAAAAAATCACAACCGTTTCTGGCGGAATGCTCGTTCAAGATGAAGATGTATTCGGATTAGATGATGCGAACGTCACGATTCCTACAAAACGTCAGCCGACTGAGCAAGAGTGGAAAGATTTGAAGCTTGCGTGGAAAGTTGTAAAGCATGTTAAATCAAACGCGATCGTTTTAGCTAAAGATGAAATGACGGTAGGCGTTGGTGCAGGTCAGATGAACCGTGTTGGCGCAGCTAAGATTGCCATTGAACAAGCAGGCGATCGTGCACAAGGCTCAGCATTAGGATCAGATGCTTTCTTCCCGATGGATGACACGGTAGAAGCAGCGGCACGCGCTGGCGTAACAGCAATCATCCAGCCAGGCGGATCCATCAAGGATGAGGATTCTATCAAAAAAGCAGACGAACACGGAATTACGATGGTATTCACAGGAGTAAGGCACTTTAAGCATTAATCCTTTTCAGAAGGTTGTTTAGCTGAAAGTAGTTGATTTCCGCTCCTGCGTCTACAAATTTATGCTAACGAAGTGACTTCCTCGTCGCATGCCTTGCGAGAAGCTTCTCATGTGGCAGGCAACCTTACGCTACAATCAACTTGCTAGAAGAAGAAAAGAAAACGTCTTAAAAGCAACAATCTTATAGAAAAGGGTCTTTCCTTTTCTTCTAAGATGGGTTGATAGGAGTGCAAGGTGCGAGACTCCTGCGGGACAGGCGGGCGGGTGAGACACTTATACGTGAAACGTACGAATGTGGCTCACCGCCTGCCCCGCGGAAAGCGAGTACCTGAAACGGAGATCAACAGCTTTCAAAAACTTCGAAGCTAATAAAGGAGGTAGCATCCATGAACGTTCTTGTAATTGGGAAAGGTGGACGTGAACATGCACTCGTGTGGAAGTTTGCGAATAGCCCGAGTGTTACACAAGTGTTTGCTGCACCAGGAAACCCAGGTATGGCGGAACAAGCAACGTGTGTTTCCATAAAAGAAAACAACATTGATGAGCTTGTGTCTTTTGCAAAATCTGAAGAGATTGCTCTGACGTTTGTAGGTCCTGAAGTACCTCTTCTAGACGGGATCGTAAATCGTTTTAAAGAAGAAGGACTTGTGATTTTCGGTCCTTCAAGAGAAGCTGCACAGATTGAAGGCTCAAAATCGTTTGCAAAAAACCTTATGAAAAAGTACGGTATTCCAACGGCATCTTCTGAAACGTTTACGGATTACGATAAGGCACTTTCTTATGTACGAGAGAATGGGGCGCCGATCGTATTAAAAGCGGATGGACTTGCTGCGGGCAAAGGCGTTATTGTAGCTGCAACACTAGAAGAAGCTGAAGAAGGACTTTACGAATTGATGGTAGACAAGCGTTTTGGGGCGGCGAGTGAAAAAGTCGTCGTTGAAGAATTTCTTGAAGGTGAAGAGTTTTCATTAATGTCATTCGTACATGATGAGATCGTACTTCCGATGGAAATTGCGCAAGATCATAAACGTGCCTATGACGGTGATAAAGGTCCAAACACAGGGGGAATGGGGGCATATTCTCCTGTGCCGCAAATTCCAGCATCCGCTGTTCAAAAAGCGATTCAAGAAATTGTACAGCCAACGGTTTTAGCCATGAAACAAGAAGGAACACCTTTTACTGGAATTCTATATGCAGGCTTGATTTTAACATCAGAAGGTCCAAAGGTGATCGAGTTTAACGCGCGTTTTGGTGATCCTGAAACACAGGTTATCCTGCCTCGGCTGGAAAACGATCTATCAGAGCTGTTATTATCTCTGTTAGACAGTAAAAAGCCGGAGCTTCAATGGTCTGAAGAATCCGTACTTGGCGTTGTTCTAGCTTCTGATGGATATCCTGTTTCATCCTCTGAACCTCAAGTGATCGAAGGACTTCAAAATATAAAGAACGAAACGAGTGTGTTTCATGCAGGTACGAAATCTGCGGATAATTCTCTTAAAACAGATGGCGGCAGAGTGCTATTAGTTGCTTCTAAAGGAAAATCGCTAAGTGAAGCACAAGAAAAGGTGTACGCTGAAATGAGGAAGATTACGTGCGAAGGATCATTTTACCGTAAAGATATCGGGTTTAAAGCTATTTCACACGTTTCTTCTTAATAAAAACATACGAGATGGCGATAATTCCGCCGATGAGCAGGATATATAGAAATGCGGTGTCCATTAAGTATTCTGAGCTCATGGTTCTGTTGACCTCCTTTTTAAAGTTTTTGGCTGACTGACAGCGGACTTCATTCTCCGCTCGTTCGTCAGCCTTCTTCTATTGGATTAGGATGTGATGTTGCTGAATCTGTGTTGGGTGCTGCTGTCTGTGTCAGTTTAGGCGGTTGGATGATGGACAATGGTTTCCAGCGACGCAGCAGCTGCATGCCAACGAAGATTCCAATACCAGCTGCAGCATAAGTTACATAAGGTACTGCACTTTGACCGCCATCAGCAAATTCAAACAATCTGCCTCCTAAAGAGTTTCCGATCGCTTCACCTATACCAGTAAAAACACTTGCTAATCCAAAGAACATTCCAAGAAACTTTGCCGCTGCAAGCTGAGATATAGAAGTATCCAATGTCGGCATGATCAACATCTCACCTGTAATAAAGATAAGCCCGGCAAACACGAAGAAAAACAGCGTATTCGCAAAGTACAAGCTTCCAAGTGATAAACCGATGCAGATCGTTCCTAAACCTACAGCAGTTAAGGGGTGGATGTTGCGGATGATATTTTTGGTGATAAGTGTCTGCACTAAGATAACCGTGATGCTATTAATGGTCCAAATAATGCTGATATCTTTTCCGTTGGCCAACACATTTTCAGCACGAAGCGGAAGCACTAAAGCGAACTGAACGTAAAGTGCCCAAACAAAGATCGTAGCGATAACAAACATGAGAAAGGGAATGTTTTTTAACGCTTGCCTGTACTCACTCCATTTCACCTCACCGCAATTCTCATCCCCGCACCCTGGCGGCAAGAAGAACCAGCTGATCATGCTCGCGCCTAAATAAATGACAGCAGCCGTAATAAAAATTAGCCTCGAATTATTTGTAAACAAGGCAAACACCATTAACCCCGCAATTGCCATACCGATATTTGCGAAAATACCACGAAGTGAAAACGCAGTAGACCTCATGTCATCTTTCACGAGTGAAGAAATAAATGCTTTCGTTGAAGGTGCGTTTAGCCCTAGACCTAATCCGCTAACTGCTGCTGTTAACAGAATGAGAGAATAGGTTGAAAAATAAGCGAAACCAATTAGCCCTCCAGCTCGTATAAGAGCACCTAATGCAATAATAAAACGCCTGCCTGTCCGGTCAGCAAATACGCCGCCGACCACACTTCCGACCTGCATAAAAACGGAAATGACAGCTAGCGTAAACCCAATCTGTGCTGCCGTTAAACCTGTTTCCACCTTTAAAAGGATGGGCAATACAGGCAGAACAAGATAAGAACCTAGATGAGTAATAAAGACAACGACCAATAAACTAAAAAGCGGTTTGTTGCCTTTTAAAATAGAATGAGTCGGCATGATGTTCCCCCTTCGGATTAAGAAGGATTAAAAGGTGAACCTTCCTTTGCGATATTACCTAGATCCATGTCGTTCATTTCTTTGCTTTTGTGAAGCAGATCCGTCATTGGGCAGTAGCGAACGATTCCTTCTGCCACTTTCATTGCCGCCATTAGTATCATTAAAATATACGATTCTTTGTATGGCTTGCGTGTAAGTTTTGCCGTATAAACCGATAGCAGTGTTAAGCCGGCAATAATCCGAATCATGCTGTTAACTAAACCAATATTTTGTCTCATAAAGATACTCCCTTCGATTTCACCAATTTGCTTGATGAATATGGTATTCTTGAAAAAACGAAATTTTCAGAGAAGACAGGTGATCCAACATGAACCAACACATCGCGTTTTGGACAAAAGCGCAAATGCGCAAACAAGTGGCTGTCATCCAAGGTGAATCGGCACCGTCACTTGTCTTAAAAAACGCTGTTTATTTAAACACAGCCTTAAAAAAATGGGTAAAGGCAAATATTTGGATACTTCAAGACCGTATTATCTATGTGGGCGACAAGCTGCCTGCAAAAGAC
This sequence comes from Fictibacillus sp. b24, assembly GCF_030348825.1. Lineage (NCBI taxonomy): Bacteria > Bacillati > Bacillota > Bacilli > Caryophanales > Fictibacillaceae > Fictibacillus > Fictibacillus sp. b24. Next base: position 3,717,841 of record NZ_JAUCES010000005.1, on the reverse strand, counting down.
TCCGGAACGGAATTTACGGATCTCGAAGGTAAGTTTGTTGTGCCTGGATATATTGAACCGCATTGTCATCCGTTTCAACTTTATAATCCCCAGTCGCTCTCCCGATATGCATTGCAACGCGGGACGTCTGTATTTTTAGCCGATAACTTTATGCTGCTTTTTGAAATGAGTATTTCGAAAGCGCTTTCTTTTATGGAAGACGTGAACGATCTGCCGTCTAATTTCTTTTGGTGGTGCCGATATGACGCGCAAACCGAGCTTTTAGAAGAAGAGAATTATTTCTCTGAAAAATCGGTTAGACAGCTGCTTGAAAGCCCGTATGTTCTTCAAGGCGGAGAATTAACAAGCTGGCCGCGCGTACTGCAAGGTGATGATACATTGCTTCACTGGATGCTGAAGACGAAGAAAGCGGGTAAGAAGATCGAAGGCCATCTGCCAGGTGCATCAGAAAAAACGTTAACGGCGATGACATTGCTCGGGGTAGATTGTGATCATGAGGCAATGACTGGTACGGAAGTGATGGACCGATTGAACGCTGGGCTCCAAGTATCTCTTCGTTATTCATCGATCCGTCCAGATCTGCCTAAGCTTTTACGCCAGATGAAAGAAGAAGGCATCACGAACTATGAGCGAATCTTTTTTACAACGGACGGTTCAACACCAGCGTTTTATGAAGAAGGTGTGACTGATAAAATGCTTGAGATCGCGCTTGAAGCTGGAATCGATCCAGTTGATGCGTATATGATGGTTTCCTATAATGTGGCGAGATATTATGGCCTGGATCACCTTTTTGGAATGGTGGCTCCTGGACGTGTGGCGCATTTGAACATTTTAGATGATATTTCGAATCCTCTACCTGTTTCTGTTTTGGCTAAAGGAAAATGGATGAAGCGTGATGGTGAGGATGTTAGTGAAGACAAAGACTTTGCGTTTGATTGGGAAGGGCACGGTATACGAAAAAGAGAGATCAATTGGGATCTTCACGACGAAGACTTTCAGTTTTCTGGTCTCGTTGGAATAGAAATGTACAATAGTGTCATTACTCGGCCATATAATGTATCGATCAATCCTTTTTCTGAAGAAATTAACGAAGAATCGGATGAGTGCTTCTTAATGCTGATTGATAAAGATGGCAAGTGGAGAACGAACACCATCGTGAAAGGTTTTGCCAAGAATCTGTATGGCTTTGCGAGCTCCTATTCCAACACCGGAGATCTGCTCATAATCGGTAAGAGCAAAAAAGATATGGCAGTGGCGTTCGAGCGATTGAAAGAGGTCGGCGGTGGCATCGTGCTTGCTGAAAAAGGCGAGATCGTTGCTGAAATAAAACTTCCGTTAGCGGGAGGAATGTCGAATCTTGGTATAGAAGAACTAGTACAAGAAGAAAAAAGGCTGACGAATGCCCTAAGAGAGCGCGGGTATCAGTACGAAGATCCAATCTATTCTCTTCTGTTCTTTTCTTCCACACACTTGCCATACATCCGCATTACGCAAAGAGGCATTTACGATGTAAAAAAGAAAGGGTTACTCTTTCCTTCGATTATGCGTTAATATAGAAAAGGATTGGGCAAAATAATACGATACAAAGGTAGTGAGCCCAATGAAAAAGTGGTACATCATCTTGATGGCGATCATCACAGTATTAACGCTGTCTGCATGTAAAGACGCAAGAGATAAAGTATTAGAAGACGGTAAAGTAGATAAAGCTGAAGCATCTGATTCAAAGAAAGATAAAAAAGAAGAGACCTACGCTTCTGTATTTCCGCTGACTGGCTTAGGAACGAATGATGAGGTCGACCACCGGGCGGTTGCTGTTATGGTAAACAACCACTCGAAAGCAAGACCTCAATCAGGACTTCATAAAGCAGACATTGTGTACGAAGTATTAGCTGAGGGGGAACTTACTCGTTTTCTAGCGATTTTCCAAAGTGAAATGCCGGACGTGGTAGGCCCAGTTCGGAGCGCAAGAGACTATTATATTGAACTCTCAGAAGGCTACAACTCGTTATTCGTAGCACATGGCTTCAGTCCAGAAGCGAAAGAGATTCTCTATAGCGGCAGAGTCGATCATTTGAACGGAATGGACTATGACGGCAGTCTTTTTAAACGAGCTGATTTTAGAAAAGCACCTCACAACTCTTACATCACCTATGAAAATATTGAAAAAGGGATGAAGAAAATCGGAGCTGAAGACTCGGATGATCTAGACATGCTTCCGTTTCTTACGAGTAAGGGTGCTTCAGATATAGAGGGAACACCAGCGGATGAAGTTACGATTTCGTATAAAGGTGGAGATACGGTAGGTTTTACGTACTCTGATAAAAAGAAGACGTACGCGAGAAGCAGCAACAATGAACCGACTATAGACCGCGAAACCGAAACGCCAGTCACTGTAAAAAATGTATTCATTGTTGAAGCGGCCCACCGTGTAATCGATGATGCCGGCAGACGTGAGATCAACTTAACGTCAGGCGGAGATGCTATTCTAATACAGAACGGTGTCGCACAAAACATTTCGTGGAAAAACGATAACGGAAGAATCGTTCCGGACGGCGGGGCGTTTGTTCCGGGTAAAACATGGATTAACATTGTACCGAGTGGCATGGCAGATTCGGTTAAGATGCATTAAAAAAGGAGTGCATGTTACATGCAAATTGATAAACTGCGAGGAAAAGCGCTAGATCAGCTGTTTGAATCAGTTCTATCGCTAAAAGATATGGAAGAATGCTATCGTTTCTTTGATGATCTTTGTACGATGAACGAGATTCAATCTCTGGCGCAAAGACTTGAAGTAGCGCGCATGCTGCGTGAAGGAAAGACATATCACAAGATCGAGAGTGAAACGGGTGCGAGTACTGCGACGATTTCACGCGTAAAACGCTGTTTGAATTTCGGAAACGACGCTTATGCGATGGTGCTTGACCGCGTTCATGAAGAGGAAGAAGCGAAATAACCTGCCAATTTGGTGGGTTTTTTTGTTAGTGCTTGGAGGCGGGAGAGTGGAGTTAATTGTTGTGTATGCGGTCGTATTATGATGGATTTTGTAGACTCGCCGATATATGGCCGAAATTCGCCGGATTAACTCAAAAACTCGCCGTATTATAGGCGAAACTCGCCGGAATAATGCCAGAATTTCTAGTATTATGTTCAATTGCCGAGCCAAAACATCTTTTTATTGACAAAATGTAATACACTTATTATATTTGTATGTACAAACAACATAAAAATGTAAAAGAGGTGCTTCAAATGCCCGAAAAGTATCTAGAAAACTGTCTGTATTTTACCGTGAACAAGCTTTCTCGCGTTATTACAAAAATGGCAGAGGAATCGTTCAGGCCGACTGGCATTTCTCCAACGCATGGTTTTCTCATGATGCTTGTGAACAACAAGCCTGGGATTTCACAATCAGAATTGGCGGAAGAACTTCATATGACACCAAGTACGATTACGCGATTTGTTGATAAGCTTGTCGCTAAAGGACTTGCAGAACGCAAAGTGCAAGGGAAGATGTCGCACATCCATCCAACACAAGCTGGCATCGAGATTCAAACCGAACTCGAAAAAGCGTGGAAGGACTTATTCCGAAACTACTCTGATATTTTAGGAGAAGAAGAAGGAAAAGCACTAACAAAAGCTACGCATCTTGCAGCAGGGCAGCTCGATTCTTAAATGAGCTCTCTTTTACAATAATAGTTGTTTGTACAACCAAATGAAAATAAAAAATAGTGCTCTTTTCAAACAGATTGTTGCTTTTAATTTTTTGTTCACTTTCTTCACTGACAAGTTGATTGGAGTGGAAGGTGCGAGACTCCTGCGGGACAGGTGGGCAGGTGAGACACTTAAGAGTGAAACGTACGAATGTGGCTCACCGCCTGCCCCGCGGAAAGCGAGCAGCCTGGAGCGGAGATCAACTACTTTCACAAGCATCAATGTATACGAAAACAGCCTAATACAAAGGAGAGCTATAAATGAAAAAAACATTAGTCATCATCGCGCATCCCAATCTACAAACATCTACCGTAAACAAAAGATGGGCTGAAGAAATTGAAAAGCAAGACCATGTAACGGTACGCAAGCTTTACGATCTATACCCGGATGGAAAAGTAAACGTTGAAGATGAACAGCGCATGCTGCTGGAGCACGATCGCATCGTACTCCAATTTCCGTTCTATTGGTACAGCTCGCCGTCACTGTTAAAAGAATGGCAAGATGCTGTGCTTTTATATGGATGGGCATATGGACCTGGTGGAGATTCACTTCATGGAAAAGAGTTAGTGATTGCGATTTCAACAGGAGGTCCGCAAGTTTCTTATCAAGCAGGAGGCTACAACCACTATTCGATTAGTGAACTGCTGAGACCGTTCCAAGCGACTTCTAATTTAATCGGAACTCGTTACATTGCGCCATTCGTATTCCATAGTGCGATTCGTGCATCAGAGGAATCGGTTGAACAAAGCGCAGCAGAATACGTCTCTTACGTTTTAAATCCTGAAATATAATTTAGTTAAATTCATTTTTCATCAAGCTCATCTGGACTTGGTCGCGGCAATTTCCGCGGATCCATTCAGCCTGCCGGACAATGCCTTCTGCCTGAAAGCCGAGCCGGCGGGCGAGCTTGATGCTTTTTTCATTTTGAACCGCGGCGCGAAGCTCAACACGGTTCAGCATTAACGTATAATACGCATACATAAGCATTCCTCTTACCGCGCGATGAGCGATTCCGCGGCCCTCAAATCCTGTACCAACCCAATAACCGAGCATGCCGGACTGGTTGTGCCATTTTAAATCATACAAAGCGACAGAACCTGCAACTTGTCCGCGATACCAAATAAACAGAACGATATCGGTCTGTTCTTTCATCTTTTTATTTACTGTTTTAATAAACTGTTTCATTTCACCGTTTGACTGTGTATAATCCACCCAGCTGATCCACGGGCCTAGGTGCCGCCGTGAATGCTCGAGCAATCTGTAAATGGCATCTGATTCTTTAACGTCTGCTTGCTTTAGCATGATTTCATCGTCAATATGCCACATAAGCACAGGCATTCCTCCTAAAAACGAGTATGAACTTCACAATCTTTCCACATGATGAATCATAGAGTGAGAACTTTATTTTTGATATAATGCAGAAGTACAGAATCGGCCTGTTGTAAATAGCAGGCACGGGTTGTTTTAAATAGGAAAGGAAGAACACAATGTTTGATTATCGTAAATGGAAGCATGTGTTTAAGCTTGACCCAGATAAAGAGATCAGCGAAAGCGACCTTGAATTGATTTGTGAGAGCGGAACGGATGCTGTTATCGTTGGCGGATCTCTTGGGGTTACGCTTGATAATACATTGGACCTTATGTCGCGCATCCGCAGATATGCGGTTCCTTGTGTGCTTGAAGTATCCAACATTGAATCACTAACACCAGGATTCGATTTTTACTATATACCTACCGTATTAAATGCGAAGGATGCTAACTTTATAACAGGTCTTCACACAGAAGCTTTAAAAGAGTTCGGTGACATCATGAACTGGGACGAGATTATTACAGAAGGTTATTGCATCTTAAACCCGGATTGTACGGCAGCTGAGCGATCGAGTGCTGACACAAGTCTCTCGGAAGATGATGTTGTAGCATATGCCCGCATGGCCGAGAAAATGTTCAAGCTTCCGATCTTTTATTTGGAATACAGCGGTACGTATGGTGATGTTAATATCGTAAAAAAAGTGAAGAACGTGCTTGAAGATGCTGTTTTATATTATGGAGGCGGAATCACATCAGCTGAACAAGCGGGTGAAATGGCAGAATTCGCTGACACGGTAGTAGTCGGGAATATCATCTATGACGATCTAAACGCAGCTATTGAAACGGTTAAAGCCGTTAAGGGTAAAAGTTGATAAAATCTCAAAAATGAGTGAAAATAAATAAAATAAGAATATATGTTCGGGCGGTGAAGTGAAAATGAGTATGCATCAAATGATTGAAAAGCTATTAACAGGACTGAATCCTGAGCAAAAAGCAGCGGTAAAACATACAGACGGGCCATTGTTGCTGATGGCTGGTGCGGGAAGCGGCAAGACGAGAGTGTTAACTCATCGTATCGCTTATTTAATGATGGAAAAAGAAGTGGCACCGTGGAACATCTTGGCGATCACATTTACGAATAAAGCAGCAAGAGAGATGAAGGAAAGGGTCGCTAAGATCACTGGACCAGTAGCAGAAGAAATCTGGATTTCTACGTTCCACTCTATGTGTGTTCGTATTTTACGCCGCGACATCGATCGAATCGGAATTAATCGTAACTTTACGATTTTAGATGCGACAGATCAATTGTCTGTTGTAAAAGCGGTATTGAAAGATTTGAATTATGATCCGAAAAAGTACGAGCCTCGCGGAATCTTAAGTGCCATTTCATCCTTAAAAAATGAACTGAAAACGTCAGCGGATTTTGCAAAGGTGGCGAACGGCCATTTTGAAGGTGTTGTGAGTGAAGTTTATGAAGGCTATGAAAAGCGTCTAAGAAAAAATCAAGCCTTGGATTTTGACGACCTAATCATGACGACGATCCACCTTTTTGCGAAGGTTCCTGAAGTGCTCGAGTTTTACCAGCGCAAGTTTCAATATATTCACGTGGATGAGTATCAAGATACGAACCGCGCGCAATATATGCTCGTTAAGATGCTTGCAGACCGATTCCGCAACCTTTGTGTTGTAGGTGACTCCGATCAGTCGATCTACGGCTGGCGCGGTGCGGATATCGCGAACATTCTATCCTTTGAAAAAGACTACAATGATGCTGAAGTCATTTTATTAGAGCAAAACTATCGTTCTACGAAAAAGATTCTTCAAGCTGCAAACAAAGTAATCGAAAACAACATGAATCGTAAGCCGAAGAATCTTTGGACAGACAATACGGATGGCGCTAGCATCACGTATTACCAAGGTGACGATGAGCAAGGCGAGAGCTACTATGTAACAGGCAAGATTCGTGAAGCTGTAACTTCTGGCAAACGTTCTTATAATGACATCGCGATCCTGTATCGAACGAATGCCCAGTCCCGTGTTATCGAGGAAGTTTTGATCAAGTCGAACATTCCTTACAACATCGTCGGCGGCACAAAGTTCTATGACAGAAAAGAGATCAAAGACATCCTTGCATACCTGCGTCTTATTTCGAATCCTGACGATGACATTTCACTTCAGCGTATCGTGAATGTACCAAAACGCGGAATCGGTGCTTCATCCATGGATAAAGTGGTGCAATATGCAGCGAACAATGACCTATCCATGTATCAAGCTCTCCAAGAAGTTGAGCAGATCGGTCTAAGTGCCCGTGCAACGAACTCTTTAAGAGAGTTTTCTGAGTTTGTAACGAACTGGACGCGCCAGCAGGAATATCTTTCTGTGACAGAACTCACGGAAGAAGTGTTAACGAAGACAGGTTATCGCGACGCACTTAAAGCGGAGAAAACGATTGAAGCACAAAGCCGTTTAGAGAATATCGATGAATTTATTTCCGTAACGCAAGACTTTGAAAAGAAGCAGGAAGACAAATCGCTGATCGCTTTCTTAACAGACTTAGCACTTGTTGCGGATATCGATAAGCTTGATGAAGATGCAGCAGATGATAAGCCGAAGGAATCGGTTGTGCTTATGACGCTTCACTCTGCAAAAGGTTTGGAGTTCCCGGTTGTTTTCTTAATGGGGCTTGAAGAAGGCGTGTTCCCGCATAGCCGTGCTCTTTTTGAAGAAAACGAGATGGAAGAAGAGCGCCGTCTGGCATACGTTGGAATCACGCGTGCAGAAGAAGAGCTTTTCTTAACAAATGCTAGAATGCGTACTCTTTATGGCCGCACAACGACGAATCCGGAATCGCGTTTTATCGCTGAGATCCCTGCTGATCTGATTGAAACGGAAGTAAAAGAAAAACCTTCTGTTCCTTGGGGCGGTGGTGCTCGTTCAGGTGGAGGAGCAACGCCAACATTCATGGCACCGAAAAAGAAAATGGTTACACCTGTCTATCAATCTTCTGGCGGGGAAAAACTGGAGTGGAGAGTAGGCGACAAAGTCAAACACCGTAAATGGGAAACAGGAACGGTTGTGAGCATGCGTGGTGAAGGTGATTCACTGGAACTTGATATCGCATTTCCTCAACCAGTTGGTGTAAAAAGACTGCTTGCTAAATTTGCCCCGATCGAAAAAGCGTAACGAAAGAAGGAGTGGAACGGGTTGAACGAAGAACATGCGAAAAAACGCATCCTGGAACTCCGGGACATGCTAGAAAAATATAATTACGAATATCACGTACTCGATAAACCTTCTGTACCTGATGCTGAATATGATCAGCTGATGAAAGAGCTGATTGAACTTGAAAACAATCATCCAGAACTCCATGACGAGCATTCGCCTACATCACGTGTAGGCGGTGCTGTTTTGGACTTTTTTGAAAAAGTCGAGCACACTGTACCGATGCTGAGTCTCGGCAATGCCTTTAATGATCAAGATCTGCGTGATTTTGACCGTCGTGTACGAGATGGTGTTGGTTCTAATGTTTCGTATGTGGCTGAATTGAAGATTGATGGATTGGCCGTGTCCCTTACTTATGAAGATGGCCGTTTCATTCGAGGCGCTACGCGCGGTGACGGCACAATCGGTGAGGACATTACGAATAATTTAAAAACGATTCGCTCTATCCCGTTTAAGCTGAAAGAACCTGTTATGCTCGAAGTGCGCGGTGAAGCGTTCATGCCGAAAAAATCTTTTCAAAAGCTGAATGCCCACAGAGAAGAAGAAGGACAAGAGCTTTTTGCGAACCCAAGAAATGCAGCAGCGGGTTCATTGCGTCAGCTTGATCCGAAAATTGCTGCAAGCCGTAACCTTGATCTTTTCCTTTATGGTGTTGGAAAGCTTGATGGCCATACGGTCGATTCGCATGACGAAAGCTTAACGTACTTAAGTCACTTAGGTTTTAAAACAAATCCTGAGTGGAAAAAGTGCGGGAATATAGAAGAAGTCATTGAGTATGTGAACAGCTGGCAAGAGAAACGCCCAGATCTTCCATATGAGATCGATGGAATTGTGATTAAGGTAAATTCATTGTATCAGCAAGAAGAGCTAGGGTTTACAGCGAAGAACCCGCGCTGGGCGATCGCATATAAGTTTCCTGCTGAAGAAGTGGTAACAAAGCTTGAAGGAATCGAGTTGAATGTCGGCCGAACAGGTGTAGTGACACCGACGGCATTGCTGCAGCCCGTTTTAGTAGCGGGTACGACTGTAAAGCGTGCTTCCTTACATAATGAAGACTTGATTCGGGAAAAAGATATCAAGATTGGTGATTATGTAGTTGTGAAAAAAGCAGGTGACATCATTCCGGAAGTCGTAAATGTGATTACTGAACGCCGCACGGGTGATGAAACCGATTTTAATATGCCGACAGAGTGTCCAGAATGCGAAAGCAAACTTGAGCGATTAGACGGTGAAGTAGCATTGCGATGCTTAAATCCGCAGTGTCCCGCACAGATCCGTGAAGGGTTTATCCACTTCGTTTCCCGCAATGCGATGAACATTGACGGACTTGGCGAAAAGGTAGTCGCACAGCTTTTCAAGGAAAAATTAATTGAGAACTTTGCAGATTTATTCAAGCTAGAGCGCGAGAAACTGTTAGAATTAGAACGTATGGGTGTGAAGTCAGCAGACAATCTGCTTGCTGCGATTGAAAAATCAAAGGAAAACTCTTTAGAGCGTCTTCTTTTCGGTCTAGGAATCCGTCATGTCGGGGCAAAAGCCGCAAAGACGGTCGCGCAGCGTTTTGAAACGATGGATGGCTTGATGAGTTCTTCTAAAGAAGAACTTTTAGCTGTAGAAGAGATCGGTGAAAAGATGGCTGACTCGATTCAGCTTTACTTTTCAAAGCCTGAAGTAAAAGAACTGATGGAAGAATTGAAAAATCTCGGCATGAACATGGAGTATAAAGGGCCGAAGCTTGTAAAGGTTGAGGATCTAGATACGCCGTTTGCTGGAAAAACCGTTGTGTTAACGGGTAAGCTTTCAATCTTAACGCGTAATGATGCGAAGGAACAACTTGAGCGTTTAGGAGCGAAGGTGACCGGAAGCGTAAGTAAGAATACAGATATGCTGATCGCGGGTGAAGATGCAGGCTCTAAGCTTGATAAAGCGAAGACGCTTGGCATTGAAATATGGAATGAGCAAAAATTGGTGGACGAGCTTAACAAATAAGATTGGCGAGAGCTAACCAACAATATTAGAGGAGTGTCCGTAATGATGAAACGGGTTGGACTCCTTTTCTTAAGCACTGTACTTGTTTTGACCGGCTGTTTGGGGAATGATGAGCTGGAAAAAGAAGAAAAGGTCGTGCAAGAAAAGGGGAAAAAGGAAGAAAAAGCGATTATTACAGGGGAGATTAACACTGGTGAAAAGTACTATCGAAGCATTTTTCCGTTCGAACCAGGTGGAGCCCGTGGTGTAATCCGTTTTGGTGTTGATAACCGTCTAGATATTAACGAGTTTGAAATGGGCTTAATGCGTATCGCACAAGACACGTTCAACACGGACAAATATTTTTTCCAAGAAGGACAGTTTCTCAATGAGCCAACGGTAACAAACTGGCTAAGAAGAGCTGATGAAGAACCAGGAAAAAGCAAGAGTGAGTTTGACCAAACTGGTCTGAACCCTAAATTAGGTGCAAAAGTAGCCCAAAGTGATAGTGGATATGTTGATAAGATACTTGAAGCAAACAAGAACAACCCTAAGTACCTTTCCTATGTACTTGAGCATAACTACCTTGTTCAAAGCGGTGACGGCAAAGTAAAACTTGGCGGTGTTGTAATCGGATTGTCTTTTAACTCAACGTATTATTACAATGTGAACAAAGATAGCCTAATCTATCCAGGTGAAGTTAAGCTTGACCGTGCCAGGGTAAAACAAGAGGCTCAGAAAATTGCCGGACAAGTGGCGAGCCGTTTGCGTACGGATCCAAAACTAAAGGATGTACCGATCGTTTTTGCTCTTTATCAAGAAGAAGAGCGCGACTCTGTAACTCCAGGAAACTTTTTTGCGTCAGGTGTTGTAAAAAAAGGAAGCAATTCGATCAGCTCTTGGGAAGACGTGGATGAAGACTACCTATTGTTCCCATCAGATACAGCATCTAAAAAGAAACGCAGCGACTACGAGAAGTTCACGACTTTTAAATCAAAGGTTCAAGAATATTTCCCGAACTTTATCGGTGTAATCGGAAAAGGGTTTTATAAGGACGGAAACTTAGAGCGTATCACGATTGAAATACCCGTTCAGTTCCGCGGTAAAGCAGAAATCATCTCCTTTACTCAGTTTGTTGCGACTTCCGCGCTGGGAGAACTGCCGAATGTGCCAGTAGAAGTGTATATTGGCTCAGCCGTTGATCAGCCAGAAGCGCTTATCGTAAAAGACGAAACAACGCAAGAAGAACCGTTTGTGCATATTTACCGTAAATAGAGATTTTCAAAACCCGCTGACTTTAAGGTTAGCGGGTTTCTTTGATGTTTTATACAATTGTTGTTTGTTAGTGGAGGGGAGGGGTATTGAGAGAGGTGTAGTTAGTCGAATTATGTCATCTCGCGGATATATGAGCAAAACTCGCGGAAATAAAGCTGAAACTCGCGGGATTAAACCAAAAATTTCAGGAATTATGACTCGAATTTCTTGAATTAATGCCTTGAATACCCTGAGTGGTATGTACACTAGCCGCACTTTTCCTAAATAAATCGAGTATTCTGGAGCGGAAATTAACCATTTTCAATGTTGTAAAATTAACCTTGGAAAAATATGCTTCTTAAATAACAAAATTCATAATTATTCGGACATTCATCCCAAATTTCACCTCAAACCATACAAAAACATACTAATCATTCATCATAAAGAAAAAAGATGCATAAAGGGGCTTCATCCCTTGAAAATAAAGAATTCTGACTATTTTCTGTTTGTTTGAACAAAACGTAATGTTCATGTAGAATGAACGTGGGAAACCCAATAATGAAAACGCTTTAATAGGAGGGGAATTTATTATGACACGTGAATACCGTCATGAACCATTTATGGACTTTTCAGTTCCTGCAAACAAGGAAGCTTACGAAGCAGGCTTGAAACTTATTAACTCAAAGCTTGGTACAGAGTTTCCGCTTGTTATCGGCAGTGAAAAAATCACGACAGACGAGAAGATTGTTTCTATAAATCCAGCTAACAAAGAAGAAGTGATTGGATCTGTTTCTAAAGCGACTCAAGATCATGCTGAGCAAGCGATGCAAGCTGCATTAACAGCTTTCGAATCTTGGAAAAAGTGGGATCCTGAGCACCGCGCGAACATCTTGTTCCGTGCAGCAGCGATCATCCGCCGCCGTAAATATGAATTCTCCGCTATGCTTACAAAAGAAGCAGGTAAGCCATGGAAAGAAGCAGATGCTGACACAGCTGAAGCTATCGACTTTTTAGAATACTATGCACGCCAAGCGATCAAACTTAAAGCTGGACAACCAGTAGTAAGCCGCGAAGGCGAAATCAATAAATTTAACTATATTCCACTTGGAGTAGGTATCGTTATCTCTCCATTTAACTTCCCGTTTGCGATCATGGCAGGTACTGCAGCAGCTGCGTTCGTTTCTGGTAACACGGTATTGTTGAAGCCAGCGAACTCAACTCCAGTTATTGCAGCGATGTTCGTTCAAGTGATGGAAGAAGCAGGACTTCCTGCAGGCGTACTTAACTTTGTTCCTGGAAGTGGAGCAGAAATCGGTGACTACCTAGTAGACCACCCGAAAACACGTTTCGTATCCTTCACAGGTTCTCGTGAAGTTGGCTGCCGCATCTATGAGCGCGCAGCAAAAGTACACCCTGGCCAAATTTGGTTAAAGCGTGTAATTGCTGAAATGGGCGGAAAAGATACTGTTGTTGTTGACCGTGACGCTGATCTTGAATTAGCAGCTAGCTCAATCGTTTACTCTGCATTCGGATTCTCTGGACAAAAATGTTCTGCTGGATCTCGTGCTGTTATCCACCAAGACGTGTATGATGAAGTTTTAGAAAAAGCTGTAGCTCTTACTAAGACTTTAACAATGGGCAACCCTGAAGAAGTTGGAACTTATATGGGGCCTGTAATCGACCAAGCTTCTTTCAACAAAATCATGAAGTACATTGAAATTGGTAAAGAAGAAGGCCGTCTGATGACTGGTGGAGAAGGCGACGACTCTAAAGGTTACTTCATCCAGCCAACAATCTTTGCTGATGTAGATGAAAAAGCTCGCTTGATGCAAGAAGAAATCTTTGGACCAGTTGTAGCTGTATGTAAAGCTCGTGACTTCGATCACATGATGGAAATCGCAAACAACACAGATTACGGTCTTACAGGTGCACTTCTTTCTAACAACCGTGAGCACATCGAGCGCGCGCGCGAAGAGTTCCATGTAGGTAACTTCTACATCAACCGGGGATGTACAGGTGCAATCGTTGGATACCAGCCGTTCGGCGGATTCAACATGTCTGGAACTGACTCAAAAGCAGGCGGACCAGACTACCTAACACTTCACATGCAAGCAAAAACAACTTCTGAAACACTATAATTTCGAAATTGTAACCCTTTCTCGCCTGAGAAAGGGTTTTTTTTCTGTGGGGAATTTCCTTTATAAGTCTTCAAAAAAATTCATAAGTCTTTACACAATCTGCAAACAAAAATGGATTATACATGCCGCTTCAGGAGAAGTTAATCGTATAACGATATGGAAGCAGGTGTGAAAATGTCAAAAGATAAAGAGCAAAAGAAGAGTCTTCCTGAAGTCGATCTAGATGAAACGATGCCGCACCAGATCAGTTCTCCAGACTTCAAGGAAACAGGTATGAAGATGCAAGCGCCATTTGTAAACGAACATGGCGTAGTAATCGGAGATAGCTTTTACGATTCGTCCAATTCTCCTCTCAACAACTGGAGTACGGACACGGATCCTGAAGTTATGGCAGGAGAAGAGTGGGTGCATCCTACGAACGATATCGGTTGGAACACAAATATGAACCGCGATCTCATCGAAAAGAAGTCACCGCCAAAAGAAGGCATGCTCCGGCATCCGACAAAAGATTCGAGCTACGGAAAAGACTAAAAACATTCGGTAAAGCAACCGGGTGTTTTTCTTTTGGTGTTCAACACTATGTAGTAAGATGAACATAACAAATAAGGAGGTTACAAACATGGCATATTTCGCAGCAATTTTACATATGGAAAAACCGGAACTCAACCAAGAATTCCGTCAGGCGCACCTTGATTACCTAGCAGAACTTGTGGCACAGGATAAGGTTCATTTAAAAGGACCATTCTTGGATGGAGCAGGCGGTATGGTGGTTTACAAAGCAGAGTCACTAGACGAAGCTCAAAACTTAGCGCAAGAAGATCCTTACGTAAAAGAAGGAGTGCGCCGCTTAGAACTTCATGAGTGGGGAATTTAAGTTTATTTTAGAAGATTTGAATACAAATATGGAAGAATCTACGTTAGAGTAGATTCTTTTTTCTATTCGAGGGAATTTCGGTGCTGTTTTTACTGCGCGAGCGCTGTCCTCAGGTGGTGACGGTGCAATCTCAGGTGGTCACGCTCGTCTTAGCGGTGTTTAAAGCCCTTTTACAGGTGGTAACAACCGATTTAGCGGCGAACGCGTAATAAAATATAAAAACACGTACCGTAAAACGAGCGCAATCCTGAAACCAGCTACAAATCCAACAAAAACCCTCGAAAATAACTCAATTCCGTGAATCTTCCCTCCTCAAGTTGCTTACAGGGCAAGCTTTTTGTTATCATCAGAATAATACTTTTCGTATAAGAAGTCTTGGAGGTGGCATGCTTGTCTCGAATTTCGAAAGAACAAGTGAAACACGTGGCGCATTTAGCCAGGTTAGCCGTTACGGAAGAAGAAGCCGAACTGCTTACTGAACAATTAGATAAAATTATCGGGTTTGCGGAAGAATTGAACGAACTTGACACAGATAACGTGGAGCCGACTACACACGTATTGGAACTGAAGAATGTCCTTCGTGAAGATGAAGTGAGAAATTCTGTATCAGTAGATGAGGCGATGAAAAATGCGCCAGCACAAAAGGACGGCCAGTTTAAAGTTCCGAACATTTTGGAGTAGGAGGAAAGACCACGTATGTCGATTTTAGATAAAAAGATCTCAGAACTGCATCAGTTATTACATACAAAAGAATTGAGTGTAACTGACATTGTGGATGCGACGTTTGACCGTATTCATCAAGTAGATGATAAGGTAAAAGCATTTTTAACATTAAATGAAGAATACAGCCGCATTAAGGCTAAACAATTAGATGAGAAACTTGTTTCCGGTGCTGACAGAGGACTGTTATTTGGTATGCCGATCGGAATCAAGGATAACATCGTAACAAAAGGGATTCGTACAACATGTGCGTCTCGAATTCTAGAAAACTTTGAACCGATCTATGATGCGACCGTTGTTGAACGCTTAAATCAAGCAGACACGATCACGATCGGAAAATTGAACATGGATGAGTTTGCGATGGGGTCATCGAACGAAAACTCAGGATTCCACCCTACACACAATCCGTGGGACCTATCATGTGTGCCAGGCGGTTCTTCAGGTGCGTCTGCGGCGTCCGTTTCAGCAGGAGAAGTTCTTTTCTCGCTAGGCTCTGATACGGGCGGATCGATCCGTCAGCCAGCCGCATTCTGTGGTGTTGTTGGATTAAAGCCAACGTACGGCTTGGTTTCACGATATGGTTTAGTCGCGTTTGCATCTTCACTAGACCAAATCGGACCTGTAACACGTAACGTTGAAGACAATGCATACTTGCTGCAAGCGATCGCAGGAAACGACCCGATGGATTCTACTTCTGCAAAAGTAAATATCCCTGATTATCTTGCCTCTTTCACAGGTGATGTAAGAGGGCTTAAGATTGCTGTGCCAAAAGAATATCTTGGTGAAGGTGTAGAACCGGGCGTTAAAGAACGCATTATGGAAGCGTTGAAGGTGCTTGAGAGACTTGGAGCAACTTGGGAAGAAGTATCTCTGCCGCATTCTCGTTATGCTCTTGCAACGTACTACTTGCTGTCATCATCTGAGGCATCTGCTAACCTTTCACGCTTTGATGGTGTTCGTTACGGACTGCGTTCAGATAACAGTGACAACTTGATCGAAATGTACAAGCAGTCCAGAAGTGAAGGGTTTGGTGAGGAAGTAAAACGCCGCATCATGCTTGGAACGTTCGCGTTAAGCTCTGGCTACTATGATGCTTATTATAAAAAGGCTCAAAAAGTACGTACGCTGATTAAAGAAGACTTTACGAACATTTTCGAAAAATACGATGTGATCATCGGGCCGACAACGCCATCTGCATCGTTTAAATGCGGTTCTATGACGAAAGATCCGTTAACGATGTACATGAACGATATCTTAACGATTCCGGTTAACTTAGCTGGTGTGCCTGCGATTTCTGTACCTTGTGGATTCTCAGATGGACTGCCGATCGGACTTCAAATTATCGGTAAGCATTTTGACGAGAGCACGATTTACCGCGTAGCACATGCGTTTGAGCAGGCAACAGATCATCATACAGAAAAGCCGAAGCTGTAGGGGGTGCAGAAGATGAGTGAATTTGAAACGATAATTGGATTAGAAGTACACGTAGAATTAAAAACAAACTCTAAGATTTTCTGCGGCTGTTCTACAAACTTTGGTGCTCCGCCGAACACGAATGTTTGTCCAATCTGCTTAGGACACCCTGGCGTGCTGCCTGTTGTGAACCATCAAGCCGTAGATTTTGCGATGCGTGCAGCACTTGCGCTAAACTGCGAAATCAATAGAGAAACAAAATTTGACCGCAAGAACTACTTTTATCCAGACAATCCGAAAGCGTATCAAGTGTCACAGTTTGATAAACCGATCGGTGAGCACGGCTGGATTGAGATTGAAGTTGGCGGAAATAAAAAGAAGATCGGTATTACACGCATCCATATGGAAGAGGATGCTGGAAAGCTGACGCATACAGCAGACGGCTCCCTTGTTGACTTGAACCGTCAAGGAACGCCACTTGTTGAGATCGTATCGGAGCCCGATATTCGTACGCCTGAAGAAGCATATGCCTATTTAGAAAAGTTAAAAGCCATCATTCAATACACGGGTGTATCGGATTGTAAAATGGAAGAAGGTTCGCTGCGCTGTGACGCGAACATCTCTATCCGTCCAGTTGGTCAAGAAAAGTTCGGAACAAAGGCAGAGCTTAAGAACTTAAACTCGTTTGCTTTCGTTCAAAAAGGACTGGAACACGAAGAGAAGCGCCAGCGTGAAGTGGTTTCAGCAGGAGGAGAAATCCTTCAAGAGACGCGCCGCTATGATGAAGCGTCAAAAACGACAATTCTTATGCGTGTAAAAGAAGGATCTGACGACTATCGCTATTTCCCTGAGCCTGATCTTGTGTCCATTTTTATTGATGAAGAATGGATGGATCGTGTGAAGTCTGACATTCCAGAACTTCCAGATGCGCGCCAAAAGCGTTATGTAGGTGACTTCGGACTTCCAGAGTACGATGCGAAGGTTCTTACGATGACAAAAGAGATGGCAGATTTCTTTGAAGCGACACTCACGGCTGGTGCAGATGCGAAGCAGGCATCTAACTGGATCATGGGTGAAGTGAGTGCTTATTTAAATAACGAAGGCAGAGAGCTCGATCAAACAGCTCTAACAGCTGAAGGTCTTGCTGGCATGATCAAGCTGATTGCAAACGGGACGATCTCGAATAAAATTGCTAAGACTGTTTTCAAAGAGTTGATTGAAAACGGTGGCGATGCAGAGAAAATTGTTAAAGAAAAAGGTCTTGTGCAGATCTCAGATGAAGGCGCAATCCGCGAAATCGTCGTGAAGATCCTCGATGCGAACGAACAGTCTGTTGCCGACTACAAAGACGGCAAAGAAAAAGCGGTTGGATTCCTTGTTGGACAAGTGATGAAAGAAACAAAAGGGAAAGCAAACCCTCCGCTTGTAAACAAGCTGATTGTGGAAGAACTGAAAAAGAGATAAAACAACAAAAATCCTCCTTTAAAGGGAGGATTTTTTTCTTTAATACAAAAAGAGCATAAGTACACTTGTAACTATACCAACCCAAATGCAAAGGATAAAGCAGTATCCCATGATGTCTTTTATCTTCAAACCAAGTACTCCTAAAAGAGGGAGAGCCCAGAACGGTTGAATTAAATTTGTCCATGCATCTCCCCAACCCACAGCCATAGCTACCGTAGCTGGATCTACCCCAAGTTCTAAACCAGCTGGGATCTGGAGAGGACCTTGAAGTGCCCATTGACCACCACCAGAAGGAGCGAGCAAGTTCACTAATCCAGCTGACCAATATGTGAAAATATCAAAGGTTTCTTTAGATGCTATTGATGACATCCATTCAATAATACCTGCTCCTAAACCAGAACTACCAAGCACCGCAATTATCCCTGCATAAAAAGGGAACTGCAGTATTATTGGTGAAATCGATTGGGTTGCTTCTGTAAACCCCTGAGCAAAATTGTTTAGTGAACCATGTAAAAGTAAACCAAGGGATAAAAAGAAAATATTAATTATATTTAAGTCCAGACTCCGGCCATTAAAAAACTCGTATGCGCAATAGAAAATTCCAATTGTACCAAGGGTAATACCTAAAAAAGGTGTCCATTCAAGTTTTTCAGCAAGTGTTAAGTTTTGTTTAGAGGGTTTATCAATTGTTTCATTGGTAAAGTGACTTGGATTAAAACTTACAATGTTTTTCTTGGGAGCCATAAGTACGATTATAATAGGTAATGTAATTAGGAGTGATAAAAAAATAATGATGGTGGACGTACTGAATATTGTTTCAGAGGTAGGAATAACACCCATAACATCAGCAAGGAAGTGATCTTCTGTAGCTATGGTTAACCCGATTGAACTTGAAAGACCAGCGCTATATAAAGCAGTAGGAGCATAGGCGGCAGCTACTAGAAGAGGGAAATGAGCTTTAGAATTCTTCTTTGCAACTTCTTTAGCCATAATTGCACCTACAACAACAGCTAAACCCCAGTTTATGTAATAAGCTAGTGCACTGATAAGGAACGTTAGAATATATGCTTTTTGTGGGGAATTAGCTAATTTAGCGATGGATTGTAAAGTCCTATTCATGAAAGGAACACTTGCCAGAGTCATACCGGTAACCATTAATAATACCATCTGCATGGTAAAGGCTAAATAAGTCCAGAATCCATCTCCCCATGATTTAACAATCTCTTGGGGTTTAGTAGGATTAATGAAAAATGCTATAAGAAATACGAACAATGTAAGTAATACTGCAATAACAAATGCGTCAGGTACATACTTTTGAGACCAAGTAGATAAATAGTCAGCACTTTTAGTAAGGAATGTTTCATCTTTCCGAAACTTTTCTTTTTTAAAATTGAGTTCCGTGTTATTCATAATAGACAGCCTCCTTTCAAATTTATATATATAATTCTTCCTTTTACAAAATTATCCTTTTAAATTAAAAAAATCGCAGCGCTTTCGCTACGATTTAAATGTGATATGAACTGCGGACGAAAGTTTATGCTATAACTCCAGATAATTCCGAAGTACATAAGAGATTTGCTTACATTTGGGGTGGTCTTTGAGGTTTGACAGCAGCCCTTTTACTATAGCTGGACTTAGGCTTGGCTCTTGAACGTGCTGTTTCAGCAGAATTAAGGATTCACTCTCAGTAGACTCTTCAACTTCTTCTATTTTTTGTTCAATAATTTCGATGAGTTGCTCCTTCGTACCTTCTTCTTTCGGCATTTCGTTAAATGATTGGTAAAGCTCTTCAGAAATAAAAGTTGTCTCAGAATGCCTCGCAAGCAAACAGGTCTTTTCTGCAAGTGACCCGCTTAATAAATTCAGGTCCAATGGTACGTTAAAGAATAAAAATAGATGTGAATAGGTATGCAAGAAGCCTTTTACACAATAAATGAGATCATATTTTGTATGTCTGACTTCCTCGCCGTATAAACGCTCCAACATCCCTAAAATAATTTTATCGATTAGTTTGTCATAGTGATGCATTTTAGTAATGAGTTCTTCGTTAACGGTTTGCGATTGTTCTTTTATAAAAATTTTGGCAAAATCAGAATGCCTTTGAAAGGAATGAAACGCAGCTTTGTAAAATTCGTTTAATAGATTTTTGTCGTTATTATGATTTTTGACTACATGGTCAATACCTGAGATGAATTCCAGCATAAAGTGATCTATCAGTGCAATGATCAATTCGTCCTTTGACTTGAAAGATAAGTAAAAAGCACCTTTGGAAATACCGGCATGTTCGGTTATCTGCTGTACAGAAGTTGCTTCGAAACCTTGTTTTGCAAAGAGTTCAAGGGCACTTTCCATAATTAATTGTTTTTTACTCATTTCATCGCTCCTAATATATTTCATTGACAAATGACCGACCAGTCATTAGTATAAGTAATTGAGTTTGATAAGTCAATTAGGGGTTGGTGGACTAATGAAAGGTTTAGTTAATTTCGTCCTGATGAATAAATTAGCCGTATGGCTGCTTACCATCATTATAACAGTTTCGGGTATCTACTCAGGCACACGAATGAATATGGAAACAATTCCGGATGTTTCGATTCCTTATTTAATGGTGATGGACGTCTATCCTGGGGCAACTCCAGAGAAAGTAATGGAAGACGTTTCCATGCCAATAGAGAAAGCGGTTGAAGGTCTTGAAGATGTAAAAGCCGTTTATTCGAATTCATATTCAAACATGTCAAATATTCAAGTGGAATATGAATACGGGATAGATATGGATGAGGCAAAACGCGAATTGCAATCTGCGCTTGATGCGGTCGAATTGCCGGAGACAGCACAAGAGCCGACCGTTACAGCGATCAGCATGAATATGATGCCAGTAGCTGCGCTCAGTGTAAGCAGTACGAAAGAAGATATTGTTGAATTAACTTCAACAGTTGAAGAGATTGTTCTTCCAAAGATCGAGAAGATCGATGGAGTTGCATCAGCTAAAATTACAGGTCAACATATTGAAGAAGTAGACCTTACATATAAAAAAGATAAGATGTCTGAGTATGGTCTAACAGAAGATAAAGTGAAAGAAATGATTCAAGCAAGCAACATGGCGGTCTCTCTAGGACTGTATGAGTTTGAAAAAGGTGAAGAAGCGGTTGCGGTAGATGGTAAGTTCATGACTTCAGATGAATTGAAAAATATGATGATTCCAGTCACACCATCTGCAACAAATCCAACTCCATTTGTAAAACTTAGTGAAATTGCAGATATCAAAACAGTCGGAAAAGTAGAGTCAGTTTCCCGAACAAACGGAGATGACGCTATCGCGATTCAGATTGTTAAAGAACAACAAGCCAACACGGTTGATGTTGTAGACAGTGTCAAAAAGTTAATTAAAGAAGAAAAATCAAAAATAGATGGTCTTGTGATTGATGTATCTCTTGACCAAGGTAAACCGATAGAAGAATCCGTAACAACCATGATTGAAAAAGCAGTATTCGGAGGATTAATCGCGGTATTAATTATCTTACTGTTCTTGCGTGATTTTAAATCAACGATTATTTCAATTATTTCTATTCCAGTTTCGATTTTCATGGCATTATTGATTCTTAATTGGATGGAGATTACGCTGAACATCATGACGCTTGGTGCGATAACAGTCGCAATCGGCCGTGTAATCGATGACTCCATCGTAGTAGTAGAAAATATTTACCGACGTCTTCATTTGAAAGATGAGAGGTTAACAGGACGTGCGCTGATTCGTGAAGCAACTGTTGAAATGTTTAAGCCGATCCTGTCATCAACACTCGTAACCGTTGCTGTATTCGCTCCGCTTATTTTTGTTGGAGGTATGGTTGGCGAGCTGTTCGCACCATTCGCGTTAACCATGACGTTTGCGCTAGGTGCTTCCCTGATTGTGGCCATTACGATCGTACCTGCATTATCCCACTTCTTATTCAAAAAGAAGTTATATAGTGAAAAGACAGAAGGCAACCATAAAGAAGCTGGTAAGCTATCAAATTGGTACAAAGGAATTCTTAACAAATCACTTAACCATAAAATTATTACTTCACTTTTAGCCGTAATTTTATTAGCGGGAAGCTTAGCATTAACACCAATTATCGGCTTCAGCTTCATGGGCAGTGAAGAAGATAAAGTTATGTATTTAACATACACACCTGAAGCTGGTGAGCTTAAGGATGAAACACTAGCAAACGTTGAAGAATTAGAAGAAGAAATGCTTAAGCGTGATTATATCGATATTGTTCAAATCTCTGTTACGGAAAACGCTGATCCGATGATGGCTATGGCGGGCGGCGGAGCAGGCGGTGCATTAATGTACCTCATCTTTGACCCGGAAATGGATAACTTTCCAGAAGTTCGTGAAGAGATAGAAAACTATGTAGCAGACATCGGGCAATCAGGAGAATGGAAGAGTCAGAACTTCGCTGCATCGACAGGTCCTGAGAATGAAGTCAGCTATACGTTTTACAGTGAAGATTTGAATAAGCTTAATAAAGCGGTAAAGATGGCAGAAGATGCCATGAAAAAGAACAATCAATTGGAGGATGTTACTTCAAGCGCGAAGGATGCGTTTGTTGAGCACACTTTTAACGTCGACCAAAATGAAATTCTAAAATATGGACTGACAACAGGTCAGATTGTAATGATGCTGAATCCTGTAAAAACGGATGATGTATTGACGACGATTGAAAAGGACGGTGATACGCTAGATGTTATCGTTCAGCAGGAGCAAACAAAACAGCCTAAATCGGTGGATGATATTTTGGCAAGGCAAGTACCGACAGCGCTTGGTACAACAATGCCGTTATCTGAGCTTGTAACAGTTGAAAAAGGAACAACGCTTAATACACTTGCCCGAAGCAAAGGGGAATACTACGCAACGGTTTCAGGTAAAGCAATAGGCGATGATATATCCAAAGCCTCTTCGGAAGTCCAAAAAGACATCGATAAACTGGATATGCCTAAAGGGGTTACAGTTGGAGTAGCCGGTGTGCAGGCAGATATGACGGAAACATTTACACAGCTTGGAGCAGCAATGCTTGCGGCAATTGCGATCGTATACTTCATTCTTGTCGTAACATTCCGTGAAGGCGTTGCACCATTTGCAATCCTGTTCTCACTGCCATTTGCTGTGATTGGTTCATTTGTCGGTCTATTGATTGCAGGTGAAACCATCTCCGTATCTGTTATGATGGGACTGTTAATGTTAATCGGTATTGTAGTGACAAATGCTATCGTTCTTGTAGACCGCATCATTCATATGGAACGCGAAGGAATGAGTATGCGTGAAGCGATTCTCGAGGCGGGAGCAACGCGTCTTCGTCCAATCTTAATGACAGCCATCGCAACAATCGGAGCGTTGATTCCGTTAGCAGTCGGTTCAGGCGGTGGCGGGCTAATTTCAAAAGGCCTTGGTATCACCGTAATCGGAGGATTAGCAAGTTCTACGTTATTGACGCTAATCATCGTACCAATCGTGTATGAAGTTTTATCCAAAATATTTAAAAAGAACCGTAAAGAAGTAGAAGAAAATTAATGAATAAGCCCTGCAAGTTGACAGTCAACTTGCAGGGCTTGTTGTTTTTATGTGTTCCAAAATTCTAACTCGAACAAAGGAAAAGCCAACTTTAATAAATTTTAATCGAATCTTTTTGTACTCTAACTACTTCCGCAACCGCCTCCGCAACTGCTTCCACAGCTGCTGTCACTGCCGCTGCTGTCATGACTGCCGCTATCATCACGGTGATTGCCGCAACCACTTCCGCACGCTGTCGTGTTGCCAGAGTAATAGCTGGATGCTGGACTTAATTTTCCCATGTACATCTCGTATTGTTCTGAATGGTGATAAGAATAATAAAGCATCGCCCCAGCTAGTATAGGTGCACTATCAATGGAATGAGGGGACACTTTCAATCCTTTGTAGGGATCGTGTGCTTTAGAGATGCGTTTAATATCGCCTTTGATCTTCGTCAAGAGCGAATGAACCGTATCCTGATCTGCGTTTTCTCTAAAATACCTTTTTCCTAGCTCCTCAACAGATAATGTGTGCAGTTCCTGTAAAAGGCCTTGGTGGAGAGGATGTTGGAAGAAAGTACCCCATGCGATATGAGTGAAATCGGTAAACGTAAAAAGTTTAGCGTACAGAAGGTCAAACCATGCTCTTCCGTGCGGATCTGGTTCCACTGCATCATTAGGAGCATGATGAATGTGCTCTCCGCAAAGATCAGACGAAAACTTTTCGTATTCTTTCGTATACATCAGCATCTCGTGCCAGATCTCATCGACCTTTTTACTGAACATCGGTACATTATTTAAAAGCGAGCACATGATAAAAAACCGTTGAAGTTCGTAAAAGGTGGCTTCAAAATAAGCTTCTGTAGCCTTTGAACTTTCAGCTAAATATCTTCGCTTAATTTTTTCTTTAAACTCATGAGGAAGAGCTCGCTCCATTTTTCGAACTGTTTTTTGCAGTGACAGGTCATCTCGAATTCCTAGTTGAGGCGGCAGCACCGTCATTTCTGCAACCTTTTGATAGTTCGGTTTTGTTGTGTATTTCAGCACAAGCGGAGCAATTACGGCAATCGCTATAAATAAAAGTATCAGTTCAAACATCGTTGGCGCCTCCTTTAACTTCTCCTATCAAACAGCTATATTCTTAATCTCTCTTTTCATGATAATATAAGATGTAAAAATTGTAAAAAAGTGGGTGTTTTTTAATGACTATCATTTTGTTAGCAGGAATTGTGTTCACCATTATTCTTTTAACAAAACAAAGAGAGTTTGCTTCAGCAGGTATTGTAACGAACATTAGCGATAAGTTACAGAGAAGCAGCTTAAGTAAAAATTATTTGTTTGCCGGTGCAGCCTTGTTTGCAGCAAATGCCGCTTTGTTTGCCATTGCATTTGTAATCCTTTTTTTCATACCATACGGTTCAACTTTTGGTTTACTGTTGTGCATACCATTAAGCTTAATTACATGGCTTGTTTTTTCTGAAATTTGGAGTGGGTCTTTGAAAGACAAAATTAAGATGGCTGGAATAGGAAACTCTTTTTTTCTTTTCTTTATTGGCTGGATTATGTGGTATTACACAACGCTTGAACCTGCCTATCCAGGAGATGACCTATTTATGGCATGGATAGGTGCAGTAATTGCGGTAATTGGAAGTTTGGGTGCTATGTCGGTGAGTACGTTTGTGCTGTTAAAGAACAGCTCTTGAAAGTAGTAGATTTCCGCAAGTACAAAAAAGGCCAGCCCGCGCCAGCCATCCACTTTTAAATAAAACTCACCTGTTTTTCAGTATTCTCAATCTCAAAATCTTTAATGTTGATCATATTTGCTGATACATAATGATCGTTCCCGACGTGTACCAGCTGAGGCGGATATAGCGGCTTCTCAGGCAATATGATCGGCTCACGATATGGGTTTCGCCGCTCTGGATCGGCTACAGGGATAGAAGCGAGCAGTGATTTTGTATAGGGATGTATCGGGTTGCGATACAACTCCTCTTTTGGAGCTAATTCGATTAAATGGCCCAGATACATAACGGCAACACGATCACTCATATAATGAACCACACTTAAGTCGTGCGAGATGAACAAGCAAGTTAGATTCATCTCTGTCTGCAGATCTTTTAATAGATTGAGAACTTGAGCTTGAACGGAGACATCTAGAGCGGACACAGGCTCATCTGCAATTATAAACTTTGGCTCTAGCATCAGGGCTCGTGCAATGCCCACCCTTTGACGCTGACCTCCTGAAAATTCGTGAATTCTTTTTTTATACGAAGATTTTGGAAGGCCTACTTTTTCAAGCATGCTGAGTGCTTTATCGGTTCGTTCTTTTTTGGACCCCATCTTTTGAATGAATAAAGGCTCCTCAAGAATTTCTCCCACCGTCATTCGGGGGCTTAACGATTCATATGGATTTTGAAAAATCATCTGAATTTCTTTACGGTAAGGTCGAAGCTTTCCTTCATTCAGCCTAGTGATCTCTTTGTCTTCAAACCATATTTGTCCATGCTCTGGTTTATATAGACGCATTATTGTACGGCCAAGCGTTGTCTTGCCAGAACCAGATTCACCTACAACCCCAAGCGTTTCTCCTCTATGAATGTTTAGTGAAACACCATCCAATGCCTTATGAACACCAGAGTTGTCTATAAAATATTTTGATAGATTCTGCACTCTTAACAATAGGTTATCCAATGGCAACTACCTTCCTTTCTGAATCGTAGAAACGGACATAATGCAGCGGCTCTACTTCAACTAGGGAGGAGGGAGTGTTAAAAGAACTGCTTTCGTAAGTATACGTTTCAGGCGCAAACCTTCGGCCGTTATAGCCTGTATCTTCAAACGTATAATCCTGGATGCTCTTTAAGCGCTCCTGGCCATTTTCGGGATTAGGAATACTACCGATTAGTGCCTTTGTGTAGGGATGTACAGGATTTTTAAATATTGTATACACATCTGCTGACTCCACTATATGACCGCCTAACATTACATAAACCCAGTCAGCGTACTCTGCCACCACGCCGAAATCATGGGTAATCAAGAGAACAGAGGCATCAAGGTTCGTTTTGTAACGATCGATTAGGTCAAGAACTTGCCTTTGAATCGTAACATCGAGTGAGGTAGTAGGCTCATCAGCAATAATGAGTTTCGGTTTACACGAGATTGCCATCGCGATAAGAATACGCTGTTTCATACCGCCTGAAAGCTGCTCGGGGTATTGGTTATAAACATGGGCAGGATTTTGAAAACCTACCTGTTCTAGCAAGTGAAGAGCTTCTGCCTTAAGGTCAGCTTTTGGCAGCAGCTTGTGGTATTTGAGTCCTTCTGTAATCTGTACGCCGACCTTCATGCCAGGATTAAGGGAGGCGATGGCATCCTGAAAAATCATAGAGATCTCATTTCCTCTGATTTTCCGCATCTGTTTTTCTGATTGCTTCAGAAGGTCTTTACCGTTAAAAATGATGGATCCATTTTCAACGCTGCCGTTAACAGGCAAAAGGTTTAATACCGAAAGAGAGGTGATACTCTTTCCAGATCCAGACTCTCCAATTAGTGCAACGGTCTGCCCTTTTTCTATTTGAAGACTAACGCCATTTACCGCTATAATCTTTTCTTTTTTCTTTTTGAAAGAAACTTGCAGGTTCTCAATTTGTAAGATATGTTGATCCATTTCTTGCACCTCCTTATAACTTGTTTGTTTCCTCAACACCGTTTTGAATGCCTTGAATGATTAAATTAAGAGCTAAAATCGTAACCGCAAAGCATGAAAGAGGGATTAAGATCACCCACGGTGCAGCTTGCAATTTCATAAATGACATTCCGATAATGCCAGACCATTCACCAGCTAAAGGAATATCTACAAGCTGCACGTTTAAGGGATCTCCCAACGCCAATGTTTCAGCTCCTCCAATAAAAATAGCCAATACACCTAAATGAGCCAACAGAATTAACACTTGAATCATTTGCTGAGCAAACAATAGAACCAATCGTGTAGAAAGCTCAGGGAGTAAGTGTTTGTAATACACGTAAGGTTTCTTAGCTCCGATAGCAAACGTGTTATTTATATAATCTTTATTGAGAATGTCCTGAATTTCTCGTGAAAAAGTTGAAATCAGTGTAGGTACACCGATACAGATTAAAACAAGGCACTGCATCACAAGCAATTCTGTAAAACTTTTACGCTCCATTGCATGCTTCATCAATAATGAACTCATAAATATGTAAGCTAGAATTGTTGTTGGAATGGTAAGTGTTGCTGATACAAGATCGTTAAGAAAGGCATAATTAGCTTTTGGATTAATTAACGTAATGCCAACGGCTGCTACAATTCTAAAAAATGCGATAACAAACGCAATTAATATCGTGTACTTTGCACCATCTACAATTTGATAAAAAAGTTGTTTGCCATATAAATCTGTACCAAACGGTGGAGCTTCTGATGGTGAATAGGGAATGAAATCAATAATACTTCCATTTTCATCATATTTAAAATCCATTAGTTTCATAGCTTCTGATCTTTTGACATCCAATATGTCGGTCCAAAAAAAACTGAAAATCAGTAAACTCATTATAAATAAAAGTCCGATTAAAAATTGAGGCTGTTTTGCCAGTTTTATAATCATGCAGCGATCTCCTTTTTTTGTGTCTTATTTACCGATGCATTGTAATTATCCGCGAATTCAAACAGTACCGAAAAAGGGATAGCAATAAATAGTGCCGTTATTAAAAACGCTGCGCCCTTCGTATTCATTAATAGATACATAATTCCGTTTAAATTGTATACATACTCTACGATAAATAAGTTAGAGAGCATGAAAACAAAGATTGTCTTTGAATATTGCAAGAGGCTTCTTAAAATATTTCTAAAAATATGTTTTAATGTAATGTAAAAACGGCTGAGTCCCATAGCCCTTGCAACCGTTACATAAGGTCTGTACTGTTCTTCTTTCATTAATAGCAGCGTAATTTTAAACAACTGAATGGCTGGGACAATGGATAGAACAATAATAGGAAGCAAGTAAATGGGATTATTGTAGTCATTATAAAAATAGATGACAATTCCCGTCTTTTTGTATAGATATACGATAAAAACCTGCAATGCAGCTACGATAAATAAATCTGGCAAGGATTCTAATATGGTTAAAGAACCATAAACGATTCGCTGAAGAAATCTTGGAAGCATTGTTGTGATGAAGGTAAGGACTAGTGCTGCAAATAAACCTAGAAGAAGAGCGGCAAAGAAAATTTTCATAGAGTAGAAAAACTGATCATAAATTTCAGGAAACATGTCACGGGTAACGGTTAAACCCTTCATAGAATAGACATAGACCTCTTGATGCAGCTGGGTGTTAATACCGAAAATAAGTGCAGGAAGAATACTAATAATCAGAATGCCTAATACGGTTGACCTCAGCCGCCTCAAATAACTATGGACTGAAAAATACATATCACACCTCAGTTCGAAAAAAATATTTACTGTACTGCACTTTTTGTTAAGCTGCATTTTCACCCATATGTTTTTTTACAGATGCATTATAGGAATCTGCTATCTCAAACAGCACTGAAAAAGGAAGGGCAATAAATAGGGCAGTCACTAAAAAAACAACACCTTTTGTATACAGCAGTAAGGTCAAAATTCCGTTTAAATTGTATACGTATTCCACGATAAACAGATTGGAAAGCATGAAAACAATAATGGGTTTAGCATACTGGACGAGACTCGTCAGGATGTTTCTAAAAACATGCTTTAATAGGATGTATAACGTGCTTAACCCCATAGAGCGAGCAACTGTTACATAAATCTTGTGCTGCTCTTCACTCATTAATAATAAAGTGAGCTTAAATAACTGAATCGTAGGAACGATAGACAGCACGAGAACAGGAAGAAGATAAATTGGATCATTAAAACCATTGTAAAAATGAATTAAAATACCTGTCTGTTTGTAGATATAGACTATACATACTTGTAAAACAACGACGATAAACAAATCTGGAAAGGATTCTAACGTAGTTAAAACACCATAAATAATCCGCTGAATAAATCTTGGGAGCATCGTCGTAATGAAGGTTAAAATCAAGGCAATCAGCAAACCGATAAATAAGGCTAAAAAGAAGATCGTCATTGAGTAAAAGAACTTGTTAAAGATTTCAGGAAATACATCACGATTTACCGCCTGACCTTTATACGAATATGTGGTATAAATCCATACCTTTTCTTGCAGATGAAAGTTAACTCCAAACAAAATAGATGGAAGAGCACTGATGACAAGGATACCTAGAACAGTTGAGATAAATCGTTTGGAATAACTGCGGAAAGAAAAATTCATTCTACACCTCCTATTGATAAATAATTGCAACAATAAATTACCAAAAAATTCCTCGTTAGTTATTTGACGAATAACTTACCGCGATTAATTCAAAAAAAATACTGGATATTCTCCAGTATTTTAAAAGTTTATGAAACTAGTTTAATGATAGGCAGCAACACTAACTGTGTAACGATATGCACCATCATGTGTGCAATCATGGCGTACTCCAATCCCCTTTTCCAATAAAGGTAACCGAACAGCACAGCTAGAACACCGTTTAAAATAAATGCACGTGCAATAAGGAGTGAAGTAAGCTCTCCAAAAAATCCTTGTGTTGCCGGCAAGTGTCCAGCAGAGAAGAGAAGTGCAGCAAGTATGATTCCGGTCCAATAAAAAGATGATGGAATGGTATCTCTACTTTTCTTAAATAAGAAAGATAATAGCCAAACAATAAGTGTCATAAGGAAAAGACGCATTAGAATTTCTTCGACGATCCCTCCGTAAAGGACACCGGCAATTGTTGCTTTCCACCATACAGCGCTTTCTCCTGAGCCGAGTTTTGGAACATGAGGCTGAAAAACAAACAAGTCAGTTAACACCATAAATACAGCACCAATCGCTCCCCCAATAAGTGCAAGTTTTAAGGAGCCGTGATTCAGAACAGGTTTCTTTTTTTCAACAATCCAAGTCTGCAAGAGCGGAAGTGAAAGCCCTGTACGATTCGTCAGCTTTAAACCGATCCAGGCTAAGACAGTGGATAGAATGCCGATTTGTAGAGCAGCGAGCATGATACCTATTGGGGCCGGAATTCCAGTTGCTTCTATAATTTTTTCGTATTCTGCTTCACCTAAAGTATTTCTTAACATTTCCATTTGAAAAGGAACGACAAATGCCCCTGCAATCAATCCGAGTAAACCAAGAAAAAGAGCTAATCTAAAATACTTCACCTCAACAACCCCCAATCATCTTTTGCATTATTAAACTTATGTTAACCGTGAAAAAAGACAGGATACTATGATCCCATCTTTTACAAACCACCGTTGCCTCCAGAATGATGATTTTGCTGTGAAGAGTTCCAGGCAACTGCATTATTGATTTTATTGTTACCGCTCAAATGCTGCTCTGCTACATAATGCTGGTTATATCTTTTGTAACGCTGTTTTGTTCTCCAATGTACAATAGCGGTTAGAAGGAGAACAGCTCCGAGAGGTACAAAAATATACAGCCAAATCATAAACAATACTCCAACTAAAATGTAAAGTACTGTAGTAAGCGTATGAACGAATCAGTTAGATATGCTTATAAAGCAGTAAATCGTCTACAAACTGACCATTTAAATGAAATTCTCCAACAAGTCGTCCTTGCTCTAAATAGCCGCATTTTTTGTAAAAGCGTATTGCCTTTTCATTCGTTGATAAAACCCGTAGTGACAGCTTTGTTTTACCATTATCTTTTGCTGATTTTTCAACAGCCAGCATAAGCTCTGTTCCGATGTTCTGGCCATGAAAATCGGGATGAACAGCAAGCGCCACGTCTGCTACATGCAGATTGGACGGGATGGGGAATACATCTTTGTAAAAGATATAGCCGCACACTCTTCCGCTGCAGCGTGCAACAATTTGACTGCCCGCAGGAAACTGCCGTCCGTAATCCTGTGGAGAATCCCATCGGATATTAGGAGCAGGTGTGGTCTGTTCATTCCAAACAAGATGATCGATTTCGACCAGGCCTTCATAATCATCTGGGGTTGATAGTGAAATTTCTAACGTGAGTTTTTCCATCGTACACTCTCCTCTAGATAGAAAGTTCCCTATTGAGATGAGAAATTCCTTTAAGGGGTCTGTCCCGGGTCTGTCCCGGGGACAGACCCGGGACAGACCCCCTACAATTTAGACACAATTTTAACACATACTGGCATATTCCTTCTTTGCAATTTCAGACACGTATTACTATAATATAAGAGGAATCGGCAGAAGCAGTCCAAGTACGGGCTGTTTTTTGTGGTTATACAGGAGATAGATTTAGGTTAAAACGTTATAGAGAAGTCACATAATGAAGGTGAAAGATATGAAACGAGCAAGACTGATATATAATCCAAGTTCCGGAAGAGAAACAGTTAAGAAACAGCTTCCATATATACTCGACAGACTAGAAAATGCAGGCTATGAAACATCTTGTCATGCAACAACACCAGAAGATGGATGCGCTACACGTGCGGCGCGCTCAGCAGGGGAAAGAGGTTTTGACCTCGTTATTGCAGCTGGTGGAGACGGCACAATCTATGAAGTGGTAAACGGACTTGCAGGTCTTGAACAACGTCCGATGCTTGGAATTATTCCAGCAGGTACAACAAATGACTTCGCGCGTGCAGTAGGCGTTCCACGTACCATTGAAGGCGCATGTGACGTTCTTTGCGGAGGAGTCCATATGCCGGTAGATATCGGTAAAGTAAATGAGAAGTTCTTCATTAACATCGCGGGTGGCGGACGTATTACAGAGCTTACCTATGAAGTTCCTAGCAAGCTTAAAACGATGATTGGTCAACTGGCTTATTTCTTAAAAGGGATTGAGATGCTTCCATCAATTCGTCCTACATATGTAGAGATTGAGTTTGATGATAAAGAGAAATATGAAGGTGAGATCATGCTTTTCTTAGTAGCAAACACAAATTCTGTTGGGGGCTTTGAAAAGCTTGCACCATCATCTGAATTCCATGACGGTCTTTTTGATGTTATCATTTTAAAGAAAACAAACTTGGCCGAGTTTGTCCGAATTGCATCCCTTGCGATAAGAGGCGAGCACATTCACGATGACCACGTGATTTATAAAAAAGCGAAGCGTGTTAAAGTAACGCCTCGCGAAAAGATGCAGATCAACTTAGATGGAGAATTAGGCGGCATCTTGCCTGGTGAGTTTGAAAACTTGCACCATCACTTTGAATTATTAGTTCCTAAAGATCGAATCAAACCAGAATAAATGCAAACGAGATCGAACACCTAAGGCAATGAAAAGCTGAAGGTGTTCTTTTTTTATGGGGGGAATACAGGTGAAGAACAGTACAAACGTTACGAAATATAAGGTGCTTGCACCACTTTATGACATGTTAATGGGTAACCGCTTATTTCGAAAAGCACGTCAGCAAGCTTTTTCAGAAATTCGTATAAATAGAGGAGACTCGCTTCTTTTAGTAGGGGTTGGTACAGGAGAGGATTTTGCTTTCCTTCCACACCATGCTTCAATAACCGGTATCGATCTTTCTCCTGATATGTTAAGAATAGCCGAAACGAAAAAGGGGCAACTGGACATAAATCTTCTGCAAATGAATGCAGAAACGATGGATTTCTCTACCCAAAAGTTTAATGTTATCGTCTTAAACTTAATCTTAAGTGTTGTTGAGCATCCTGAAAAAGTACTAGAGAAAAGCTTGAAGTATTTAGAGCATGGAGGAACACTTTTAATATTTGATAAATTCGTAGAATCCAATAAAAAGCCAAACTTGCTAAGAAGGGGATTAAACATAGTTACATCAGCGATCGGTACCGACATTAATCGCGATTTTAATGCAATAAAAAATGGCCTGCCTATTGAAATACATAAACAGTATCAAACGGTATATGGGCTGTATACAATCATAGTGGCACGTGAAAAGTATACAACTAACGATATATCAGAATAGTCCTTTAACAGTACCTTGGATTTATCCCTTTGCAGGATTGTCTTATCCTTTATTATGTTAGAAAATTAAAACAATTCATAATTTAGGAAGCGGAGGGGTTTGGGTCATGAAAAAATTTCTATCAATGTGTTTAACGGTGATGCTTGCCGCTGCATTTTTTTTACCGCAGCAAAATGCTAAAGCCGCTGCTGGCTTAGAGGTAGATCAAGAGCTTACTAAGGTACTTGGCGATCTTACATCTAATGCGCTCGTCGAAGCGGTTGTTTCGTACGATACGCTTCCAAGTTCGAGTGATGTATTAGCGTTAAAAAATCTTGGGCTTGAAACAAAAACGTTCAGCAAACTGCCGATGGTTGCTGTTAAAGGGACGAAGCTGGAGTTAACTTCTCTTTTATCAAGCAGCTTAAATGCGAAATCGGTCTACTACAACAAAGATTTAAACTTCTTAATGAAAGACAGCCGAAAGTTAATTGGGGCAGAACGTGTATGGGAAGAGTTAGGATACACAGGTAAAGGAACAACAGTTGCTGTCATTGACAGCGGTATTGATGCAACTCAGGCTGATCTCCCTTTTGGTGAAGAAAAAGTTATTCAAAATGTAAAGTTTCTAGCAGGAGATTTGTTCTCAAATGAGCCATTGTATCTTGAAAATGTTCAAAATACAGATACTTCGTCAGGCCATGGTACACATGTTGCTGGTACCATTGCAGGACTCGGAACAGCGAGTGAAGGTTTATACAAAGGTATTGCACCAGATGCAAAGCTCGTTGGCCTTAGTACAGGAGAAGGAATCAATATCTTCTGGGCACTTGAAGCATTCAACTATGTGCTAGAAAATCATGAGAAATACGGAATTAATGTTATATCAAACAGCTGGGGAACAACAGGCGACTACTCAGAGAACGATCCGATCAATGTTGCAAGTAAAGCGGCGCATGACGCTGGAATGGTCGTAACGTTTGCGGCAGGTAATGAAGGACCGGACGATAACACATTAAATCCATACTCAGCAGCACCTTGGGTTATATCAGTTGCTGCAGGTACGAAAGATAAGCAGCTAGCAGACTTTTCATCCCGCGGGGTAGAAGGTGATAATTTGCTTCACCCGGATATTACAGCACCAGGAGTGGACATCGTTTCAACAAAATCAAAAACTGGCGTGGTTATGAACGCACTTGGTTCAGTAACAGATGCAGAATATATTGCGCCGGAACACCTTGCAAATTACACAACTGCAAGCGGTACAAGCATGGCTACCCCTCACATTTCGGGTGTTGCAGCACTAATGCTTGAAGCGAACTCGAACTTAACACCGGATCAAGTTCTACAAATATTAGAATCAACAGCTGATCCGATGGCAGGATATAAGCTTCATGAAGTTGGAGCAGGATACGTGAACGCGTATGAAGCGGTAAAGGCAGCAGGTAACTAAATAGATACTAAGAACAAGAACAGGCCTACTACCTAGGTCTGTTCTTTTTACATATTGCCATTTGGTGTCCACTAACAGTTATGCTACAATCAGTAAAGCATAAGTGACAAAAAGGGACGATGACAATGACAAAGGCTGATTTGCCTGTTCATAAAAATGAGAGTTATGAAGTAGATATTGTAGATTTAACCCATGAGGGAGCGGGAGTAGCTCGTGTAAATGGGTTTACTTTGTTTGTGCCAAATACACTACCTGGAGAGCGAGCGAAGATTAAGGTTGTTGGGGTGAAAAAAGGATTTGGTTTTGGACGTTTAGAAGAATTGATTGAAGAAAGCACCGAACGTGTTGAACCGCCTTGCCCAATCTATAAATGGTGTGGAGGCTGTCAGCTGCAGCACTTATCATACGATGGCCAGTTAGAATACAAACGCAAGCAAGTAGAAGATGTGCTCACAAGAATCGGAAAACTGGAGGGAGTACCCGTGCTGCCAACACTTGGCATGGGCGACGAACCTTGGCGCTATCGCAACAAAGCGCAAGTACCTGTTGGTGAACGTAACGGACGAATCATTACAGGGTTTTACCAAAAGCGAAGCCATGAGATTGTAGAGATGGATAGCTGCATCATTACAGGTGATACGAACGATGATGCCGTTCAAGCTGTAAAAGAAATCGTAAACAAGTACAGTATAACTGCGTATGACGAAGAAAAACATAAAGGCATCTTGCGTCATATTATCGCTCGATACGGTAAAACGACAGGCGATTTGATGATTGTACTTGTAACAAACGGAAAAGATATGCCACAGCGTAAAAAGATTATTGAAGATATTCGTGAAGCACTGCCAGAGATAAAATCAATCGTGCAGAACGTCAACTCAAAACGCACGAACGTGATTTTTGGTGAAGAAACAAGAGTACTCTGGGGGGCGGAGTACATCTATGACTTTATTGGTGACATCAAGTTCGCCATATCAGCGCGCTCGTTTTATCAGATTAATCCTGATCAAACGAAAGTGCTTTACGATCAAGCGTTACAATACGCTGAGCTGAATGGAGACGAAACAGTCATTGATGCGTATTGCGGAATTGGAACGATCTCACTTTTCCTCGCTCAGCAAGCAAAGAAAGTGTATGGTGTTGAAATCGTTCCGGAAGCGATAGAAGATGCGCGACGCAATGCCGAGCTGAACAACATTACAAACGCTGAGTTTGCCGTTGGAAAATCAGAAGACGTAATTCCTGAGTGGAAGAAACAAGGTATCACGCCAGATGTAATCGTCGTCGATCCACCGCGAAAAGGCTGTGATGAGGAGCTATTAAAAACCATCATTGAAATGAAGCCAAAGCGTGTTGTGTATGTGAGCTGCAACCCTGCAACACTGGCACGTGATCTGCGCATTTTAGAAGATGGCGGATTCAAAACGCAGAAAGTTCAGCCGGTTGATATGTTTCCGCAGACGACACATGTGGAAGCAGTTGCGCTGCTCGAGTTAGAATAACCCGCTTTTTCATATTGAAAATCCGAATGCGGAGGTTTGTTATATGGATGCAAATAAAAAATGGCTCTCTATTCCCAAAGATATTAGAAGCCAGCTTATAAAAAATGTATTCTGTGCAAATTGTATGGATGAAGTTACTATCGTTGGTTTTACAATTGAAGATGATAAACATGGAATTGTCTTAAATGGAAAGTGTCAGCAGTGTGGGCATCAAGTGACAAGATTTA
Source organism: Fictibacillus sp. b24 (assembly GCF_030348825.1). NCBI lineage: Bacteria > Bacillati > Bacillota > Bacilli > Caryophanales > Fictibacillaceae > Fictibacillus > Fictibacillus sp. b24. The sequence goes on along the minus strand of NZ_JAUCES010000005.1, from coordinate 3,681,101 downwards.
TTGAATCTGAGTAGTGATAATAAAAGTGAGTGAGCCTTCATGAGGGGGCTCACTTCATTTTTTTATTTTAAGTTTATTATATGTATCCTTAGTGGTGGCCTGTGGATACTCACGAAGTAAGTGTGTCTCCAGTTAGGTTTGAATGAAATCTGCCATTGTGGCGCAAGTTGTGTTGTGATAGTAACACAATAGTTTAAGAAGAAGTAGGTCACCGATAAGGGAGGAACCTACTTCTATTTCTTTTGTTGGAGTTCTTCTTCCTTCGATTCATCAAATGATGTGAGATTTTTTCTGAGGGGTTGTTCAATTTACTGAGAATGTAAGTGGTGACGAGAAAAGTAACTTAGAAGGGAGGATACCGAATTTTAACAGTTGGCCAGTTATTGTTTTTCAAAAGGCGATATGCTAGAATCATGCTTGGGAATGATAATTATTATCAATAAGAGTTTTTTAGAATTTTTTAAAATGTAATAATAATCGTGTCTCGATGTAAATTTGATGTACTGGTTGAAAGTTGCCCATTTTAACTTCTGCAAGCCAGACTCTATGACTACTTAAGAAGACAAGCTAAAGTTAGTATTTTTGACAGTAAAACCATAATCTCCGAAGAGACTGGAAGATTGTTAGATATATAGAAATTGTTTCTTCCCAAAATGCAGAGTCAGTCATTATGGAAAGGGTGTAAATGATGAGAAACATCGAAAAATATAGAAATGCTTTTATTAATGTGTTGGAACTAGAGGAAGATGAAGTAGTTGAGAATTTAGAATTAGCAGAATCAGCAGAATGGGATTCAATTGCCCATATGGGGCTAATTTGTGAGATTGAGGATGTATTTGATGTCTCATTAGACTCAGAATGGATGACTGAATTCAATTCTTACCAGTCGGGAATTGAGCTATTGGAACGTTTGGGAGTGGACTTTATTAATGAATAGCTTCAAAAAAATGGAGCAGTTTGGAAACCGCACCGCTGTATATGCTGACCGAGAATATTCTTACTCTGAAATGGTAGAAATATCTGATGCAATCTGCGGTGATGTGGGTGAAAGAACGCTCGTTTTTTGTTTGTGTTCAAATAATAAAGAGTCTTTATTTGGCTACGTGGGCTTTATTAGAGGTGGCGTTGTGCCCGTGCTTTTGGATGCATCCATTCATATGGATCGGTTACGCAGACTGATTCACCTTTATAAGCCTGCATACATCTGGGCGAGTAGTGAGAATCAAGACCTTTTAAAGACTATGGATTCTTCATTTGTATATGGAGATTACACATTATTTAAATGTCCAGCCTATTTCCAACATGATCTTTATGAACATCTTGCCCTCCTCTTAACGACCTCTGGAAGTACGGGGAGCCCCAAATTTGTTCGTTTAAGCTATGAAAATATTTTTGAAAACGCTGAATCAATAGCAAAGTACCTTGATATCAATGAAAGCGATAAACCGATCACTACACTACCAATGAATTACTCCTACGGGCTTTCTATTATTAACAGTCATTTCATATGTGGAGCCACCGTCGTTGTAACGGGGGCATCTATCATGAGTAAGGAGTTTTGGAATTTATGTAAGGAACAGCAAGTCACAACTTTTGGTGGAGTTCCTTTTGTGTATGAGATGCTTGACAGGCTGAAATTTGAAGAACTTAATCTTCCAAGTTTAAAAAAACTAACTCAGGCTGGTGGGAAATTGAGCGAAACTCTATCCCGCAAATTTGCTAATGTGTGCAATCAGAAGGGGATCCAGTTTATTACAATGTACGGTCAAACTGAGGCGACAGCGCGGATGACCTATTTACCATTTGAAAAGAATTATGAAAAAGCCGGAAGTATTGGTATCGCTATTCCAGGTGGAGAGCTGATGCTTCAAGATGACAAGGGAAACAAAATTACAGCACCTCATTTGATAGGCGAATTGATATACAGAGGGCCGAATGTTTCCTTAGGGTATGCTGAGTCATTATTCGATCTTTCGAAAAAAGATGAGAATAACGGTGTTTTGCATACAGGGGATATGGCTTACTTTGATGAGGATGGGTATTTCTTTATATCGGGACGCATCAAAAGAATGATTAAAGTGTATGGAAACCGTATCAGCCTTGATGATGTAGAAGCGTTTTTACATGAGCATGGCCACAATTGTATCTGTGCTGGAACGGATGACCAAATGTATATCTACACATTAAGAGAAGATTATGTTCAGATAAAAAAAATAGTCAAAGAAAAATTAAGCTTAAAGGGTTTTAAGATTATGAGAATTGAGGAAATTCCACGTAATCATTTCGGAAAAATTCTCTATTCAAACCTTCCTAAACTTGGCTAATTTATAGTCGGTAATCTCTAAGACCGACCAACATCTGTTCAACGCGTTGCAATGCCACTTGTGCATGATTTCTAGTTCGATTTAACAGAAAAATTATATGTTGATTTATTATCAGGTGATTGGATGACTTTTATATCAATTGAGTTTCTTCTATTTCTCGCAATAACCGTTTTGTTGAATTATTTAATCCCCCATCGATTGAGATGGGTTCTTTTATTGGTTGCAAGTTATGTTTTTTACGCTAGTTTAAGTATTCAATTTATACTTTTACTCTTAATTAGCACAGCTTTTACTTATTTTACTGGAATCTTCATTGAAAAACAGGAGACAAAAAAACAGAAGAAAAAAGCCATGGTCGTTGGTATTTCTGTATTGTTGTTTTTTCTTGGTTGGTTTAAATATTTAAATTTTGTGAATGAATCGCTTCGGTCGATGGCAACTTTCATGGGTTGGAATTATTCGATACCCTACCAAGAGATTGTTCTGCCATTAGCCATTTCATTTTATACATTTCAGGCTGTAAGTTATCTTGTGGATATTTTCTATGGAAAGCAAAAAGCTGAAAGACATTACGGGTATTTTTCGGTCTATTTTGCATTTTTTCCACAACTGGTTGCAGGGCCGATTGAACGTGCCAAAAAATTAATTCCACAATTGAAAGTCGAACAGCGTTTAAACTATGAAAATTTAGTCTATGGAATGAAAAGAATTGCATGGGGTTTCTTTAAAAAGACATTAATTGCAGATCGACTAGCTCCAATTGTTTCAAGTGTTTACGATAGTCCTAACCCGTCTGGTTCAGAAATCGTACTAGCTACTATATTATTCTCGATACAGTTATACGCTGATTTTTCAGCCTGCAGTGACATTGCCATCGGTAGTGCAAGAATGCTGGGAATCAATTTAACTGAAAACTTTAAGCAGCCGCACTTTGCCGTTTCGATTTCAGATTTTTGGAGCAGATGGCATATAACGCTCTCCACATGGCTTAGGGATTATATTTTTTTCCCGTTATGTAAGAGGAAAAAGAAGAGAAGTGAAATTTATTTTGCCATTGTGATTACGTTTTTAGTAAGCGGCATATGGCACGGAGCCGCTTGGACTTTTGTATTATGGGGTCTCATTCATGGGTTTTATCGTGTGTTTGGAGATGCAACAAAATCTTATCGTGAAAGTATGGCTTCGTTTATTCGATTGGATAGAAGCCCAGTGCTCCATAGGTGGTTGAAAATTACAATAACCTTCCTGCTCGTTTGCTTTTCCAGAGTTTTTTTTCGATCGGATACCGTAGCTCAAGCATTTGATCATGCAAAACTTTTCTTAAGCATCAGCTCTTGGAGCCCGGTGGGTATGATTAAAGCTTTTGAGATTTTTCCGTTATTTGATCTGCTACTTTTCATTTTTTTCTTTATTATTCTACAACTGTTTCAATATATAGAAAGAAATAATGGTTCGACATGGGAATTTCTATCAAAGCGCTCCACATTTACTAGGTTGGCATTTTATATTTTTCTTATTTTTTCAGTTCTTGTATTAGGTGTTACAGGTGATGGATTTGTTTATGGTGGATTTTGATACAAATACAACTTCCATGTGTAGTTTAGGTGAAGATTTGATAAAAGAAACACGGTGTTGAAAGGATTTGCTATGGTACGATTATTCATCAAGTTAACAATTATCATCGGTGTTGTTATCCTGCTTTTTATGCCTATCAATCAATTTGTTAAGGATTCATATGATTACAATATTGACCATGAAATACTGGCATTTAAGAAACAACCACATCCCGTTGATATCATCAATCTAGGTGCATCTCATTCGATGTATGGTTATTATTTTAAGCCTACTGGTTTGTCCCATCTGGACTTAGCACTACCTTCTCAGACCATTCAATACGACTCTAAATTGTTGAAAGAGTATGGTGAGCATCTTAAACCTGGTGGTGTCGTTCTCGTTTCCATCTCTCAAATGACTTTCGCCAATTCTGAGGCTAAGAACATTGGGAACTATTATAGGGTTTTGGATCGAAGTGATATTGAACCATATAATATGATTGATTATTACACTTACTCGTACTTACCTGGGACAAATACTGGGAGTCTTAGCTCTGCAATCACGGGTAAATTAAAAGACTTAAGATGGAATTCTCATCAACCTTGGTCAAATAATGGTAAAGATTATTCGGGAAGAAAGTATGAAAAAATAGAAGAACAGTACCGGGAAGCAATAGAAAACAATAACATTGAACCAAATGTAAAGCAGTTAAGAGAAATTGTAGATTATTGCAGCAAGAAAGGCTACAAAGTAGTATTGACCATTGAGCCAGTACATCAGTCTTACCTTGAATATTTCGATGAAAAAGTAATGAATAGACTTGTTTTTCAACATTTAGAAGCTCTTAATTTAGAGGTTCCATTATTAAATTATATGAGTGATCCAAGGTTCGTAGACAAAAAAGAATATTTTATAGATTCCGATCATTTAAACAGAGAGGGAAGAAAAAAGTATTCTTGGATCGTGTACGAGGAACTGAAGAGAATGGGTTATTTATCATAACCACTGAGAAGCTTTTAGCGTAATGCATTAACTCGTCGTGGGTTGGCGTCAACAATGATTTGTTTATTCAAAACTATCCTAAGAGCCTTATTCCATGTGATGAGGCTTTTTTGGTGCTTTAACAATTTTCCATAAATTATACATGTACAGTGATTGATATTGAGTTAACAATCATGATATAAGTGTAAAAGAATATTTATTTAACCGGGATTTTGAAATTGCACTATAGTGAGAGGAATTGAGTTTGAAATGATAGATAATTTTTGGCGGGATTTACCGCGTCCATTTTTTGTACTTGCACCAATGGAAGATGTGACAGATGTTGTTTTTCGTCATGTCGTAAGTAAAGCTGGCCGGCCAGATGTGTTTTTCACAGAGTTTACAAACTCCGATAGCTATTGTCATCCTGAAGGGTTGAAAAGTGTCCGTGGTCGTTTGACATTTACCGAAGATGAACAGCCGATGGTGGCACATATTTGGGGCGATAATCCAGAATACTTCCGCCAAATGAGCATTGGTATGAAAGAGATGGGATTTAAAGGCATTGATATAAATATGGGTTGCCCTGTACCGAACGTTGCTTCAAGAGGAAAAGGGAGCGGGCTTATTCTGCGTCCGGAAGTAGCGGCAGAACTGATTCAGGCGGCAAAAGCAGGCGGATTGCCTGTTAGCGTGAAAACACGACTTGGTTTTAAAGAGATCAATGAGTGGGAAGCGTGGCTTACGCATATTTTAGAGCAGGATATTGCTAACCTTTCTATCCATTTACGTACAAGAGAGGAAATGAGTCTTGTAGATGCTCATTGGGAGCTTATTCCTAAAATCAAAAAGTTACGTGACCGAATTGCACCGGATACACTGTTAACCATTAATGGAGACATTCCAGATCGGCAAGTCGGGCTGGAGCTTGCTGAAAAATACGGTATTGATGGCGTAATGATCGGGCGTGGAATCTTTAAAAATCCTTTTGCTTTTGAAAAAGAGCCAAGAGAGCATAGCAGCAAGGAATATCTAGATCTTTTAAGACTTCAGCTTGACCTTCAGGATCAATATGCGGAAGAAGTCCCGCGTTCCATCACAGGGCTTCATCGCTTTTTCAAAATCTATGTAAAAGGATTCCCTGGAGCTGCTGAATTGAGAAATCAGTTGATGAACACGAAATCAACAGATGAAGTGAGAGCGTTGCTTGATAACTTAGATCATTGATAACTACTAAAGAATATAGAGAATACAGTGTAAAACAGTATGTAACTTCACGAGTTACATACTGTTTTTTATTTTTTTCTTCAAGTCTAGAGTCTGAGGCCATGAAAGGTGACTAAAACGTATAGGAATAGAGGGAAGACGATACCCCCTGCAGAATAGAATATGCAATATTGTTAAAGCAAGGAGGGTTACGTTATGAAATTACTGCTCACATCTGCAGGCGTGAATAACAAAACCATACATGACGCGTTGATTGATATGCTCGACAAGCCGATTGCTGACTGCAACGCCCTGTGTATACCTACCGCAATGTACGGACACCCCTGGGTGGGACCTGGCGTGAAAACCTGGGAATTCATCAGCGGTAAAGAAGAAAATCCTATGGTTAATCTAGGCTGGAAGTCCGTAGGTATACTGGAGCTCACAGCGCTGCCAAGCATTGACAAAGATCGCTGGGTGCCGCTGGTACAGGATACGGACGTTCTGTTGGTTTCAGGAGGAGATGCTCTCTATTTGTACCACTGGATGCAACAGTCCGGCCTTGCAGAGCTCTTGCCGTCACTTCGCTCAGTATATGTGGGAATGAGCGCAGGAAGCATGGTGATGGCACCTCAAATTGGAGAATTCTTCATTGGCTGGACTCCATCAGGAGGTGAGGATAAAACACTCGGGTTTGTCGATTTTGCAATGTTTCCACACCTCAATAACAAGATGCTGCCTGGGAACACCATGGCAGCCGCAGAGCGATGGGCAGCCGAGATGCAGGGGCCAGCGTATGCCATTGATGATGAAACTGCCATTAAAGTGATCGATGGAGCGGTCGAAGTTGTATCCGAAGGGCATTGGAAACTGTTTACGCCTTGATTTAACTTTAGCGCTAGTATTTTAGATTAACCTTGAATGTGCCGAGAAAAAATCACGTAAAATTTCTAGTTTTTTGGGATTTAGTGATGGTTGCAAAGTTAGTTCTAAAGTAATGTAGCTCATAATTCACACTTATTAAAACTAAAATCAGAATAAAGATTCGAGATCAGAAGAAGGAGAAAGCTGGATAAAAACCTGCTAACTCCTTCTTTTTAATGGGTTAAAGGCTAATGAAAGTTTTCTATTATAAATTACTAAGCAGTGATTTTCCATTTTTTATTTGGTAGATTCTACCTACACAACCCTAATATAATCGGCGACAATTATATTTTCGTAAAATTAAGATAATTCTTATTGTTCATTCGAAACTTTTTCTTCTCATCTATAATGAAAACTATCCAATTAATAGGAGGTATTACATAGTGAAGAAAAAGCTTTTAGCACCTGTACTTTTGTCGTCAGCGCTGTTGGTAGGCTCAATTCCCGTAAACGTCCTTGCACAACCTATTAACTCTAGTGAAGTTAATGTACAAGCTTCTAAGGCGTGGAATAAAAAAGCGAGTGTTCCTTTTTTTGTGAAGGAGCTTTCTGCGGAAAAGTTCTCTTCTAGCAGTTCTTCTAATGCCTTAAATTATTTGAAGAAAAATCAAGATAAGATCGGGATCATCAATCCTGACAAAAATTTAAAAGTGAAAAGTGTACAAAAAGATGAACTGGGTATGACTCATGTCCGCTTTAATCAGGAAATTAATGGAATTCCTGTAGAAGGATCTGAAGTCATTGCCCATTTTAATAAGAACGATGAAGTAGTATCTGTGAACGGAAGAACAAATCAGACTCTTGCAATTGAGGCAGTGGATACAACTGCTTCTATCAGCAGGGAAGCAGCACTTCAAGCAGCATTATCGTCTGTTAACGCTCCAAGAGAACTGACATATGACCCAACTTCTGAGCTTGTTGTCTACCCTTTTGAAAAGAAAAATCATACCGCGTATAAAGTGAATGTTAACTTCATGGGTGATGAGCCAGGAAACTGGTTTGTGTTTGTTGATGCTAAGTCTGGGAAAGTAATTGATAAGTATAATGGCTTGATGCATGTGGATGAAAATAAAACACAAACAGGCTCTGGAAAAGGTGTACATGGAGAGCACAGAAAATTACATATCACCCGAGTGAAGGAACCGAATTCAGGAACAAAGTTTGCTTTAGCAGACTACTCACATGAGAATCTTGAAGGAATCTTCACTTATGATGCTACAGCTGATTGGGATTCCAGCAATGACGCACTATATACAGGGAATTCTGCGTCCTTCATTAGCGACTATGATCGTGCTGCAGTTGATGCTCATTATAATTCTGAGAAGGTTTATGAGTATTATCTAAACGAACATGGCCGTAATTCTCTAGATGGAGAAGGAATGGCAATTAATTCTTATGTACACATGGGTGTCGATTACAATAATGCATTCTGGAATGGGCGTTATATGGCCTATGGAGATGGCGACGGTGAGTTTTTCATTCCATTATCAGCAGGTCTTGACGTTGCGGCCCATGAAATGACTCATGGTGTGATTTCCCATACTGCGAATTTGGCTTACCGTAATCAATCTGGAGCACTTAACGAATCATTCGCTGACGTTTTTGGTGCACTTGTTGACGACAGTGATTGGGAAATGGGCGAGGACATTATGGCGCCAGCTGCAAAAGCGGATGGTGTAACAAGACTGCGCAGCTTAAGTGATCCAAACAGTGTTGTCGTAAGTAATCCGCAAAGAGCAGCTTACGGAAGCGGAGTTTATCCAGCTCATATGGATGAATATTATAACATGCCGCTTAATGTAGATAATGGCGGTGTTCATGTTAACTCTTCTATTACAAACCACGCTGCATACTTGATTGGCCAAGAGCTTGGAAGGGAAAAGTTAGGTAAGATCTATTATCGTGCTTTATCTGTTTATTTAACTTCAAATTCTAATTTTAGCGACGCTCGCCAGGCTCTCGTTCAGTCAGCTAACGATCTTTATGGTGAAGGAAGTGCCGAAGAGACTGCTGTTAATGCAGGATTTGATGCGGTGGGAATTTACTAAAAATATTTAAAATCCGAATTTTTTATCACATATGCACCTCAAGAGAACTTCTTGAGGTGTTTTAATAATATTCAAATAATTACAACTTTTATAAATAAATTGTAATCTATCGAAATACCCACTATAATACTATTTATTAGGAAGACAGTTGTCTTTTTCAGGTGGAATATATTAGGCGTGCATTTATTTATTGTCCCTTGTAAAAGACTTTAGTTTATCGCAGGTTTTTGAGATTAAACAGCTTTACAATTCTAACTAGATTGGTGATGACATCTATGAAACGTATACTGAAAAAGTGGAATCAGATAAGTCTTGTTAAACAGATCATTATAGGATTGATTGTTGGTATTATCCTAGCTGTAACGATTCCGCAAGCAGCAAAACCTGTTGTTATTTTTGGCTCATTATTTGTAGGTGCTCTAAAAGCCATTGCACCTGTGCTTGTATTATTTTTGGTCATGTCGGCTATCGCTCAGCATAAGGCGGGCCATCAGACGAACATGAAAGCAATTATTTTATTTTATCTTTTAGGAACATTTCTAGCTGGATTAACAGCTGTTCTTGCAAGTTTTATTTTCCCTGTAGGTCTGACACTTGGTAAGGGCGCAGAAGGTGTAACCCCTCCAGGTGGTGTTGTCGAAGTACTCAAAACGTTGTTGTTGAACGTTGTTGATAATCCATTCAACGCTTTAGTTAACGCAAATTATATTGGCATATTAGCATGGGCAGTACTATTAGGACTTGCCTTAAGAAGTGCTCAGGAAACGACAAAGACAATGATCGCTAATGTTTCTGATGCTATCTCTAAAATTGTTACTTGGGTCATTAAGTTTGCACCACTAGGTATCTTAGGATTGGTGTTTGAATCCATTACTGCAAACGGAATAGATTCTTTATTGAGTTATGGTAAATTGCTAGGACTTTTAATTGGTTGTATGGTATTTGTTGCGTTGGTTGTGAACCCACTTATTGTTTTTGCAGCAATAAGAAAAAATCCTTATCCTCTTGTTTTCAAATGTTTGAAAGAAAGCGGAATAACAGCATTCTTCACACGCAGCTCAGCTTCTAATATTCCTGTAAACATGAAGTTATGCGAGAAGCTTGGTTTGGACAAAGATAATTACTCAGTATCGATTCCATTAGGAGCGACGATTAATATGGCAGGTGCTGCGGTTACGATATCTGTTTTAACCCTGGCAGCGGTTCATACACTAAACATTCAGGTTGATCTTGGAACTGCTATTCTTCTAAGTGTCCTATCCGCTGTATGTGCTTGTGGCGCTTCTGGGGTTGCTGGCGGATCGCTGTTATTGATTCCTCTTGCGTGTAGTTTGTTCGGTATCCCGGGTGATGTTGCGATGCAAGTAGTTGGTGTTGGTTTTATCATTGGTGTTTTACAAGATTCTTTTGAAACAGCACTAAATTCATCAACAGATGTACTGTTTACAGCAGCAGCCGAGTACAAAGAGTGGCGTAAAGAAGGAAAAGAGATTAACATTCAAAAAGCAGCATAATAGATAGATGGCACCTGAAACGTTGTTTATGCGTTTATGGTGCCTTTTTTGTTTGCGTAATTTTCTTGTTTTAAAGGAATTATGACGATTTGTATGGAATAACATGAGTGGATTTATTTTTAAAAATCAGGAGGTTACTCATGGGAAGATTAGTTCATTTCGAAATCCATGTGGATGATATGGAGCGGGCAATGAAGTTTTATGGAGAGGTGTTCGGCTGGTCGTTTCAAGATTGGAGTGAATATGCCGGAATGCCTTACTACGGTGCAGTGACAGGTGATGATAAAGAAATGGGAATTAACGGAGCTTTGATGAAAAGGCAGGGCCCGCCGCCTGAACCGAATCAAGCTTTAAACGGATTTTCTTGTACGATGGGTGTTGCAAGTTACGACGAAACGGAAACGAAAATTCTGGAGCAAGGCGGAAAAGTTGCGATGCCGAAGTACGCGCTCCCAGGAATGGCGTGGCAAGGATACTACATAGATACAGAAGGCAACATTTTCGGCATTCATCAGCCTGATGAGAATGCGAAATAATGGAAAAACAGACAGCACCTTTAAATACGGGTGCTGTTTTTTCTTGTTTGTCAGAGATCATGCTAAATCATGGTAGTAGTGAGTGATTGCTGTCAGACACTTGAAAACATGCTAACGAGAAATTATTGGGATTAACGTGAAATTATCGAAATTAATGTGAAATTATTGAAATTAACGTGAATATAATTCATTTACCGTGAATATATTTTTGCACGTTTTCCCCGAACACACATTTACATAAAAATGTCCTTCTCAGGAGCACTTCCACAGATCATCTTCTTTATTTCCTGAAATAATACCCAAAGTGCCTCCCCTAGTTTAAAAAAGTACAGATAATGTTAAAAGAGTGCTAATGATAGCGCTTTCAAACCCTCTTTTTCCGTAGCTATAATTAACTTGTAAGTATTTAAAAGAGGGGGAACGAAATATGAAGAAAAGTAAATTAGTATCTCTAATGCTAGCGGTAATCATGCTTATGCTTGTTGCAGCTGGCTGCAGTGACAGCAATAGCAAAGTAAGCGTTGGTATCGTATTGCCTACAAAAGATGAGCCGAGATGGGTTCAGGATGAACAGCGCTTTAAAGATGCGCTTAAAGGTACAGAATATACGACTGAAATTCTGTTCAGCCAAGGGTCTTCTGCCAAGGAAAAAGAAAACGTTGAAACGTTGATCAACAAAGGCATCGATGTACTTATTATCTGTCCTCAAGATGGCGATGCTGCAGCAGCTGCAGTAGAAGCTGCGAAGAAGGATGACATTACGGTTATCTCTTATGACCGCCTTATTACAAATACAGATGCAGTTGATTATTATGTAACATTCGACAGCCTTGCAGTAGGTGCAGCGCAAGGGCAGTACTTAATCGATAATGCAAAAGGTTCTAACACACCGCTTTACCTTTATGCTGGGGCTGCTTCTGATAACAACGCATTTCTGTTCTTCGAAGGCGCTTGGAAAGTTCTTCAGCCTAAGATTGCTGATGGCACATTCAAAATCGCTAACTCTAGTGAAGCTGAGGCTTTAAAAGACAAAGCTGAACTTTCTCGCGATGAGCTAAGTAAGATCATCGGTCAGGTTACAACGAACTGGGATGCAAACGAAGCAAAAAACAAAGCACAAACTCACTTGACTGCGGCTAAAGCAGACATGAAGGGCGATGTTGCCATCCTTGCTCCAAACGATGGAACAGCACGTTCAATCGCTGATGTGTTTGGATCTGACAGCGCGGTTTCTAGCTACCTCGTAACTGGACAGGATGCAGAGAAAGCTTCTATTCAATACGTGATTGATGGTAAACAATCTATGACTGTGTTCAAGGATGTTCGTACACTTGTAAAGGATGCAATGGGAATGGCTGTTGATATCCTTGATGATAAGAAGCCTGAAACAACTGGTTCTTATGACAATGGAAATGTAGAAGTTAAAGCAAAGCAAACAAACGTTATCGTTGTTAACAAAGAGAACGTGAAGAAGGAACTTATCGATTCTGATTACTACAAAGCTGACGATTTTACAGGGCTTGAATAAGAAAATAGAAGGACGAAGAATAGTGATAGATCCTGCGTCTATCACTATTTTTCACAATTAAGTCAACGGTTTGGCTAATGGAGGGATCATGATGAGCGGATATATTTTGGAGATGAACGAGATCTCCAAATCGTTTACAGGAGTGAAAGCGCTCAGTAATGTAAATTTTAAAGTGAGAAAAGGTGAGATACACTGCTTGATCGGAGAAAATGGAGCAGGGAAATCAACGCTGATGAAGGTGCTTAGCGGTGTATATCCTTATGGAACGTATGAAGGAGACATCGTGTTTGAAGGAAGTGTTCAGCAGTTCAATAAGATCAGTGATAGTGTTCAGACCGGCATCGTCATCATCTATCAAGAGCTTGCTTTATTTCCCGATCTCACGGTTTATGAAAATATTTTTGTAGGCAACGAGGTTAAGCGTGGAAACCTAGTCGACTGGAACCAGACGATCGCAGAGGCAAAGAAAATGCTGAAGCGGGTGGGGCTCGATGTTAATCCTGAAACACTCGTGAAGGACTTGAGTGTAGGAAAGCAGCAGTTGGTCGAAATTGCTAAAGCATTAAGCAAAGATGTTAAGCTGCTTATTTTGGATGAACCGACTGCCGCGCTGAATGAGGATGACAGCGAGAATCTCTTAAAACTTCTAGGTGAACTGAAAAAACAGGGCATTACGAGTATTATGATTTCTCACAAGCTGAAAGAAGTTATATCTATTGCGGATCAGGCGACGGTCCTGCGTGATGGGAAAACGATCTGTACACTGGATGCTTCTAATGGAGAAATCTCAGAAAACATGATTATCAAAAACATGGTCGGGCGCGATATTGATGATATTTATCCGAAGAGACCAGATAAGAAGATCGGTGAAACGATACTCGAGCTTAACAATTGGTCCGCTTATAGTACCGAGCTTGGCAGACATGTCTTAAAGGATATCGACTTTCATGTAAAAAAGGGAGAAATCGTCGGGATCGCTGGGCTTATGGGCTCTGGACGAACAGAGCTTGCACTGAGTGTGTTTGGCAATCCGAAAAATTACAAATTAGAAGGTCAGCTAAAAGTATCAGGTGTGGAAAAAACGTTCAAACATACGAGTGATGCGATTAAGTCTGGTATTGCTTATGTTACAGAAGATCGAAAAGGTGACGGGCTGTTTCTTATTCAGGATATTAAGAACAACATTACAGCTGCAAACCTCAACGAAGTCGCTGATAAGGGAATCATTAACGAGAATGAAGAGGTAAAAAGAGCAACGGAATACAAACGATCGATGTATATTAAGGCATCTTCTTTAGAGCAGACGGTTGGTAACTTGAGTGGAGGAAATCAGCAGAAAGTATCACTAGGAAAGTGGCTGTTTGTTGGGCCAAAGCTGTTGATTTTGGATGAGCCGACACGAGGTATCGATGTAGGCGCCAAATTTGAGATCTATACCATAATGAATAAATTAATCAGCGAGGGTATGAGTATTATCATGATTTCTTCTGAACTGGGTGAAGTGCTGGGAATGAGTGATCGTGTTTATGTTATGGCGGAAGGAAGAATGAAAGGTGAGCTGCCGATTGAAGAAGCCAATCAAGAAAACATTATGCAGCTTGCTACGCAATAGGGGGTTAACACATGGAATTTATCAATGAAGCAAGATCGTTAGTGAAAGAGAATATCCGTGATTATGGGATGTATATTGCCTTGTTTGTAATTATGCTTACTTTCTCCATCATGACGGATGGGCTGTTTATGTCTTCTCGTAATATTAGTAATCTATTAGATTCCACGGGTTACATTGCTGTACTAGCAGTGGGAATGACGCTTGTCATCGTTATCCGTCATATTGATTTATCTGTTGGGTTTGCAGCTGGATTTCTAGGTGCAATCGCCGCTATTCTTTTAACAAAGATGGGGCTGCCTGTTTATGTGACCATTCCAGTAATCCTTGTGTTTGGAATCTTTATCGGTCTGTTTAATGGTTTACTGATTGCAAAATACGCCATTCCTTCGTTCGTAGCTACACTTGCAGGTATGCTTATTTTCCGCGGTGCGCTATTGCAAGTAACAGAGAAAACGGGGACGATCATTATTAAAGACGATGCGTTTAACGCAATCGGAAACGGATTTATTCCTTCTCTTATGATTGTAAATGGCCTGCATCTCTTATCTCTTATTCTAGGTTTACTATCAATCTTATTCTATATTTACAGCGAGATCTCTACGCGCCGTAACAAGATTAAATATCAGTTTGATGTTGTTTCCAAAGGGATTTTTACTTTCAAACTAGTCTTTGTTTCAGCAATCATTGCTTATGTTACTTGGATTTTAGCGGGTTATAACGGGTTCTCCTGGACGGTTGTCATCATGCTGCTTGTCGTTGTGGTGTATCATTTTTTAACAACGAAAACGGTGTTGGGACGTCACATTTACGCGGTCGGAAGCAACCCGGAAGCTGCGCACTTAAGTGGAATTAACGTTAATAAAATCACTTATATGGTATTTGGTTCTATGGGTATGCTTGCTGCGCTCTCAGGTATTCTCTTTACATCACGACTTCAGTCGGCTACGACAACAGCAGGAACTCTTTTTGAGCTTGATGCCATCGCAGCGGCTTATGTTGGTGGTGTATCTTCTGCAGGTGGCGTAGGGAAAGTAACAGGTGCCATCATTGGTGCCATTGTTATGGCTTCTTTATCAAGCGGTATGAACCTTCTTGGAGTTGGGGTTTCTATGCAGTACATGATTAGAGGCGGCGTGTTGGTCGCAGCCGTACTTTTTGATGTGATGACACGTAAAAAGAGAGGATAGCCAAAATCGCAACAAATTTTGGGAAGAAAGTGGAGACATCATGCTAGAAGATGTCTTCACTTTTTTAACGCTTAAACACCTATCATATACCTATAATTGGTAAATGAATGAGCATTCTCATCAAGTTCATTATGATAAAATAAGATTAGTAAATTATCGGAAAAAAAGGGGATACTTCACTTGCGCAAAGCTGGATTAATCTTTCTGAGTCTTATATGTATCTTCCTAAGTTATTTAACGTTTACAACGGCACAAAAAGCGTTTCAGTCTGATTGGAAACTGCCTGCTGCCTCATCTCAGAAAGAGGACCGTTTTCGTATTGTACTCATCACTCAAGAACTGGAAACACCGTTTTGGGATAAGGTTGGAAAAGGTGCTGCACAACAAGCTGAAAAGGACGGAGCTAGCCTTGAAGTATGGGGAAGCTACGGCAAGAACGAGGATGATTTTCTGAAAAAGCTGGAGATTGCCATTCAGTCGAAAGTGGACGGCATTATCGTACAAGGTCTGGATACCGATAGATTTAAAGAATTGACCAAAGTTAAAGCCGCGTTTTATGGCATTCCTATCATTACGGTTGCGAATGACGTACCAAAGGCAGAAAGTTTCAGAAAAACGTACGTTGGCTCGGATCAGCACTTGGCTGGAAGAATGATTGCGAAGCTCATGCTATCAGACATGGGACAGGAAGGAAATCTCATCTTATTAAGTGATAGCCAACAAGAGTATTATCAGGAGCAAAGGCTTACAGGCATTAAAGAGGTGCTTCAAAGCTTTCCTAATGTAAAAACGGTATATGCAGAAACACCTGAGGCGAGAGAGCAAGTCATCGCAAAAACAAGAGATCTGTTGAATCAGTACCCGGATGCGGACAGTTTTATTGCCGTGAACGCTAATATTGCTGGAGCTATGATTCAAGAGATCGGCAGACGCGGACAGGTAGAGCCCTATTTTATTTATTCTTTTGATGATGGATCTGAATCGATCACACTGCTTAACCAAAAAAAGTTGGATGGTGTGATTGAGCAGTCACCAGAGATGATGGGGAAAAAAAGCGTAGATGTTTTAATGCAATGGTTGGAGAATGAGACGGTTCCTCTTGATGCGGATGGGTATTTAAGCGAAATTCGAATGATAAAGGCGATGGATGAGAAATGAACAGAATTCAGAAGAAAATATGGATGCTCGCATCAGTCGTTCTGATCATCATGGCCGTAATTTGGATAGCGCTTACCTACTATAATCAAAAAACGCAAAATCAATACAATGATATTTTACAGCGATATTTGAGCATGAATTCAGTGACGAGCAGCAGTCAACAAATGGTCACCGATCTTAATAACTTCTTGCTTGAACCGTCTGAAGATAATTTGGATAACCTTAATCATAGCAAAGAAAAACTTAACGAGGCAAAAATGGAAATTGGGAAACTAAGAAATTCAGAAAACGAATTTGCTCTCATAAACTACATGAACCTTGTTGACAGTTTGATTGAAACTACAGACCGTTCGCTTATGTTCTATGCTGAGTCCGACACCGAGACCTCAAACAAAGAGTTCACAGAAGCAACGCGTCTCTCAAAGTACATATCAGAAATGACGCTTACGTTAATTGACACAGAGCTGAAGACTTACGAGCGATTTTACAGAGGAATTATTGATCAATCTGCTGAATTTAAGAAGCTGGGAATTTGGCTTATGCTTCTCATAACACTTCTGTTGCTGGTGATTACATATTGGTTTAGTTTAAGTATCACGAGACCGGTGCAGCAGCTGACTCTTGCGGCGAATGAGCTGTCTGCAGGACGATTTGACAAAGAGATCAAGGTTGAGTCAAACGATGAAATCTCATTTCTTGCTCAAACCTTTAACCGAATGCGGATCAATATAAATAACCTATTTCAGGAAATACAGCAGAAGGCGCAGCTTGAGCATGAACTGCAGCAAAGCAAGCTTCTGTTGCAGGAGAGCCAGCTTAAGAATCTTCAAAGTCAGATCAATCCTCACTTTTTATTTAACACGCTAAATACGCTCTCGAAGAAGGCTTATTTGGAAGGATCAGAAGAAACAAGTGACTTGCTTGTAAGTGTGGCCGGTCTCTTAAGATACAACTTAAAATGGCTAGATAAATCCGTTACGCTTCAGGATGAAGTCATGGTGATTCAGCAATACATGAACATCCAAAAAGCAAGGTTTACTGACCGGCTCACATTGCACCTCGATATTGATCAATCATGTTTAGACGTTCAGATTCCAGGCCTGACTCTGCAGCCTATTATTGAAAACGCTGTGATCTATGCGGTTGAGCCAAGAGAAGATGGCGGGCAGGTCTGGCTTCGAATCAAAGATGATGATGACATGGTGATCATTGAAGTGGAGGACGATGGACCTGGCATTCCTGAGAATATAAGAATACAGATTTTAAAGGGTGAGCTTGTCGAGACGAATAGTACTTCAACAGGAATAGGGTTTACCAATGTTGTGAAGAGGCTTCAACTTTTTTATGGGATGGAAAACCTGATGGATATTCAAAGTGAGATGGGTGCAGGTACGAATGTGTTAATAAGAATTCCAAAAACGAGGGGGATTGAACAGCATGCTCAAACTCTTGATCGTTGATGACGAGCAGATTGAACGGGAAGGGCTGCAGGTCATTCTGCAAAAGGCGTTTCCTGATATCGAGATTCATCAAGCGAAAAATGGAAAAATCGCTGTGCAAGCAGCAGCTGAATTAAATCCTGACTTAGTAATGATGGACATTCAGATGCCAGGAATGAACGGTCTTGAAGCCATTCAGCAGATTACATCTACTAATCCTTTCATTAAGTTTGTGATGATTACGGCTTTTGATATGTTTGATTATGCTCGCCAGGCAATCAAGCTAGGTGTGAAGGATTACTTATTGAAGCCGAGCAGAGTGAGCGAGATTGAGGAGACGGTCGGAAAGGTGTTGAAGGAGATCACTGAAGAGCGCAGATCTCTTGAAGTTTTAGAAAAAACGCTGCCGCTTGTCGAAACGGATGTCGTAACTCAGCTTTTGTTCGATCATGTACATGAAGTGCACTTGGATATGCTCGTTGATATGCTCGACATTTCTTCAACCGATGAACCGTTTGTAATGAGTATTCTGCTTCCAAAAGGCGGGGAAAACCTTTATTCGTTGGTCAAAGAAAAGGTTAGGAAATCAACGAGTGGGTGGGTTGGTGCATTGTATGGCCGACAGCTACCCATAATCGTTTTTCGAAAACCAGGCTGTTCTTTCCGTTCACAAGCGATTTCCCTTGCAAAAGATATTCTCTCTCTGAAAAAAGTAAGTTCAGGCGAGGTATGGTTCATAGGAATTGGAAACGTGTGTCATTCTTTAAATCAAGTTCGCCAGTCTTACCAGGAATCTTTAATTGCCACAATGGATACCTCACTGCCTGTGAAATACCGATTTTATCATGATGTTCCAGTGCTTGAGAGTACAGAAGACAAACATCAATCCAAACAGCGTGAAAAACAGTTTTTCGATGAGATCCGATTAGGAAAGTGGGATGAGGTTCATAAGAATGTGATGGATTTAATTCAACGTTGCTCGAATGAAGGAGCAGATTTGCTCCAAACGCAACAGCGTGTCCTTGAATTATTTTGGGTAGCGGCAAGAGTGATGAGCGAAATGGGAGTGGAAACTGAAACACCTCTTTTTTCCTATCAATCTCAGGACTACCGTCAACTTCGGTCCGAATCAGAGCATCTCTTAAAACAAGTGAGAACTTCGTACGAAGAACATTATGAACAGCTTGAGGCGGATACGATTCATCAGATCAAACAATATATTGTAAAACACTCACATGAAGATATATCTCTTGAGGCATTAGGAAGAAAAGTGGGCTTAAGTCCAATTTATATCAGCAAGATGTTCAAAGAAAAGCTAGGGATCAACTATATTGATTTTCTGACAGAATGCCGAATTGAAAAGGCAAAGAAATTGATGGCAGATCCAGAAAAAAGCTTAAAAGAAATTACGTTTGAGGTTGGGTATCACGAACCAAATTATTTTAGCAAGGTGTTCAAAAAAATGGTTGCGCTTTCACCTACAGAATATCGCAGGGCTGTTCTTGGCAGAAAAGGATGAAGGCACGTAAAAAGGAGCATCATCAATGGGTAGAATCGTAAATCGTGTAAGCCTCATCCTATTGTTCATAGTATTGATTTGCGCAGGTTTAGCCTGCGAAAAAGACAGTACGAGTAATGGCACACTTGGAAAAGCGATCCCTTCTAAAACTGAAAAGATAAACAGCAAATCAATGATAGAAGAAAAAATTAAGATTGGCTTTTCTATGGATACACTATTGGAAGAACGCTGGCTTAAGGACAAAGATCTCTTTAAAAAAGCCGTAGAGAATCTTGGGGCAGAAGTAGAAATTTTAGCAGCGAATGGGGATGATTCCGTGCAGATTGCTCAAGCTGAAACACTCATTCAAAATGGAGTCGATCTGCTTGTTGTCGTTCCTCATAATGCTGAAGCAATGGCGGCGATCGTCAAAAAAGCCCATTCAGCTGGAATTAAAGTGATGGCTTACGACCGCCTTGTCAAAAATGCTGACCTCGACATGTACGTATCTTTTGACAACGAAAAGGTAGGAGAGCTTCAAGCAAGAGCGATAACAAAGCTAGTTCCGAATGGAAAGTACGTGTATATAGGCGGGGCCGAAACGGATAATAATGCTCATCTATTCAAAAAAGGAGTATTTCGAGTCTTACAGCCGTTAATTGATAAAGGAGTTATTACGGTTGTATACGATCAGTGGTCCAAAGATTGGACACCTGCTAATGCCTTTAAAAATATGGAGTCTGCACTGAAAGCTAATGGAAATGAGATCAATGCCGTAATTGCGGCGAACGATGCCACAGCCGGCGGTGTCATACAAGCGCTTGAAGCACAAGGGCTTGCAGGGAAAATTCCCGTAGCTGGACAAGATGCGGAGCTTGCGGGAGTGCAGAGAATCGTTACAGGTACTCAAGTAATGACGGTTTATAAACCCATTCAGGCATTATCAGAAAAAGCTGCAGAATTGGCCGTTGAAATGGCAAAAGGGATACCTATCAAAACAGAGCGAAAGATAAATAACGGAAAAATTGAGGTCCCATCTGTTTTGCTGTCTCCGATCGCCGTCGATAAAGGAAATCTTGACGAGACGATCATCGCGGACGGATTTCATTCTAGAGATGATGTATATGAGAGCCAGGATAAATAATCCTTGTTGCAGCTGTTGAGTAATCTTCAGTGGCGGCGAGGATTTGTTTTATTTTATTCAAGTTAAATTTAAATACGGCTGTGTCAATCACATCAGGTGCCCATAACATGTTAGTAAACTTCATCTAACAAGGAGCATGTTATGTATAACCACTATAATTATAGAGTTACTCCAAGTGTTGTTGCTTTTGCTAAGGGAGATGTTACAGGAGATCGTGTGCCAGATGATGTCTTTTTAACGGGTACTAAGAGTCAGGACAGTCCATTTATTGAGAACATTACGCTTCATGTGAAGGACGGAAGAACAGGGGCGCAAACAAGAGTGCCTCTATCTGAAAATGCGGGCTACAATCCAACTCTGTTTCTTGGTGATTTTACAGGTAACGGTGTTTCAGATGTGTTAATCAGCATTAATTCTGGCGGCAGCGGAGGATTCATGTATCATTATGTATACTCGTTTATCGGAAACAACCCTCAAGAGATGTTTAATTTCAACGTATACAATGCCACTTTTGAATATGATGTAATCTATGAGGACAACTACAAAGTCAGAGTTGTCAGTAAGAGTAATGGGAAAACCTATATAATTGATATTTCGAAACGAGATTCAGAATATCTAAACGAAATATATGATAAAAATGGCAAGCTGAAGAAACCGATCACTGGCTTTGTGAATCCTTTGAGCGGATTATATCCCATCGACTTCAATTATGATGGGGTATACGAACTTTCCGCATATCAAAAGATAGCAGGGTTATATAACGCAGACGCACTAGGTTATGTGGTGAACACGTTAGGATGGAAGGACAATCGGTTTGTTCTACAGAATCAATATGTAGCGATTTCAGGAACATAATAAAAGAGATCTAGCCTTCTGAAAAGGTTAGATCTCTTTTTGGTATAGACATTTTTGTTTATGCATTCATGCTGTAGATCGTCCAGGATAAGTAGGTAGCAAATGAACTCCAGAGAAGATACGGAATAAGCAGCCATCCTGAGACTTTTCTTAAACGACTTGCATAAATGACTAAAAGCAAAGTGGTCACAGCGATCAAAAATGCATCAAAGGTAGCTAATAACAAATCTTTTTGTGTGAACTGAAAATAACTGAAAGCCTGATTCAATACATAATTGACTACAAAAAGAATCCAAAAACTAATTGGTTTAAAACCATATTGATTGTAAATAAGAGTAGCGGATAAGGCGATTAAAGTAAACAATACAGTCCAGATCATGCCGATTGTTTGCCCTGATGGAGTCCATGATGGCTTATTTAGTGCGTCATACCACTCCTTGTCGATGGGAAACAGAATACTGGAAACATAGAACGAGGCAAAGATAATAATAAACACGGCTATACTGGATTTTTTCATGATTACCTCCTGAGTTGTAGTGTAAATAGAGCAGGCAGTAGACTGCATTTCTTAGAATTATACTTTTCCCTTAATAAATTATTATTAAAACAGAAGCGTAACTTTTGCTTTTCTGAATTGTGGGTATTAATATAATAGTTACTTTAAAAAAGAAAGTTATTAAGTGATTAAATAAAGAGGTGGAAAGCAGCATGATGAACGAAAAATACGCACCATTATTTAAAACATTTAGCTTTAAAAATGGTGTAGAACTTAAAAACCGAGTTGTGATGGCACCCATGACAAACTTCTCATCCAATCCTGATGGAACAGTAACTAACGAAGAAATCCAATATTATGAGCGCCGTTCTGAAGGTGTTGGCATGGTGATCACAGCTTGTACAAATGTAACAGCCAATGGTAAAGGATTTCCGGGAGAGTTTGCAGGAGATACGGATGACATGATTCCGAGTCTTCGCCGTTTAGCTTCTGCTATTCAAGCAAAAGGTTCAAAAGCAATTCTTCAGATTTTTCACGGCGGCCGTGAAGTACCGCCTGAGCTAGTTCCAAACGGCGATGTGGTAAGTGCAAGTGATATTCCTTCAGCTGAAGGCAAACCAGTGCCTCGCCCGTTAACTTCTGATGAGGTAGCTTCGGTCATACGTGATTTTGGAGAAGCGACAAGGCGCGCTATTGAAGCTGGTTTTGACGGTGTTGAAATTCATGGAGCGAATGGTTACTTGATTCAGCAGTTCTTTTCTCCGCATGCTAATCGTCGCGAGGATCAGTGGGGAGGTTCATTAGAAAAGCGTATGGCGTTTCCACTTGCTGTAGTAGATTCTGTTAAAAAAGCAGTGGCAGAACACGCTGATGATACATTCATCGTGGGCTACCGCTTCTCACCAGAAGAGCCGGAAACACCTGGAATCACGATGGCAGACACATTAGCACTTGTTGATGCATTAAGCGTAAAGAATCTAGATTACCTGCACGTTTCTTTGATGGATTTCTGGTCAGAGCCTAGACGCGGTGTAGAAGATACACGTCCTCGTATTGAAATCATTAAAGAAAGAGCAGGAGACCGTGTTCCAGTAATCGGTGTCGGATCAATCTACACGGCAGATGATGCTATAAAAGCGCTTGAGACAGGTGTTCCGCTAATCGCCCTTGGCCGTGAACTGATTATCGATCCAGACTGGGTACAGAAGATAAAACAAGGCCGAGAATCAGAAATCGTAACAAAGATTGATAAAACGAAACAAAAAGAATTGGTTGTTCCAGATCCATTATGGAACGCAATCATAAATTCACCAGGATGGTTTCCTGGAGTTGAATAAGTAGAAAAGAAGCAGGAGATGATCCTGCTTCTTTTTTTAAGTTTTTTCTCCAATGTGGAGTTGGAAGTTTTGTTACAATAGACGAAAAGAAATAGTTTTAGCAAATTGCTAGTACCGAACTATTTATAAAGGGTTGATGTAAATGGAGAATTTAAAGAGTATTTTTGAAAAAAATGAGTTTAAGTTAACGAAAGAAACGAGCAAAGCATTTGAATACGAAAACATACATACAAAAGATGTAATTTATTTGTTGCCAAATAAAGAGATTAGTATCGTATTACATCCAGAAACGGTTGAACAAAATAACGGTTTAAGACATATAAGTCATGGTGTTTTTAATAGCACAGCTCTTAGTCTCTTTCCTAAAAGGGTCAATACAGGTCAAAAACCTATAACATTTGGGTATTCATTTAAATTTAAGACTGAAAGTGAGCTTGAATCTTTTTTAGCAGCAATAAATCTTGTTGTTTTTCATGCATAAACTTGTTTAATTTCCACTTAGAAAAATACAAACCATTCGCTCCCTTTCATAGGGAGCATTTATTTTAATATTAATCATATAATAGGTGACGTATAATTTGAATTGAATGGAAGATTTTTCTTTTTAAGGAGATATTCAATGATTATTGATTGCCATTTTCATGTGGATGAAAAAATGTTAACTTTAGAAAAAATGATAGAAGGAATGGATAGAAACAATGTTGATAAAACAGTTTTAATTCCACCTATGAATGAGACAATGTTTGAAATTGATAGTATTTTCCAACATAATTTACAGCGCTTATTTCGTTCTTTAATATTAAATGTTCCTCAAATTGGGCTTAAAATTTATGATGGTCTTGTAAAGGATGGACGGTTAAAACTTTATGGAAATTCATATGAAATTTTTTCTATGCCCAATAACGAAATAGTCGCTTCTGCAATTGATAGATTCCCAGACCGTTTCCTCGGCTGGGCAGCAGTAAATCCAAAGGTGCCTTCATCATTAGAAAAACTGGAAAACTATCTTAGTAACTCTAGATTTATCGGTGTGAAAGCTCATCCTTTCATGCACAGTTATAGTATTAAAGAACTTGATAGGGTTGCAGCTATGTGTGAAGAAATGAGAAAACCTATAATTATACATCTATCATCAGAAAAGGAATCCTATAAATATCTTCCTGAGAGATATCCACAACTTAAAATTTTATATGCACACGCAGGTCTACCGTATTGGAAGAAACTATGGAAATTCATTAAGGATAAGCCTAATGTGTATGTTGATACCTCAAGTGATTATTTAACTCCATCTATAGTGAAGATGGCAGTGGAATATTTGGGATATAAAAAAGTATTATATGGATGTGATGGACCGTATGGAATGAAAGAATTTAACAAATATGATTACTCTCATAAAAAATCATGGATTGAATCACTTGAGATTCCTGATACTCAAATTAAGTGTATCCTTGGGGGGAACTTTTTAGAGTTAGTTAAATAGGTTAGACTTAGTTGTAAAGAGTTTTCAACTCGATAAAATACAGTCAGAAGTTAAAAGGTGTTAATATATGAAAAAAATCATTGTCATTGGTGCAGGGATTCTAGGAGCATCTACTGCTTATCACTTAGCCAAATCCGGTGCTGAAGTGATAGTGGTGGATCGGCAAGATAGAGGACAGGCAACGGATGCAGCCGCTGGAATCGTATGTCCTTGGCTTTCGCAGCGCCGAAACAAAGCGTGGTACAAATTAGCAAAAGGTGGTGCGCGTTATTATCCTGAACTCATTCAGCAACTTGAAGCTGATGGTGAAACGGATACGGGGTATAAACGAGTAGGTACACTCAGTTTGCATGCAGACTCAGAAAAACTTGAAAAAATGGCAGAACGAGCAATGAAACGAAGAGAAGATGCGCCTGAAATTGGGGAGATTACGATCCTTTCACCTGAAGAAACAAAGAAGCGTTTTCCTCCTCTATCTGAAGAATACGGCTCTGTTTTTGTAAGTGGTGGAGCTCGCGTGAATGGCCGAGCGATGCGGAATGCGTTAGTGCGTGCAGCGGCTAATAATGGTGCGACATTCTTAAATGGCAACGCAACTCTAATCCATAAAAATAATGTTGTTGTTGGAGTTACCATTGAGGGTAAAGAAATACTGGCAGATGAGGTTGTAGTCACAGCCGGTGCATGGTCAAACGAGATCCTGCAGCCGCTCGGAATCACCTTCAAAGTAACTCCGCAAAAAGCACAGATTATTCATCTGCAG
The DNA here is from genome assembly GCF_030348825.1 of Fictibacillus sp. b24. Lineage (NCBI taxonomy): Bacteria > Bacillati > Bacillota > Bacilli > Caryophanales > Fictibacillaceae > Fictibacillus > Fictibacillus sp. b24. Next base: position 3,655,517 of record NZ_JAUCES010000005.1, on the reverse strand, counting down.
CTGCCTCAAACAGAAACTGATTCTTGGCCTGTCGTAATGCCGCCGACAAACCAGTACATCTTAACATTTGATGACAGAGTGGTTGTTGGCGCAACACACGAAGATGAAGAAGGTTTTGATGATCGGGTAACTGCTGGTGGTGTACATGAAATTCTTACAAAAGCATTAGCTGTTGCACCAGGTCTGTCAGACGGAACCATCCTTGAGACCAGGGTAGGATTTCGTCCGTTCACACCAGGATTTTTACCTGTTATCGGACCTTTGCCTACCTATAAAAAGATATGGATTGCAAATGGACTTGGAGCATCAGGCTTAACGAGCGGACCTTATCTTGGTGCAGAACTCGCAAAGCTTGCATTAGGAAAACCATCCGAGCTTGATTTATCAGATTATGATGTTGCAGGTGCAATAGAATAAAAAATGCAGAAAGACAACTTCACTGTGAGAGGTTGTCTTTTTATATGGAACTTCCTATAGGCGTTAGACTGAAATGAACAAGATACTCATTAACTTCAAACCTATCATAAATTTTTTTGTTGATGCAAAATCTGAAGATTAAATCGTTCGTATCACTGTCAGATAACGAATAGCCTGCTGTTTCTAAAAGTTCTTCTGTATTCTCTTCGTTCAACTCCAAAGCCAAAGCTAGCGCAAGGATCGTATTTTTCTTTGGCCGGTAATCTGATTTTGAGCGTATTTTTGAAAAATGCTTTCGGTCTAAACCAGCCTTTTTGTAAACCTCTGTGTCCAAAACATCTTTCTGATCAATAAGTTGAAAAAGTTTTTCCTGAAGTGTGGGCTTCCGATTTTTATGAATAAATTCGTCCAATTCAAAACGCAGGCTGTTTTCTTCTAGACTTTCTTCCATGATTTCGGAGGACTTGCAAACTTCTAATTCCATTATTAAGCGTTCATTAAGATACGTTTCTAATTCTAATAAAAGCTTTTGATCAAGCATAGAGACATCCTCCTTAAATGTCGCTTTAAAGGCGACCATGAGCTGGATAATTCTAGCTATTATTATAGCATGACAAATCATTAGGAGATGGTTAAGGATGAATAAGAAGTTAACAGAGATCGTGTTTTTGCTGGATCGAAGCGGTTCTATGTCAGGGCTGGAGAAGGATACAATTGGCGGGTTTAACTCATTTGTGAAAAGACAATGTGAGCTTGATGGAGAAACAGTTCTTACTGCGGTTCTTTTTGATGATCAGTATGAAGTTCTTTGTAGCGGTGCGCCTGCAAAAAGCGTTCATTTAACCAGTAATGAGTATTATGTCAGGGGAACTACAGCTCTTTTAGATGCTGTAGGCAAAACAATATTGGATGTGGGTTACAGGCTTTCACAGGTAAATGAAGAGGATAGACCCGGAAAGATAATCTTTGTTATTACGACTGATGGTATGGAAAATGCGAGTCATGAATTTTCATATGAAAAAGTAAAGGATCTGATCCGTCACCAGCAAGAGAAGTACAGCTGGGAGTTTATCTTTATGGGCGCTAACATTGATGTGGCGAAAGAAGCGGAAAGCATAGGGATTAAAGAGGAAAATGCTTTTCACTTTGAAGCCACCAATGATGGAGTAGAGAATATGTACACGATTATGAGCGAGCAAGTAACGGAAAGAAGAAAATAATGGTTTGGTATTAGGCAGTTTCCTCGGTAAAGGGAGCTGTCTTTTTAATTGTAATCAAAAACAATTTATTGCATATATTGGTAATATATAGTACATTACATATGTAATGTACTATAGTGGTAAGTTGGAGGTGAAGTACAATTGCTGCTGAATGCTGACAGTATGAAACCGATTTACGTTCAGATCGCTGAATGGCTTGAAAATGAAATCTTAAATGAAACGATTCAAGCAGATGAAAAGGTCTATTCACAATATCAATTAGCTGAGATGTTTAATGTAAATCCAGCCACAGCAGGGAAAGGCATAAACCTGTTGGCTGACGATAACGTTCTTTATAAGAAGAGGGGACTAGGTATGTTTGTAGCAGCAGATGCACGAAAGATCATCCTCAGAAAAAGAAAGAATTCCAAGTTGAACACACTGGTGAACGAACTAGCGAGAGAAGCTGTTCAATTACAAGTGGAGGTCGATGAGCTTGTGACGATGATTAAAGATACACACCAAAAGATAAAGGAGGAGCAAGCATGAATGTAGTGGTATGTAATGATCTGACAAAGCAATATGGGAAATCAAAAGTGATTAACTCTATGACCTTTCGATTAGCGGAGAATAAGATTACAGGTTTAATTGGACGCAATGGAGCAGGAAAGACAACGCTATTAAAAATCATTGCAGGTTATCTTCATCATTCTTCTGGTGACATTCAAGTCTTCTCAGAGAATCCATTTAATAATCTAAAAGTTTCTGCTAATACCATTTTTATAGATAACGAAATGAGTTTTTCTCAAGGATTAACGTTAAAAGAGCTGCTTGAAACTGCGGGGAACTTTTATCCGAACTGGGATCACGATTTAGCTTTGCGGCTATTTGATTATTTTGCTTTGAATCCAGGACAGTATCATGGAAATCTCTCAAAAGGGATGAAAAGTACTTTTAATATGATCATCGGATTAGCAGCGCGCTGCCCACTCACGATTATGGATGAACCTACGAGCGGTATGGATTCAGGTACAAGAAAAGACTTTTATCGAGCACTGCTAAAAGAGTACATTTCTCACCCGCGAACCATTATTTTATCAAGCCATTTACTAGATGAAGTAGAAGATTTGTTAGAAGATGTATTGCTTATTAAGTCAGGTGAAAAATGTCTTCATCTGTCCATTGATGCGCTAAGGGACTATGCGATTGGTGTTCGCGGTAAAACAGAAAAGGTACAGGAGTGGATCGATAGAATTGAAACCATTCATGTACAGGATATTGGCGCTAATCTCTCATACGCGGTTGTTAAAAATGATCGTTCCATAAAAGAGCTTGAGGATGCCAGAGGCTTAGGGCTAGAAATCACGCAGGTTTCTGCAGAAGATATTTGCAGTTATTTAACAAGTAAAACAAAGGGTGGGATCGATCATGTATTTAACAGAGGTTAAAACTTGGGACATTGTGAAGAAGCAATACCGCTATAAGTTGAAGTCATACTTTGGGGTTTTTACTTCTTTAATTATGATTCAGTTACTCGCGATTTTTTTCTCCTTTAATGGAAATGGTATGAGCGGTAGTACATCCAATTCTATATCTTACGAAGTCAATTATTATTCAGGTGACATTATATTAGTGTTTATGATGATTTGGGCGTTTATTACAGCGATCATTATAACGACCAAAGCTTATCGCTACGATGATTTTTCATTTATTACAAACCGTAGGATCAGCCACTTTTCGAACATTCTTTTTCTACTATCTGCCAGTATATTTGCAGGATTATCCGTTTACTTTTCTACCCACCTTTTTCAAGTTCTTGCATTTTACTTAAAAGACAATTTCTCAATTATCATGGATACGCTTCCCTTTTTGACATGGGTTACGGGGATCAGTGCATCTGTCCTTTATATCTTTCTTTTTGCTAGTGCGGGTTATTTTATTGGAATTTTAATTCAATTGCACCGAGGTTTTCTCTTCATTATTCCAACCTTTGCTTTTGGTGGTTTAATCATGGATGGTCTTGGTGGAAACCCTACGTTATTCATGAATGTAAGTAAGTTTTTTGGAGCTGAAACTTCATTTGCCCTGTTTGCCGTAAAAGTGTTGGTAGTATCTATCGTCTTATTGCTCTCTAGCATAGGGATCTCTAACCGAATGGAGGTAAGGAAATGAGTATTATTGTATTGCTGATACCGATTATATTTTTTGTGCTGATTACTTTTGGAATAGGCACTTACATGTTCAATAAGAGAAGAGGCGGACTTCGCAAAATAAAGTGGCTGCTTGGAGGGTATACGGTCGTATTGTTGCTAGCGACTGCTATTTCTTTTACGCTGCTGCCTCAAAATGTTACAGAAGGAAAGATGGTAACAAGAAGTGAGATGGACAAAGTTCAAGAGGCTCAAAGTAAAGTACTAGAGCGTGCCTTTAATGGTAAGCTCGAAAACTTCAAAGGTACTTTTTTAGAAAAAGAAAACTGGTCGTTCCCCACTAAAGAAAACACATTAGATGTAAATATGATTGATAAAGAAATGTATGGAATCATGGTGTTTGTTGAAAAAAAGAAGAATAATGACGGTGTTATAGAAGCTGCCCATTATTACGGAAAATCCTATATTGATGGCATGGATTTTACAGATAAATTAGAATCTCCTTCTCTAGAGTTTGATGGAAAGACGCTCTCTATAAAAGCTCCTAAGATGTTGGAAGTTAGTTTTACTAAATTCTCTCAAGGTTTTGCATTTAGTCAGTTTTCTGGTACTGGTAATGCATTTGAGGATCGTCATACATCTGTAATGGGGAATGACTTTATACTTTTAAGTGTACCCCGTGATTTGAAAATCAATGGTGATGTGAATTATGTGAATAAATAGGAGGAGATTTTGGGTTGGAAAACAAAAACGTATTATTTGAAGCCTATCAACATGCTAAGTATCAGGTGACGGGTCATGGGAAAAGAGATATATCCGTCTTGGTAGATGCATTAGACGCAGTTTCAAAAAAACAAGAAAGTGATATGTACGGGAAAGGGCATATTATTGAAGATTTTCAAAAGAAGTTGGCTGCCTATCTAGGCAAAGAATCTGCCGTGTTCTTTCCGAGTGGAACGATGGCTCAGCAAATCGCGATGCGCATATGGTGTGACCAAAAGGGGATGAAAAGAGTAGCTTATCATCCGTTATGTCACTTAGAGATTCATGAAGAAGATGGTTTGAAAGAGTTGCATCATATCGAACCAGTGCTTCTAGCTGATGAAAATAGAATCATTAAGCTGGATGACGTGGTTAATATGAAAGAAGAGGTGTCTTGTTTACTGCTTGAACTTCCTCAGCGGGAAATAGGCGGACAGCTACCAACATACAAAACACTTCAGGCGATTTCAGATTACTGCCGTAATAAAGGAATTAAGCTTCATCTAGATGGAGCGAGACTTATTGAAATTCTTCCATACTACGCTAAGACTGCAGCTGAAGTTTGTTCTCTTTTTGATAGTGTTTATATTTCGTTCTACAAAGGGCTCGGAGGCATTGCAGGAGCGATATTAGCGGGACCACAAGACTTTACTGAGGAATCAAAGGTTTGGAAAAGACGCCATGGCGGTGATCTAATCAGTCTTTATCCTTATATCATAAGTGCTGATTTCTATTTTGATCAACGCATTGATAAAATGGATAGTTATTTTAGTGGCGCAAAGGAATTGGCTGATCTTTATAACACTTGTGAAGGCGTACGTACACTGCCAATAAAGCCTGTATCTAATATGTTTCACGTCCACTTTCATGCATCGAAGGATGATGTAGAAACTATTTTAGCAGAAACCATTGATGAAACAGGGATTGGTTTAACGGGACACCTTAGAGAAAATAGTGAGAAAAGCTGCTTTTTTGAAGTAAGTATTGGTGATAACTATTCAAAAATTCCTAAGAACGATTTAAAACAAGCATTTATATTACTCAATAAGAAGCTGAGAGAAAGAATGATAGCGTAATTGGAAGAAGTTGATCTGTTTGGAAAGTGAATTGTCCAAACAGATCAACTTATTTGTTGCTGTAAAAGCCTGCTGCGTGAAAAAGAATCATAGGTGATCGGGAATTGAAGGGAACTGCGAGTAAAGTTCAGCAGCCTGAGTGGAATTAGCTAAACTTGCGCGCAGACGAGATTCAACTGCGCGAACGTGTAATAAATAAAGACACTTTTTAAAGAGATGGTTGCTTTCAAACCTAATTTCTTCTATGACAGTTGATTGTAGTGTAAGGTGCGTGCCTGCCACATGAGAAGCTTCTTGCAAGGCATGCGACGAGGAAGCTCACTGCGATAGCATTAACTTGTAGACGCAGGAGCAAGGGACTTTTTTATAAGGGGGCAGGTGAGACACTTAAGAGTGGAACGTACGAATGTGGCTCACCGCCTGCCCCGCGGAAAGCGAGCAGCCTGAAACGGAAATCAACCCTTTCAAGAGCAACTAAGCCTGCTCCTAACAAAAAGAACTGCTCTAACAGCAGTTCTTCATTATCAAATATTTAGTTATTCTCTGGATCTGTATCGTCGTTATAAGCGCCAGGTGCTTGTTTTGCATTGAACGTCCAATCTACTTGGAGCTTATCTCCTTGGAATTGGTTTTGATCTTCGCCATTATCAACGAACTGGAATAATACGAACATTTTTTCTTTCTCGCCTGGAGGAATTCCGTCAGGACGCTGTGTGGTACCTACAAACTCATCAATTGCTGTTAGATCAGGCTGTTGTTCTTTAAGTTGGGCTAGAGTCGTCTCAACGACAGGTACAGTTGCACTGCTCGTGTTGTACATGATTGTTACTTTAATGTGGTTTGCAAGATCATCTGTATTATCAGCTTTTGCATCTTCAACTGTATATTTCGTATCCAGCAATACTTGATAGATGTCTAGAGAACCTTTGTTTTCAAACGTAAATTCACGGTACACTTCATCGCCAGGTTTAATGTTGTCAATGTTAACAACGGCGTTTGGATTTATGGAAAGATCCAATGTACCTGATGCGAATGTGTTTTTTGTCTCAAACGTGTCACTAAAGTAAGCGAACGTTCCTCCGCCCATTAATGATAGACCAAGTGCTGCTGTCATTACCCCTTTACTTACTGTCTTTGTAAAACCCATTTTCTCAACCTCCAATAGTAGTATGTAATCAGATTTATTAAACTCGTATGTATGTTAGATACATAGAGAGCTAACCTAAATTTATGCTTTTTCCACATCTAATTTTCTAGCTGCATTCACAATAGAAAAGACAGCTGAACCGAATAGAAAAAGCCCTGGAATAAATAATAATAGAGCAGAAGCTTCCTTAGATTGAGTCACATTTAACGCATAGCCTGCGTAGGGAATTGTAAATCCCGTATAGCTCCCGATTACATCATTTGAAGGCACGGACCACATATCGGCCCCGTCATTGTTATCCCCTTTAGTATCATAAGAAACTTGTCCATTTTTATGATGAACACCAACGATTCTGTGAGTGATCAGCTTGTCTTCCATTTGAAAGGTTATGATTTCTCCTTTTTTAAAGGAGTCAGGGTTTTCTGCTTGTTTAATAGAAATGATAGATCCTGTTTGAAAGATAGGTTCCATTGACCCAGATAATACAGCTTTTATCTGATAGCCGAAAACGGAAGGTTCAGCTCCTGAAACGCGTGAAGATAGAATCATAAAAGCGAGCAAACAAATGACAACAACGAAGGCACTACTCATTAGTTTCATTGTTATTTTTAAGACTTTTTTCATCATGTTCTGGCACTCCTTCGTTTTGGTCTAAGATCTCTGTCTTATTTGCAGAGGGTGTTGCCTCTGGAGCTTCTCCAAGCTCTTCGGAAGATTGAGTACTTGCCGCATCTTCCAATTTTTTAATGCGTAACTCAATAGAGAAACGATATTTTTCCATGTATTGAAAATCAATTGTTTGCTTAATTTGCTTGGCTTTCCCATCTATTTCATTCCAACCCTCTAGGACAAATCGGTATGTATTCTGATCTAGTTTTCTAACTTGTTTATGATAGGCAGCTAGCTCATTGTACTCGTTTTCAAATCTAAATAATAAAGACCGCAGTTCCCGTTCCTTTACTGTGAGGTCAGCTAATGCTTCCTTTAACTCTTGTAAAGTTGAATCATCTGATACTTGCGGAATGCTTTCGTAAACAGAGAGCATGTCCACATGTATTTGTTTAGCGCTTCGGGTCAGCTTTTGAATGGTGGACGGGAAAACGATGGCAGCTGAAACTTCAATCGGTTTTAGCAGGGCATTACTTGAAAATGCTGCTTCTGTTTGGCCGGCAATTTGTGCTCCGCAATAAAAGGAAACAGAGCATAATCCTATTAGAACCAGCCCATTATGGAATTTGCCCATCACATTCAGCCCCCCTCATCTCGTTGGTTAGACCCTATTATTACAGAATTATTGGAAGATTGTTATTGGGTTAATCGCATGAAAAAACATAGAGATTTTTTGTCGAATGTGGACACAAAATCTATAAAAGCCCGAAAAACCGTACGAAATTTAACCCAATTGACCACTTTTACAATCTTCTTAATAATTGGAATTATTCCGGAAGCACATTATGAAGAAGAGGTGAATGGGTTGAAGAAGAAAAAACAAAAAAGCTTAAACAAGAAAGTGGTCATTCCAGCCGTTTTAGCATTATCGGTTACACTTGGTGGTTTTTCAGTACCTGGATCCAGTGCAAGCGCAAATACGTCATCCGTGTTATTCCAAGCACCTGAAGGATTGAGCAAAGCTGAGATCGTAAAAGCTTATTTGCAATCACAAGTGGTTTCAGAGGTTGGTGCAAGATCAACATCTTCAATTGGTGATCAGTTTAAGATTGTAAGTGAGTTTGCAGATAGTGCGACAAATACATACCACGTTCGTACTGTTGAGCAGTATAATGGCATTCCGATCTATGGCAGTGGACAAACTGTTGCTCTGGATGCAGATAACAACGTGTATGCTTCTTTTGGTAAGGTAACTCAAACATTAGCGAGATCCATTATTCCTACTGAACCTTCTATTACAAAGGAAGACGCAGAAGGAACAGCTAAAGAGCAAGTGGTATCGCAAATAGGAGAAGTTAAGAATTATGACGGAGTAGAAACAGAACTAACGATCTACCCGCATGAAGGAAGAAACTACTTAACGTATTTAGTAAAAGTTTCAACTTCTGTTCCTGCGCCAGGCTACTATCATTATTTTATTGATGCAACTACTGGTGAGATCATTGACCATTTTAATGCAGTCCATGAAGCTGATGCGCCAGCGGTTACACCAATTACTGGTCGAGGGTTAGATGTTTTTGGTAAGATTCAGAACTTTATTGCTGTAAAAGACAATGTTTCAGGTAAAAGCTATCTTCATGGTGCAGCAATTGCTGGCGGAACTACAACGAATCCGAACATCGTACCGGTTCATACTTTTAAAGCGAATCGAATGGGAGAGACTGTTTACCTTCTTTTATCTGGACTTTTTGGATTTACCGGTTTTGAAGTTGAAACAGGAACATCTTTCTTTGCTGACCCTGCGGCGGTTTCTGCACATTCAAACTCAATCAAAGTAAATAATTACTACCAAAGTATTCATAAACGTAACAGTATTGATGGAAAGGGAATGCCGATCATTAGTACTGTACACATTGGATCAAAATGGAATAATGCTGCTTGGAACGGAAAGCAGATGCTCTACGGTGATGGGGACGGTATTCTTTTCAGCTCACTAGCAGGAGCGATGGACGTTGCGGGGCATGAGATGACACATGGTGTAATCTCCAAGACTGCAAACCTGACATACCAAGGAGAATCCGGTGCGATCAATGAATCCTTGGCTGATATCTTTGGTGCCTTGTCTGAAATGCATTCACATGGATTAACGAGTCCATCTGAATGGGAAATGGGTGAAGATATTTTCACACCGAACGTCCCAGGTGATGGAGGATTACGTTCAATGAGTAATCCAAAATCTAAGAAACTTTCTTCTGTTTATGGGTTAAAAGACAATGCTTATCCAGATCATTATGAAGACCGTTACTTAGGTGAGTTAGATAAAGGCGGCGTTCATATTAACAGCTCTATCAACAATAAAGCGGCTTACCTGATCTCAGAAGGCGGCGAGCATCGTGGAGTTAAAGTTACGGGTATTACGCGTTCGAAAACAGAGAAGATCTTCTACCGTGCTTTAACAAACTATCTTGTACCGTCTTCAGGGTTTAAAGAGATGCGTGCTGCAGCAATCCAGTCAGCTCGTGACCTTTATCCAGATCGTAACGGTGCTCCGTCAAATGAAACGAAAGCAGTTATCGCCGCATACGATGCGATTGGCGTGCCAGCACAATAAAACACTACAAATCCACGAGAGAGTAATCTTTCGTGGATTTTTTATGGGAAAATAGTAGGTATTAAGACTTAAAAATATGACCTTAGAAGGGAGAAAACCTATTTGCAAAGAAACTTTTATTATTAAACATTTGTTCATGAGGAGAGACATCTATGATTGAGGGAGAAATTATAAAGTTTTATCGTAAAAAAAGAGGACTTTCTCAAGAACAACTAGGAAAAGACATTTGTACAACAACACATGTCAGTAAAATTGAGCGAGGACAGACGAAGTACTCAACAGAAATTATTGCTTTATTTTCAGAGCGCCTGGATATCGATATACATAAGGAGATCGAGTTCTTTCAAAGCATGGAAAAGAAACTCCACCAGTGGCATAATTCTATCATCATGCAAAGGATGAAAGAGGTAGAGAGAACCAAAAACGAATTGGATCAATTTCCAATCATTCAGTTCTCAAAACATGCAGCACTATATCAATTGGTCTTGGCTCGATATTACCTGTTGAAAAAAGAGATTCCAAAAGTAGTTAATATCATAAACAAATTAAATAATGAGCACCTGAGTCCTTATGAGGAAAATATGCATAAGCATGTAACAGGTATTTATTACTTACAGAAATGCAACGATTTCCTTATAGAAAATCGTAAAAAAGCTGTGGAGATCTTAACGACGATAAACATGGACGTCTATGGAAATGAAGAATGCTGCTATCATTTAGCAATGGCTTATCAATGGGTTGAATCCAAAACAATGGCATATATAAATGCCAAAAAAGCGGTGGACTATTTTAAGAGAAACAATAACTTCTCTAGAGCCATTCAAGCAGAATCGTTAATGCTGCTTCAAATAGAAAGTGCTACGATACATGATTTTGAACAAAAAGTAAGCCGATACCATCAATTGATACAAGATAGCGATACCTTAAACGAGATCGGTATTATAGGCATGCTGCTGCATAATCTTGGACTCGAATATTTTAAAAGAAAAGACTATAAGAATGCTCATATCTATTATCAAAAAGCACTAAAGATGGCTAACAAGAAAACAGCGATTTACTTAAACCGTCTATATAATTTTTTGGATAACAGCATCGATGGGGAATTGCAATCACGAAAACAACAATTGAAGAGCGCAGAAGAGGGGTTTACGGCTTCCAAAATTATGAAGCACTATTTATACCTCCATTTATTTCAGCTTCATCTATTCTTAATAAAGGGAGAGATGAAATCTTATTTTGATTACTTAGAAAACATAGCACTTCCATTCTTTCAATCTGAAAATCAATTTAGTAGAGTCGAAAAGTTTGGAAAGCAATTATATCATCATTATGCGGACACGAAGCAGTATGAAAAAGCAGTGAAGATTGCAAGCTTGTTTCTAAATCGAGATTAATAGACTACTTTCAAGATGGGAAGGGAATGCTTCCTGTCTTTTTTTTATAAATTTTATATTGAAACTTATCATTTGAAGGAGTATAATTTCAAATAACGAAAGCGCTTTCGATAAAGAGGAGATAACTAATGGCTACAATCTATGACATTGCAAAAAAAACGGGATTTTCAACGACTACCGTTTCAAAAGCACTTAATAATTACTCAGATGTGAGCGAAAAGACGAAAAAGAAGATATTGCAAGCAGTTGAAGACATGGGTTATCTGCCAAATGCTCACGCGCAATCTCTTTCGACGAAAAAGTCTTGGACAATCGGTGTGATGTTTTCGGAAGCTAATGAGGTTGGAATGAAGCACCCGTTCTTTAGTGCGATAATAGAAAGTTTCAGAAAACAAGCAGAACGGGAAGGATATGATTTAATTTTTGCTTCCCGAAATCTGCGTAATCGAGATATAAGCTACTTAGAACACTTTTCTTATCGAGCTGTGGATGGAATTGTTGTGATTTGTTCTGATCCACAAGATCCGCAAGTACAAGAGATGATTAACAGCGCCATTCCTATTGTCGTTATTGATATGAATAATCAAAACTGCAGTTTAGTGTTTTCGGACAATATTGAAGGCGGCAAGCTAGCTGTAAATTACTTAAACTCACTGGGTCATACGAAGATTGCACACATATCGGGGGACCCATCTACAGATGCCGGTACAGAGCGGATCAAAGGGTACAAGAAAGCAATGAGTGACTTAAAGCTTCCGATACTTGAAGGTTATTTGATAAATGGCGGTTTGTTTTCCATCGAGGAAGGTCGAGCAGCCATGGAAAAACTTCTATCTTTAAAGGATATGCCTACAGCTGTATTTGTAGCTGGAGACCATATGGCAATCGGAGCCATAGAAGCGATCAAGGAAAAAGGGTTGAGAGTGCCAGAGGATATTTCAATTGTTGGGTATGATGACATTGAAATGGCAGCATACATTACCCCTAAATTAACAACAATCAAGCAAGATACTGATTTAATAGGTTTTCAAGCAGCAAAGTTGCTGATGGAACAAATTTCTCAAAAGAAAAAGCTGATCACATCTAAATGTTTGCCAGTAGAACTGGTCATCCGAGAGTCTTGTTCGCAAAAAAAATAAAGAAAATTTTTTTCGGGCTTTTCGAAAGCGGTTTCGAATATTTTTTTAAACGGAAACGAAACCGCTTTCGCAAAAATAAAAATAATGCAAGGGGAAGGGGTATTTGAATGAAAAAGAAGTTAAGTATGTTTTTAGCTTTAATGCTGGTAGTAGGGTTATTTGCAGGTTGTTCTAGCGATTCAAAAACATCAGGCAACGGAAAGAAAGACGTTGATTTAAGAATTTGGTCATTTACAGATGAGCTTAAGAAGCCTATTAAAACGTTTGAAGAAAAAAATGGCGTAAAAGTAGAATTAACGATTGTGCCAATTGCAGACTATCCAACAAAGTTAAAGCCAGTATTGGAAAGTGGAGTTGGAGCACCTGACGTATTCACAGGTGAGATTGCCTTTTTAAAACAATGGGTTGATGCAGGTTACTGGGAAAACTTATCAGAAAAACCGTACAACGCAGATGAGTTATCTGATAAATACGTACCATATGTATTCGATCTAGGAAAAGATAAAGATGGCGATGTACGTGCATTATCTTGGCAAACAACTCCAGGAGGAATTTATTATAAGCGCAGCATTGCGAAGGAAGTATTAGGGACAGACGATCCAGCTCAAGTTGGAGAAATGATGAGCTCTATGGATAAAGTATTTGAAGTAGCTGAAAAAATGAAAGAAAAAGGCTATAGCATGTTCCCAGACGAAGGTTCAATTCGCTGGTTCGCACAAGGTGACAACCCACAGCCATGGGTGAACGATAAGAATGAATTGCAGCTGACGGAAGAAAAAATTGAGTACATGGATTATTCTAAAAAGCTTCGTGATAACAGCTACACAGCTCTTGCTCCTGAATGGTCTCCATCATGGTTCGAAGGAATGGATAAGCCTGTTAAGGTAAAAGAGGGTGGAAAAGAGAAAGAAACTCAAGTATTCTCTTATGTTCTTCCAACATGGGGCCTTCATAGCGTTTTAAAAACAAACGTAAAAGAGTCTGTTGGAGATTGGGCTGTAACAAGCGGTCCGACACCATATTTCTGGGGTGGAACATGGCTTGGAGTTTACAACAAGTCTGACAATAAAGAACTTGCTTATAAATTTGTAAAAATGATGACTCAAGATGATGAATTCTTAACTTCTTGGAGTAAAGAAACTGGAGACGTCTTATCTTACCTTCCTGTTACAAATGCCATTAAAGATGACTTTAGCGATAAGTTCTTAGGTGGACAAAACAACTATCAATTCTTCTTGGAGCAGTCAAAAGAGATTACTCCTGGAATCGTAACAAAGTATGATCAGCAGTTAGATACGCTCTACGGAAATGCTGTTCAGCAGTATGTAACTGGTAAAAAATCAAAAGAAGCTGCGATTAAAGAATTTTATCAAAAAGCACAAAATGCTTACCCTGACTTAAAAGTACCTAAGAAATAAGAAAATTTTTAAGTGTGTGAGTGGCGGAGAAACTACTCTGCCACCGCACAACTATTGAAAGGAGGAGGGGAGATGAAGAATCTAAACAGATACGGCTATTATTTTATTGCCCCATTTTGGATCATCTTCTTAGTGTTCAGCATCTATCCAGTCGCATTAACGTTTTATTACAGCTTTACGAATTATACAGGCAGCGGTGAAGCCCAAATTGTGGGACTCGCTAACTATAAACGCCTGCTGACGGATACGTATTTTGTAGAAGCCTTCTTTAATACGTGGAAAATCTGGGGTGTGAACTTTGCCCTTCAAATCGGCCTGGCTCTCATTCTAGCTATGATCTTTTCAGATATGAGATTGAAGTTAAAAGGAATTGCATTTTTTAGATCCATCTTTTATCTTCCTAACTTAATTACAATCAGTTCGGTGGCTCTATTATTTGGTATTTTACTAGATTGGCAACATGGTTCACTTAATATGATGCTGTTGAAACTCGGCGTTATTTCGGATCCGATCAACTGGCTGAACGAACCAACAAGCGCCCAGCTTTCTGTATCGCTTATCTTGACGTGGATGTGGTTTGGTCACTCATTTATTGTTGTAATGGCAGGGGTATCGGGTATATCCAAAGACTATTACGAAGCAGCATTAATTGATGGTGCGAATCGCTGGCAGACGTTTACAAAGATTACGATTCCGCTATTAAAGCCTATCCTGCTTTATATCATGATTACCTCGCTTATTGGAGGTCTTCAATTGTTTGATCTGCCAATGCTTTTAACAGATGGAATAGGATCACCTGACGGATCGCTTAATACGATGGTGCTCTATTTATACAATCAAGCCTTTAAATATAACAACTATGGATATGCTGCTGCTGTAGCGTATGGCTTATTTGTTATTACTCTCATATTCTCTGCGTTCATCTTTAAAGGGATGTATGGGAAAGAACGTAAACAACCAAGGCAGGTGTAAAGCATGATAGGAAAAACTGCGGTAGACAAAACCTTTTCTAACGAAGTGAAAAAAAAGAGTGTAACTGAAACAAAACCGAAACCAAAAAGAAGCATACCTAAACTAATTCTATACATCGTACTTAGTTTGATGGCTATTGTTTGCTTCATTCCGTTCTTAATGATGCTTGTCAATGCGACTCGCTCAAATGAGGCGATTTTATCCGGTTTTACTTTAATACCAGGAAGTTCATTAGTTGAAAACTATCAAACGATGATGAGCTACATCAATATTTGGGCGGGTTTTAAGAATAGCTTAATTATTTCTGTGCTAGTTACGTTATTATCTGGATACTTTTCAGCGTTAACGGCTTATGGCTTTGCTTTTTATATTTTCAAAGGCAAGAATGCGATGTTTATTTTCATGCTAGTGATGATGATGGTTCCTGGTCAGCTGGGGTTGATCGGTTTTTATGAGTTAAGTAAAAATTTAGGGATTCTTGATACGTATATACCGTTAATCGTACCCGCAGTGGCGAGTCCTTTTGTCGTGTTCTTTCTTCGCCAGTATATTACAACGACACTTCATCCGAGTTTGATTGAAGCGGCACGAATTGATGGCGCAAGTGAATTTAAGATTTTTCACACGATCGCAATTCCCATCATGATGCCAGCAATCGCAACAATGTCGATCTTCACTTTTATTGGTTCTTGGAACAATTACATCTTGCCATTAGTTGTTCTATTTTCACCGGAAAAGTTTACATTGCCAGTTTTAATGGGATTCCTAAAGGGATCACAAGTGGCTCAAAACCTTGGATCCATGTATTTAGGAATTGCCATATCAGTTGTACCAATCATGGTTGCTTTTCTATTTTTATCAAAATATATCGTCAACAGCATTTCAGCAGGTTCTATAAAAGAATAGAGGAGAGAAACAAATATGCACTTTAAAGATTCGTTCGTTTTCGGAACAGCTACATCATCTTATCAGATTGAGGGAGCTCGTCTTGAAGGAGGCAGAACATTTTCAATCTGGGATACGTTCTGTGATGTACCAGGAAAAGTATACAAACAGCATAACGGAGGCGTAGCGTGTGATCACTACCACCGCTTTGAAGAAGATATTCAGCAGATCAAGAAACTTGGTGTAGAAACTTACCGCTTTTCTGTTTCCTGGCCACGTATTTTCCCTGAAAAGGGAGTATATAATCCAGAGGGAATGGCGTTTTATAAAAAATTAACGCAGCGTTTGCATGAAGAAGGAATCAAACCTGCCATTACCCTTTACCACTGGGACCTTCCTGTATGGGCTCATGAGGAAGGCGGATGGGTGAACCGTGAATCGGTAGAATGGTTCATGGACTTAGCAAAAGTATGCTTTCAAGAGCTTGATGCTGAAGTTGACTCATGGATTACGCATAACGAACCGTGGTGTGCTGGTTTCTTAGGCTATCATCAAGGATTTCATGCACCGGGCCATACAAACATGGATGAAGCCGTTCGAGCTGTTCACCACATGCTTCTTTCACACGGAAAAGCAGTTCAATGGCTAAAGAATGAAATGCAGTCCAAAACACCGATCGGGATTACGCTGAATCTATCACCGATGTATGCTAAATCGGATTCTGCAAACGATCAGCTTGCTGCTAATAATGCAGACGGCTACTCAAATAGATGGTTTTTAGATCCTGTATTCAAAGGGCAGTACCCGGTTGACATGATGAATCTGTTTTCCAAGTATGTTCACTCCTATGACTTTATTCAGAGTGGTGACATGGAAATCATCGCAACTGATTGTGATTTCTTTGGCATTAACTATTACAGCCGAGGCTATGTGGAATTTTCAGCAGCAAATGACTTCTTGCATAAAGGAGCTCATTCTGATTATGAAAAGACAGGCATGGGCTGGGATATCGCTCCGGAAGAATTTAAAGATCTGATCAGAAGACTTCGCCAAGAATACACGGACCTTCCTATTTACATTACTGAAAACGGTGCAGCTTTTGATGACACTCTTGAGAATGGAAGAGTGCATGATAAAGATCGTGTAGATTATATCGAGAAGCATCTGCAAGCTGTTTCAGACCTAAACGACGAAGGAATGAATATTGAAGGATATTACCTATGGTCACTAATGGATAATTTCGAGTGGAGCTTCGGTTATGACAAGCGCTTCGGAATCATCTACGTAGACTTCGATACTCAGGAGAGAATCTGGAAAGACAGTGCGTACCGATATGCGGAGATTGTAAAAAACAGAGGCAATCATAACAGCAGCAAAGATACCGATGCTGTAACGGTTAGCTAATTCTTTAAATTATATCTGATTCACTGATGAGCCCCTGACTTTGGTTAGGGGCTTTTTTATTCTGTGTAGAATTTTCCTGTGTGGGGAAGATAAATAAACATAGGAGGGATATTGATGAAGGATGATAAAGAAGAAAGAATCGATCAAGAAACATCAGCCGGGTTGAATGAGCTTGTTGAGATCATAAATGCAAAAGGCGATGCGGGTGAACTGAAAGAAATCGTTGATAAATACAAAACCGAAAACGAACATTCACCTTTATGCAACGATGACTTTTTCTATGCCGATCTAAGAGCGATTGCAGAAGATGGTGCTAAGGAAGATTAATTTTACTGAATTTCGAAAGTATATTGTTTCTTATAAGTTTTATTAAAAAAGCTGGCTTAAAAGGCATAAAAATGACCTTTGAAGTCAGCTTTCATTTTGAGGATGTATATCTGGCTGAAATAAAAATCAGTGAGGCTAATATATAGTGATATGCGTGAAACGAGGGCATTCTTGAGCGTAACAGGGTCTAAATTGAGTTAGAGAATATACCAAAGCATAACGTGAACTAGTTGGCGTAAAACATAAGCAATTATGCGTAAAACTAAAGACTTATTTTAAGAATATTCAGAATAAATTATTGAATCTTACATAATCGCCACCTATACTAATGAATAACATTTTATAGGAGGGGTGTCATTTGAGAGGAAATTGGATTAAAATCACATTTTTCTGCTTGTTAGGAATCCTCGTGGTTGCAGGGTTAAATTTCAATCTTGCGGGAGCACAAAAGGAAGGAACGATTAATTGGAACGGTAAAAATTTATCAACCGTTGAAATGAATGGTAAGAATTATGTTTCTGTCGAACAGGCTGCTGAAGCATCTGGTTATAAAAAAGGTGTAAAATCAAACAAATTCTATATGCAATCTAGGCTTGATTACATCCAAAAGAAAGGAATAATCAGGGTAGGTACGACAGGAGATTATAAACCTTTTACATACTACAACGAGGAAACCAAACAGTATGAAGGATATGACATCGAAGCAGCTAAGTTAATGGCTAAAGACCTTGGTGTAGATATTAAATTTGTCAGAACATCATGGCCAACACTAATGAGTGATCTATTGGATAACAAATTTGATATTGCTGTTGGCGGGATTAGCCGAAATACAGAACGACAAAAAGATGCACACTTTACTCAACCGTATTTGAATGATGGTAAAGCTCCATTAATTCGGAAAGAAGATCAGGAACGTTTTAAAAGTTTAGAAGATATTGATCGTCCAGATGTAACGATTGGTGTGAATCCAGGAGGAACAAATCAGAAGTTTGTTGATGCTCACATTAAACAAGCTAAAGTAGTTGTCATAAATAATAATCTCGATATTCCGCCAATGGTCGCTAAAGGTGAGGTAGATGTCATGATTACAGATAGTGTAGAAGCTATTTATTATGCGGGGAAAGATTCGAGACTTTATGCTGCTCTTACTGATAATACCTTCACTAAAAGTCAAAAAGGTTATTTAATGCACCAAAACGATGCAGTTTTCCAAAACTGGGTTAACTTATGGATGGATGAGATGGAGCTTCAGGGAGAATTTGACCGTTTAAAATCAGAGTGGATTTACGGTAAATAAGAATAACTGAAATTTAAAACTCAAAGCTCCTATGCTTTGAGTTTTTGATAGCCTTGTAAAGCGTGATGAACAATTTTTTGAGAAGAAACGGGCTGGTGGATACACTTTAGAGCAGTTTTCATGCCCGCTAGCAGTTGTTTGTTATGAAACAACCTTTGTACGCAATGAGCAATCTCATCTGTTGATTCTGCAATTAGTGCAGCTCCATGTGATTGAAAATGTTTTGCATTTTCACTTTCCTGGCCTGGCACTGGCTTATATAAGATAAGGGGCAGGTTAAGGGCTGCGGCTTCTGTTATGGTGATACCACCTGGTTTTGTAATCAAACAATGGGACAGTTTTAAGATTTCATGAAGCTCTTCTACATATCCAAACAATCGGAAAGTTTCGGGATATTGAACTGCGGTTGGCAAGAGTTTTTCATATAAATCATTATTCTTACCGCAAATCACTATGATTGTTAGGGAAGGGTCCTGAAGCAAACGCTCAGCCAATTGCTTTACATTCTTAAGGACACCCTGTGCGCCAGCAAGAATGGTAACTACATGGCTGCTGTGAGAGACTTCATATTTATTTAAGATCACTTCTTTATTTATAAATTGGTAGAAACCAGACCGAATCGGAATGCCGCTTACAGTAATTTTATTTTCATCCACTTGATGTTTCATCAAACCTTGTTTAACTGAATCAGACGCCACAAAATAGTGGTCGATGGAAGGATTAATCCAAAAAGGATGAGCGAAATAATCCGTAATTACGGTATAGATCGGAATGTTATAGCGTGATTTTTTTAGTAAAAAAGGAGCAGCATGAAGCGGAAAAGTGGTTATGACGAAACGAGGGTGATGTTTCTCGATCAGTTCAATGAAACGCTTGCGGCCTAAGTAACGGGAAAACTGGGTAATCGTCGTTGCGTTCAGCTTGTTCGTTCCATAATAGAACCATTTATAAAAAGAAGAGCCATGAGAGAAGCTTTTGATAAAAAGAGACTGTGTAATCTGAGCCATGATTGGATGAGCCTCTCCGAATAAATCTGAAATGATAGGTTCGTACCCTTTACTCTTAAGCTCTTCGGCGAGAACATTTGCGACCTGAACATGCCCGCTTCCATAGTTTGCGGTTAGAATTAATGCATTTGGACGTATCAATCAGAAAACCTCCCCATTCTTTTGAAATAAGAATAACAGGGGTTTTTAAACGCAATATGAAGGAGATAAGAATGTTTTGTAAAAAGTAAAAATGATTAATGATACAATAAGGGAGATTTATAATTCAATAAGATCCAGTAATCATGGTGTCTGTTGCAGACTTAATAGGGAATCTGGTGAGAATCCAGAGCTGTTCCCGCAACTGTAAGTGCTGACGAAATAAGCAAATCCACTGTTTAACGATGGGAAGGGCTTAGAGTAGGCATAAGGCACGAGTCAGGAGACCTGCCGTGATTATGTCGTTGATCTTCTTCGGGAGTTGGGAAGATAAGACGTAGGGTATTTTAATAGATTTGTTTTGTGGTCTGTTTATTATGCTGCGTGTTAATCCATCCTTTGTGATGGATTTTTATTTGCGTCTAATCTGTTTTTAAACCAACTCCCTCTACTAAACTAGGAGTGTTCAAACTCCAGAAAAGAGGTATGGTATGGAACAGCAGTTGTCAGCAAACGTTTCACGAACAATTCAAACAAAGTTGGTTTTACCCCCTGATACCAATCACATGGGAACGATCTTTGGCGGTACCGTTTTATCATACATTGATGAAATTGCAGCCATAACAGCAATGAAGCATAGCAAGAAAGTGGTTGTAACAGCATCCATTGATAATGTAAACTTTTTATCGTCAGCTAAAGTCGGCGACATCCTCATTTTAGAGGGAGTTGTGATCTCAACGGGAAGAACTTCAATGGAAGTCTACGTAAAAGTAGAGTGCCAGAATTTAGAGACGGGAAACAGAACGTTAAACACAACGTCTATCTTAACAATGGTAGCAATCAATCAAGATGGAAAGCCATCGCCCGTACCAAGCGTGATACCAGAAACAGAAGAAGAGGCTGCTTTTTTTGACAGTGCTCCATTAAGAAAGGAGCGGCGTCTGTTGTATAAAAACGCAAACGCCTAACAAGAAACGCCTGAAGAGAGGGAGAATTCCAATGAAAGTGAAGAATATTATATTTGTGATATTGGGATTCTTTTTCCTTAGTTTAGGAATGGTAGGGATTGTATTGCCATTGATTCCAACAACGCCATTTCTACTTCTGGCATCGTATTTCTTTGTAAAGGGGTCTAAGAGATTTGAAGTGTGGTTTAAAGGCACCACTATATATAAACAGCACCTCGAAGAGTTTATCAAGGAACGCTCTTTGACGCTCAGAAAAAAGATTATGATTAACCTGTTCGCAGACTCCATGATTGCGATTGCCTTTATAATGGCTGAGAGTACCATGGTAAGAGTTATTTTGGTTCTTATTGTATTGTATAAGTACTATTATTTCATTTTTAAAATTAAAACGGCCTAAAGTTAATGAGTCTGACCCAACAGTAGTACCATCTCTGGGGTTTAGGCTCTTTTTTTAATGGAGAATAATGGTGGCAGATGTATAAGGATGAAGTACCTGTGCTGGAAGAGACGCTGAAGAGAACGGTTTGCCTATAAAAGACATCCATAAAAATATTAACGTTAATATCAATCTTCACAAAATAAAAATGACCCACAAAGGCTCAGTCCTCACCTTTATAAGTCATTTCCATCTCTAAGATAATGGTTTTGAACATAGCCACCAATCGTAACACTGAATTTCTCCAGATTGCGCTTGATCGGCACGCTTTTTGGCTTCTTGAACGGTACTAGCCGGTGGTACAATTAAGCGGTCTCCGATAAGTTCATTTTTTGGCCAGTTTGCAGGTGTTGCAGCCTTATTGGCATCAGCAGTTTGCAAAGCTTTAACCGCTCGCAATATCTCATTAATGTTACGCCCGACATTCTCGGGATACGTAAGAATCATTCTAATTTTTCCTGTGGGGTCCACGATATAAACACTTCGAACCGTTCTTGTGCCCATCGTAGGATGAATCATCCCAAGTCTCATCGCCAATTTGCCTAGACTGTCCGCGATAATAGGAAAGGTGATCTCAACTTTTAAATTTTGCTGAATCCACTCGATCCACTTAAGGTGAGAGTACACCTGCTCTACAGATAAACCGATTAAGTATGTGTTGAGCTTATTAAATTCAGGCATAAGTTTTTGGAAGGCAACAAACTCTGTTGTACATACAGGGGTAAAGTCACCAGGATGGCTAAAGAGGACAAACCAATGACCTTGATAGCTTGTTGGGAGGACAAGTTCCCCAAGGGTGGTATGAACTGTCGTCTCCGGAAATTGATCTCCAATAAAAGGCTTTGTAAATGCTTGTGCAGAATCCATTTCGCTCCCTCCTTATCTTTGTTGGTTTCCCATCATCTTGCTCTTTTTTAGCAGCTGAGACTCTCCTGTTTTCTCCCACTCTTCAACTTGCTCGATGGCTTGCTCTGGTGTGAACCCTTGACCAACCAGGACACCAGATAAAATAAACTCCTGATATAAGTGAGTAAGGTTAATCCCTTCTTCCGTTTCTTTTAAAGCTCTTTTTACAAGAGGATCAATATAGGTCACCCATTTATCTGCGACACTCTGAGTTTGAGGCGCCGGTGCGCTAACTGTTTGAGGAAGACGGGATGAACCTGGCTGACTGTTAAAGGTATATAAGTAGTTGTACTTAGCACTGTGCTTAATTTCGTCTGTAATAATGTTGAACAGAATGTCTCGATAGTATTGATTAGGAAGTCCTTGCCTGATTACACGGTACTTTTCCACAGCTCGAAGTTCTCCAAAAAGTGCTCTAACAAGTCCATCTTTATACGATTTAGGCTTTTGAAACTCTTCACCATTGGCAGGTGGCACTTCTTGACCTGTGATATCTTTATAAATCATTTTGAAAAGCTTGTTATGCCTTTTCTCATCATCACGTATAGATGCAATAATTAATTTCTCTTCATTTGTCGGTGCTTGTGAAATTAAATACTCATAAAACAGCTGATCTTCTCTTTCTCCTGCAACAGCCTCTTTAATAAGCTGAAGAGATAGTTGCAGAGCCTGCTGCTGACTGGTGCCTTGCTGTTGCTGCTGTTCTGGATTCATATAGCTCATGTGTATACCCTCCAAAAAATAAAGTCGCCATAGTCTATGCAAATGCCCAACATTTGTTGTTTGTTCGATTGTTTTCATTTGCGGAAACAGCCTTGAAAATCGATTCATGCAACTTAGTAATAAGAAAACGCAGCTTAGTTCGGAAGAGATTTACTGGCGGAATTCGCTGACATATACTGAATCCACAAGGTAAAAAATAGCCGAGGGAGGGTGGAGGATGAAGATTACCATCATAGAAAATGACGATGCACAAGAGCTTGAAATTGTCTTGAAATGTAAAGAGATGAACGAGGAAGTAATCAAAATTTTAACGTCACTTAGATCGTTTGAACGCAAAATAATGGGTTCCATAAATGAAAAAACCTATTTGCTTTCACCAGATGATATCTATTACTTTGAATCTGTAGATAAGAAAAATTTTGCTTATACGAAAGAGCGCGTATATGAAGTTTCGATGAGACTTTATCATGTAGAAGAAATGTTCGGTGATGGTCATCTTTTTAGGGCTACTAAATCGACTATCATAAACCTGGATAAAGTCAAAACCATTACACCTCGATTCGGGGGCAAGGTAGAAGTGATGCTTGAAAATGGAGAGAATATGATCGTATCCAGACAATATGTACCTAAGCTGAAAGAAAAATTAGGATTTTAGGAGGCGCTGAGTATGTGGAAAAAAGTAATGGAGTTTATGGTCGATTTTAAAATGATGATGAGTTTGTTCTTCTCAGCAGGGATCATTATATATGTAATTTTTGGTTCCATAATGGGAGTGAGGGAAATTCCTTTTGAACTCATCGTGCAAATCTTTTTCTTAAGCATTCTTGTCACGGTGTTTCAGTATTTGTTTTGGAATGAGAAAAGTGCAATCAAGCTGTCAGGTGCTACTAAAGTATTTATTCAATATATATTGCTTGGCCTTGTGTTATTCGGCATGTCACAAATGTTTCATTGGTTTAGCGTAGGATCAGCAACTTTCTATAACATGCTGATTCTGTATCATGTCATCTATCTTGGCGCGATCTTTGGGTTTTCGATTTACTTTAAAGTACTTGGTATGAAATTTAATCAAAAGATACTTAGCTTTAGAGAAGAAAATCAAGGTAAGTAACGCTGAAAATAAGAAAGAGGATGACCGCAAAGGGCCATCCTCTTGCTATTGTGCGTCTTTACGCAACTTTATCCACTTTTTCCGCTTTCTCATCAAAAAGATAATTCTTAACAGCGTTTGTGGATGACTTCGCTTTTTTTACAAACAGCGGATTCAATACTGCAACAGCAGCAAAGTTAGCCATTAATCCCCAGAAACCTTCATAGATTCCTAGAGAAGTTCCCGTTGAATAGACGGTAAACGTAACCGCTAGTCCAACAAGCAAACCGATGATTGTTGCTTCTCTTGATTGATTTTTCCAAAACAAGCTGATCACGATCGCAGGGAAGATCTGTACCATTCCGGATACGCCAAGCAACTGCAAGGAAACGAGAGCCTGCGGAAACACAAGACCAAATAATAAAGCGAGTCCAATAACAACGAAAACCATGCCGCGTGTTATCATCGTCAATTTTGCACCCTTTACTTTCGGATTGATAAGATCACGGTAAATGTTGTTCGCAAAAAGGTTAGATGCACCGATTGCCATGATGGAACATGGAATGAGTGATGCAAGAGCGATCGTCGAATACGCTAAGCCTTGACCGATACCGCCGTAAGACGTTTGAATAAGTGCCAGCAATGCAAAGCGCGGATCTGTACCGTCCGGCAAAACTAGGAATGCGATAAAACCAAGGAAAACAACAAGGATTAAAACGATATTGTACAGAGGCAGAAACAGTGCATTTTTTCGTATAGCATCAGCACTTCTTGCTGTAAATACGCCTGTAGCTGCATGTGCCCACATAAAGAGAGCGAGTGATGAAACGAAAGCCGCTGTAATGAACCAAGGTATACCTTTTGGTCCTTCCGTAGGAATCGTTAAAAGCTGAGGAGCTTCAGTGACGATCTTATCAACCATAGGGTTCCAGCCGCCAAAGTGCATGATTGGTAATGATACAACCATAAACAGCATGATCGCCCAAACGAGAACATCTTTAATGATTGCTGTATAAGTCGGTCCTTTAATACCGCTGAAGAACGTATAAAGAGCAACGAGCAAGAACGAAGTGATCACGACCACTTTTACATTGATAAAACCTGTTCCAGCAACTTGCAGCGTATCTTGAATACCGCTCAGTTGCAGACAGATATATGGAATAAGCATAAGTACGCCGACAATGGCAATTAAAGAAGAAAGGAGCTTTGAATCAAAACGCTCACGTGCATAATCTGCTAATGTCGTAAGTTTATGTTCATTCGCCACTTTCCATAGTTTCGGAAGGAAAAAATACGAGATAAAGTAAGCAAGAACAGAATAGGGAATCGCAAAGAATGCGAGACTTCCCGCCGTATATGCAGTACTCGTCAATCCTAGAAATGTATAGGCTGTGTAAAGGTCAGCCCCGACAAGAAACCAGACAAGTAAACCGCCGAAACGTCTTCCTCCGACAGACCATTCCTCAACAGAGCTGCGGGTAGCTTTGTCTCTGCCTGCAATAAACCCGATCAGAACGACTGTTAAGATGATAAACATTGTGATAGACAGTGCTGTAAGATTACCTTGCTGCATTTAGTCCAAGCCTCCTTGTGATTTCTGTAGTTGATAGATGCCAAAGGTGCATAAAGGAGTTAAAACAATCCATAAAAACAGCCAAAACTGAAGAAACGGAAGTCCTAGAACAATAGGATCAATTCGGTTAGCGAACGGTAAAACGACCAGCTGCGCGATAAATGGAGCAGTAATGAATAAAATCATTAATAATTTCTTCATGATGCACTTGTCCCTTCTCTGTGGTGTTTTTAGAAATATAATGTTCACAATCATAACAGCTTAGAATGGAGGGGACAAGAGGAATTATATAAATTTTTAAAATATTTAATATTATTTGATAATGAAAGGGTTTACAGAGTGAAATGAAGACAAAATGGAGCAGTTTCGGCAGGTTAAACGTGTTGTAATTTATACAGGGAGGGGTATCCTGACAGTTAATACGAGAGATTTTTGAATTAATTCCTCAAATTTCGATGTTAATCCAGCGAGTTTAGGCAATAATACGGCGAGTTTTAGGTATATATCGGCGAGTCGGCATAGATCGACAAACTCGATCGCTCCTATACCCCTCTAACTCCAATCCACAAATTCCGAACCACCATCGACAAAATTTTTCGGATGGGTTTTATTCTTCTACAAGCCACAGTGCTTGAGAAAGCATCCAAAGAAAAAAGCCGGCCCTCCATCAAAAGGCCAGCTTACCCCAAAATCAATTTCACCACCACAAATATGGCTTTACAACCATAAACCACAGCATGATCATCAATAATGCGATATATATCCAAACGGCTCGCTGCAGCTTATCTGACAGCTCATTCTTATCCATCCCGTCATCATGAAACTTACGAAGCGTAGGCGAAAAGGCACGCGCCAAAAAGAACAGTGAGCAGAAGAGGATAATCAATGTTATTAAAATCCACGGTGTATCCCACGTCCACGGTCCCGATAGAACGAGAAATGCGCCTGATAAAACCAAAACGTGACCCGCATGTTTGGCGAGCCAAACGACAAAACGAAATGTGCCAAGGTGAGCGTTCATCTCATCACCTGCAGCTGTTCGCAGTTTTTTTATCAATGGAAATAGGATAAAAAACGGCCCGATTGAAATGATTACGCTTAAAATATGGATATATAATAAAACCCGATACAAAAAATCCATTGCGTTAAATATTAGCCTTTAACAGGACTGAATTCGTGAACCCAAACTTGCATATGCGGCAGCCAAGGCATGCCTGGGTGATACGAAAGAATAGCATTTTTATACTCTTCTACCGATTCAAATCCTTCATGCTGGGCGTGCTCATCTGTTAATTCACCAAGTGATTGACGGTACACATTGTTCACTACAAACTTATGACCTTGTAATTCCATAATTTCACCAACATCTGCATATCTTCCGTTACGGCGTGTTGCAGTCTTCTTGCCTTCGATTACTTTTGCAACATCCTCAGGCATCGTTACAAGTCTTTCAATAGAACATGTTTTTGGCGGCAAATTGTTGTTTTCAAGATTTGTCATATGTAAAAACTCCTTTTCTATTTTCTCCATTTCCTAATGTATCACACTTCATGAATAAGTCTGTCTATTTTTTCAAATAAGAAAACGGTAAGAAGTGTCTTTGCTATGTGGAGAGCGTACCTTTATAATCAAGAGATAACGAAACTTGAGGGAGGCCACAAACGTTTTGACACAGGTTTTAATAGAAAGAGCAAAACAATTGTTAGAGTTGCATTACGGCTATTCTTCTTTTCGGACAGGACAGGAACAAGCGATTCAATCGGTTCTTTCAGGTGAAGATACCCTATGTGTCATGCCGACAGGTGGAGGAAAGTCGATCTGCTACCAAATTCCTGCACTCGTTTTCGAAGGAACAACTATTGTAATCTCACCCTTAATCTCTTTAATGAAAGATCAAGTAGATACATTGCTTCAGTTAGATATTTCCGCAGCTTTTATCAACAGTTCGCTGACAGCCGCAGAAACGAGAGACACAATTGAGAAGGCGAAACGCGGAGAATATAAGCTCTTGTATATTGCGCCAGAACGGCTAGAGTCTTATGACTTTATGAATCACTTAAGACAGTTAGATATTCCTTTAATAGCAGTAGATGAAGCTCACTGTATCTCGCAATGGGGACATGATTTTCGTCCAAGCTATCAGCGCATTCAGCGGATGATCGGAAATCTGCCGAACCGTCCAGTCGTCTTAGCATTAACGGCTACAGCAACACCTAGAGTTCGTCAGGATATTTGCTGGTCGCTTGATATTGATGAAAGCAAAACGGTATTAACCGGATTTGAACGGGAAAACCTTTCATTTTCTGTTATTAAGGGACAAGACCGGCTTTCATACTTAAAAGAATTTATTAAAAAGAACGAAAAAGAAGCGGGTATTATTTACGCCGCAACCCGAAAGACAGTAGACCAGCTCTATGAACAACTGAAAAAGAGTGGCATCAACGTTTCACGCTATCATGCAGGTATGATTGATCAAGAACGGATGGGCCAGCAAGAGCAGTTTCTCCAGGATGAATCGTCTGTTATGGTGGCAACCTCAGCGTTTGGAATGGGAATCGACAAATCGAACATTCGCTATGTGATTCACTTTCAGCTTCCGAAAAATATGGAAAGCTATTATCAAGAAGCAGGCCGTGCCGGGCGTGATGGATTACCGAGTGAGTGCATTCTGCTGTATTCTTCCCAAGATGTTCAAGTGCAGCGTTTCCTGATCGATCAATCCAGTGAACAAGATCGAATGGCACAAGAGCTCGAAAAGCTTCAGCTTATGGTTGATTACTGCCATACGGAAAACTGTTTGCAGCAGTCTATCGTCCGATATTTTAGTGATGAAGAAATACCAGCGTGCGGCCGCTGCGGCAACTGTACGGATGCGCGTGAGAGTATTGATGTGACGCGAGAAGCTCAGATCGTGCTGTCATGCATCGTAAGGATGGGGCAAAAGAGATTCGGCAAAACATTGATTGCGCAGGTTTTAACGGGATCCAAAAATAAAAAAGTGCTAGATTTTCAATTTCATAAGCTTCCGACTTACGGGATGATGAAAGAAAAAAGCAGTAAAGAAGTAACGGATCTCATTGAGTTTTTCATTTCACAAGAGATCATTGCCGTTGAACATGGGACATTCCCGACTCTTTACATAAAAGAAAAGGGAAAAGAAATACTGATGGGCAAAGAACAAATTATGCGTAAAGAAGCGGTCATAACAAAACAAGTGGCTGTGGATGATCCGTTATTTGAAGAGCTGCGAAACGTTCGTAAGGCGATTGCTGAACAGGAGAATGTTCCGCCGTTCGTTATTTTTGCGGATACAGCTTTAAAAGATATGTGTGTGAAACTACCTGAATCGAGAGCGGAGTTTTTAAATGTAACAGGTGTTGGCCAAAGTAAGTTAGAGAAATATGGCGAACGGTTTATCACTAAGATCTCTGAATATTTGGCTGAGAATCCAGATCGAAGAGAAAGTGCGGATAAAAGCACTGTTGCGACGCTACCTGCCAAAAAGGCAACTACAGACTCTCATCTAGAAACATACACCTTTTATAAAGATGAAATGTCAGTAGAGGAAATTGCGGACCATCGTAAATTAGCTGTGAGTACGGTAGAAAATCACTTAGTGCAATGCATGCAAGAAGGGATGGACGTTCATATGGAACATTTGATTCCAGATGAATATGTCTCAGAAATTGAACAAGCCGTGGAGCAAGCTGGCGGAGAAAAGCTAAAGCCAATAAAAGAATTACTTCCTGAAGAGGTAAGTTACTTTATGATTAAAGTGTACTTGCTGCAAAACGAAATGAAGAAACGGGTGACATGATGAAGAAGAACGTCCGATTAAAAGTAAAACCTTCCTATGTAAAGGGTCTTAAAACTGGCTATCCACTGATTACAGAGGATGCTGTACAAAATATTAGCAGCGTAAAAGAAGAAGGAACAATTATAGAACTTTTTGATGAAAAGAATGCCTTCCTTGGAAAAGGATATTACGGCAAGCAAAATAAAGGCCGAGGGTGGGTTCTCACACAAAACTCACAAGAACTGATTGATCAGAGCTTTTTTGAAAAGAAGCTGAAAAAAGCAATAGATAACCGACAAGACCTTTTCAACAATTATGAAACGACTGCTTTTCGTGTATTTAACGGTGAGGGAGACGGAATCGGCGGACTGACGATCGATCACTACAACGGATTCTATGTTCTAACTTGGTACAGTGAAGGCATCTATACATTTAAAGATGAAGTCGTTGCCTCTCTTAAAGAACATGTAAAAGTAAAGGGCATTTACGAGAAGAAACGTTTTGCGGTAAAAGGAAAATATATTGAGGATGACGATTTTGTTGAAGGTGAACGCGCACCAAGCCCGTTAATCGTACGTGAAAATAACATCCACTTTGCGGTTTACCTAAATGAAGGTGCAATGGTTGGCGTTTTCCTGGATCAGCGTGATGTGCGAAAGACGATACGTGATCAGTACGCAAAAGGAAAAACGGTTTTAAATACATTCTCTTATACGGGTGCTTTTTCTGTTGCTGCTGCACTCGGAGGTGCTGTTAAAACGACAAGCGTAGATCTGGCCAACAGGAGCCGCAGCAAAACGCAGGAACAATTCAGCGTAAATGGTCTGAATTATGAGGATCACGATATTATTGTAGAAGACGTGTTTAACTATTTTAAATATGCAGTTCGAAAGCAGTTATCTTTTGATCTTGTTATCCTTGATCCCCCTAGCTTTGCCCGTTCTAAGAAACATACGTTCAGTGCAGGAAAGGATTATCCAGAGCTGTTGGCGCAAGCGATTCAGATTACAGAGGATAACGGTGTAATTGTTGCGTCTTCTAACTGTGCAACGTTTGGTATGAAAAGATTTAAAGAAATGATCTCTGCAGCTTTTAAGCAAACAGAGGGTAATTATAAAATTTTAGAAGAATTCAAGCTTCCGCAAGACTTTAAAACGCATAAAGAGTTCAAAGAAGGAAACTACTTAAAAGTTGTGTTCATACAAAAATTAAGTTAACAGGCGAAAGGGGATCTCGATATCGATGAATAACGATCGCCGTATACTCATTATGACTTCCGTATCAGCAGAGAGGGACGCTATTTTAAGAGGGTTGGGGACAGATGCGAGAATTGATGTAGTCTTAGCTGGTGTCGGACCGATCTCAGCTGGCATTCAGACAACGAAAGCATTGCTGACGAATGACTATGACTTAGTAATTAATATGGGAATTGCTGGAGGATTTCGTGGTAAAGCGGAAGTCGGTTCACTCGTAATTGCTGATGAGATCGTATCCGCTGATCTTGGAGCCGAATCTCCTGATGGATTCATCACTTTAGACGAACTCGGTTTTGGTGCTTCAACTCGTATTAAAGCAGACAGTGAAATGGTGATGCTTTTATTAACGTCATTAAAGCTTTCAGGAGCAGCTGTTCAACTTGGCAATGTTCTTACGTTGTCTACGGTGACAGGTACTTCCGATACAACTGCAGAGCTCCTTAGACGTGAACCGAATGCAGTGGCAGAAGCGATGGAAGGATACGGAGTCGCATTAGCCGCACAGGAATTTGGAAAACCTGTACTTGAGATTCGTTCCATATCAAATCCAATCGGTCCGCGAGATCGTTCTGCTTGGCGTATGAAGGAAGCGTTCGATACACTAGAGAGAGTCAGTAAAGTTATCGCGGAGGTTTTGTTATGAGTAAAATGAGTATTGCTTTTTCACCTTGTCCGAACGACACGTTTGTTTTTCATGCATTGGTTCATGGCCTCATTCCTGGGGCTCCTGAATTTGATGTTACATATGCAGACATTAATATTACGAACGAGTTAGCTGCTGAATCAGACGAACTTGATATATTGAAAATCTCTTATGCCGCGCTTCCATATGTGTTGGACAAATATGCTTTAATACCATGTGGCGGTGCCCTTGGACGAGGCTGTGGTCCATTGGTTCTTGTTAATGAGCCAGGTGATGTTACCCCTGACATGCTATCAGGAGCAAAAGTGGCTGTTCCGAGTGAACGTTCAACAGCGTATATGCTGTTCCGTTTATGGGCGGCTCAAAATGTTCCAGGTGGAGTAGGCGAGATTATCGTAATGCCTTTTAATGAGATCATGCCCGCTGTAAAAGAAGGACGCATCGACGCAGGTCTTGTGATCCATGAAGCACGCTTTACGTACCAAAATTACGGGCTGAACCTGTTAGCTGATATGGGAAGCTGGTGGGAAGAAGATACAGGTCTGCCAATTCCATTAGGAGCCATTATCGCACGCCGTTCGCTAGATTTAGAGTCTATTAGTGAGTGGATTCGCAAATCGGTAGAGTACGCGTGGCAAAATCCTGAGGCATCAAAAGCCTACGTGATGCAGCACGCCAGTGAGCTTTCAGAAGACGTAGCGAAATCCCACATCGATCTGTATGTGAATGATTTTACCGCTGACCTTGGGGATAAAGGCTTCGAGGCGATCACGACACTCCTGAACCGTGCAAGTGAAGAAGGCATTGTGCCTAAGAAGGATTATACGGAACTACTGAAAATTTAAGAGTGGACAAATTAATTCTTAGATTGGACAAATTAGTTAATAAAACAAGAGTTAACCACTCGCGGCACCTGAGCATACCTTATAACGAGAAGAAAAATCTGTTATAAGGAGGCGCAATATGTCTAATACAAACGTATTAACACTCATTGGGGCTTTATTAGCTGGGTATTTTCTGCTTGCACTTCCACTAGGCGGTACATTTTTAGCTGCGTTCGGTCCAGCAATTAAAATTATTGCTATTCTAACTGTTCTTGTTTTTGGATTTGTTTTAATCTATTTAGGACTTCGGGATATATTAAGAAAATAGATGATATTACAAAACCCGCTGATAAGTTAGCGGGTTTTGTTTTCTTATTTTGGAAGCAATTTTTTTAGTTCATCAGTAAACTTCTCCACAAGCTCAGGCCGTCCATGAAATTGTGCAGGTGTGTTTTGGAATAGCTTAATGAACCAGCCTGTTTCTTTTTTAACTGCAACAACGGTATGATGTGTATTCAGCTCTGGAGAAAGCTCGGTTTTTCCCATAGGAATCATTCCTGCAATTGCCCTAAGGATGACCGCATCTTCGCTTAAAAAGGAAACGTTCTTCACTTTTGCATAATAAGGAGGGGTAGGGAAGCTGCTGAAAATCGGCTCCAAATGTGAATATACTTCATCAGGACCGAACGCCTGGCTTCCATCATAACCGATCATCTCACCGTCTTCTGTAAAATGATCAGCCATACCACGTGCGTTTCGCTCATTCCAAGCGTTCAAAAACTGTTGATACAAATTTCGAATTTCCTGTGTTGCCTCTATGTTCATAGCCAGTCCTCCATATGTAAATTAGTTTTAATCATCATAACAAAAAAACAGCCACCAACAAAAATGGTGACTGAATCAAATGTCATTTTTGCCTTGCAGTGGCTAGTCGATCAATTTCTTGGTCAAGCCTGCTTTGAATAGCATCTAATTTTGTAAAATCCATAGCTGCAACATAAATCTTCTCGAGATCATCATGCTTATTTTTTGCATCTGCTAAAAAGCTTATGGCTTCCTTCATTTTCTGTGTATAGCGGCCGCTGATTTCTTTAAGGCTATCAAAATATTTTTCATCAGTACCAGGTTTAATGGTCTTTGCATACATATCAACAATTGTATCTCCTTTGCGTTCAGGGAAATACTCGTGAGGAGCAGTGCTGTCAAAAATCGCAAATCCTAGCTCTCTTACTATAATCATATCGAGACTATTAGGATCGAATCCGCAATGATAAATCTCCACATCATATCCCGAAGCTTCAGCATTGGCTGCTAATTTCTTTAATAGCGTGGATTTACCTGATCCTGGCCGGCCCTTTATAAGGTACCGTTTATTCAATCCCTCTGTCAGGTTTGGAACAAAGTCTACAGCTCCCTTAGGAGTAGCGGCTCCTAAGAAACGGTGATATACGTTTGCTTGTTTATTAACTTTTTTAGAAAAAAACTTATGCATTAATTCATCGGTAAGTTTATTTGCTTTGTTATAATCCATGTTCATAATATAAATTTCTTCCCATTCATCATGAATGAGGAGTGCTTCATGAAAAGTTTCATACGCTTTTAGGAAATCAGCAGAGATTGACTCTGATAGCTGAAGAATTTCTTTTTTACTCTTTGCAAGCTTTTTTGAATCCCAAGCTTCCCCTAAGTTTACGTATTCTTCAATTGCGCCTGGAGCTTTAGGTTCAATAACGTGAGGCGCCGTGCCGTCAACGATTCCAATACTTAGTTCCCGAAGGATAACTCCGTCAATTGACCCGTTGTCAGAAGCGCAATGAATGTATTCTACATCATAGCCCTCTTCGTTCCACCTTTTGCCGATCGATTTCATTAACGTAGATTTGCCTGTACCGGGGCCGCCTTTAAGGATAAAAAGACGATCAAGACCACTAAGATTGGATGAAAATAAGTTGTGAAAACCTCTTGCCGTATTGCCGCCAGCATAATAGTTTAGAATTTTTCCAGTCAATGTTCAAAACACTCCTCTTATGTGTAGTTGTGTTTCTACAAGCATGTTATGTAAGGAGGAAAGAATAGGTGATAGCCTAAAAAAACACATTTATTATTTAAATTGTTGAAATATGATGAAATAAAAAGAAATTTTACGAATGAAGGAGTATGATTAGCAAAAGAGTAATAAATTCACCGTAAATCACATAAAATTGATTATTCTGAATATTTAAATAAAATTTAGAATGAGTTAATATGTAATTAACAAAGAAACACCACCTTTACAAAAGGAAGGCGTGATTCCAATGAAATAAGTTAGCGAAGCATATCAAATCACATCCAGATAGAAATCAGCCTGTGAAAACTGATTTCGAGATGTGTGGATATGTGGGAACGCGCAAATACACATTACGAAAGAGGTTGATTCCAATGACGTATGTGAGCGAAGCATGCTAAGATCGTGTTGCAGATGGAAATAGCCGGTGAAAACTATTTTCGCAGCATGTGGGCATGTGGGAAATTACCGAGGTAAAGGAAAAAGTAAAAAGGAAAAATAAGATCTAATGCAAGGCAATTGATTGAACGAACAATTAATTGAAGTCTAGTTATGGGACAAATAACTAGCATTTGTGTATTAGGAAGAAAGGAAAGAACGTTTAAGTGAATAAAGTGAGTTTAAGTTAAAGGCGCTGTTTATGTGATGTATACATATTCAGCGTCTTTGTTTTGTGAAACAATAGAAATATAAAGCATGATATTTATATCGTTATGGAAGATGAGGGGTTATTTTTTATGGAAACTTTACTTATTTATAAGGATGGTTCTTCTAATAAGTTTTGGAAAATAAACCAGACAGGAAACTCTTATGTCGTTACCTACGGAAAAGTGGGGACTATTGGAGCCATAAAAACAAAAACATTCGACTCCGAAGAGAAATGCCGTAAAGAAGCTGATAAACTTATCCGATCTAAGATAAAGAAAGGGTACGTCCACGCAGAATCAAGCGATTCAGTATTAAAAGATTCAACCATGACAGAAACTCTGTTTTGGGAGCTGATCGATAAATGTAAAGAAAAAGGCGATGATTCCGATGAGCAAATGGAATGGCTGATGTATCAGCTCTCAAAAAGACCTGTAAAAGACATCATCATGTTTGATGTTATATTGAATACATACTATACAAAGTCATACACATCTGATTTATGGGCTGCAGCATACATCATAATGGGAGGATGTTCTGATGATTGTTTTGATTATTTTAGAGCTTTTCTGCTATACCTCGGAAAAGAAGCTTACGAGGCTGCTATAAAGAATCCTGAGTCACTGCTGCCTTATTTAAAACTAATAGAAGAGCAAGAAGAAATACCGCAGCTTGAAGAGCTATTGTCTGTTGCGTGTGAAGCATATGAAGAAAAAACTGGCCAAGATTTTGAAGAGTACCAAGACTTATATGACAAGTTAACCAACGAAAATCAAAGCGAACCACCAGAAATTGAATTTGATTGGGATGAAGATGATGAAGAAGGACTAAGAAAAAAGTTTCCCCTTTTATGGGAAGCTTTTGGAGAAAGGCCAATTGAGTACTAATTCAATCACATAAAAATCAAAACTCACCATCAATTTTAGAAGGTGAGTTTTTTTATAAATGATACTTTTCTAAAAGGTTGTAGGTTATGAAATTTTTTCCTTCACTGCAAGTTGATTGTAGTGGATGATGCGAGACTCATGCGGGACAAGCGGTCAGGTGAGACACTTATACGTTAAACGTACGAATGTGGCTCACCGCCTGCCCCGCGGAAAGCGAGCATCTGGAACGGAAATCAACTACTAACAAGTGCATACGAAAACAGCTTTTTAAAAAAATACGCCTCAAGTCCTAGAACACATTACTTCTCGAAGCCATGGTGATTTTAGGAAGGTTTCGATAAGGTAATAATAGAAACATATTATATATGAACAATTTTTATTTAAAACGAAACTCTCAAACTTGTACGAACGTATGAATAAAAAAGAGTTTATGTCAGGAGTCGATTACAATGAACGGATTTTTAGCCTTTTTTATCCGCATGTTTGTTGCCATTCCAGCTTCAGCAGGAGTATGGCTGGCTAGTATTATCGGATATGACCAGACTTACCTCATGTCGTCAGGAATTGCAGTAGCCGGTGGCGCTGCCGCATACACAGCAACGGGACTTCTTCAAAAGCAGCGATTCCTCAGTGAACATCAATTATCGAGAAGAGAATATAAATACATCAGAAAAAATTTAGACGAAGCGAAGCCTAAGATCTATCGGCTGCAAAAAGCATTGCTTTCTGTCCGAGACCTTCCCACATTAAAACAAAGAGCCGATCTTGTTCGTGTAGTAAGGAAGATACAAAGCTTAACTCAGAAAGAACCACGACGTTTTTATTTAGCGGAACAGTTTTATTTTTCACATTTGGATTCAGCGGTTGAACTCACTGAAAAGTATATGTTTTTATCATCACAGCCGCGAAAGACGAAGGAGTTAACCCAATCGTTAGTGGAGACAAAAAGAACGCTCGACGAACTGAAAGAGTATATCGAAAAGGATTTATACCAGGTTTTGTCAAATGATATAGATGACCTGCATTATGAAATCGATGTGGCGAAGTACTCCATTAAGTCTCTGAAAGATTCACAATCCATAAAAAAGGCAGGAGATATAAATGAAAGAAAATAATGCACCGCGCATTTATAATACAGATGAACCAGCAAATCTAATGGATGACTTGCTGGCAAATCCTTTTGGTGATAAGCAAGAATCTGCAGTTCCAGCGAGTGAGAATAAGCAGGTTCGGTTAATAGATGTGCTACCAGAAGAAAACAAGGAAAAAGCTTATCAGTTAGCAAAACAGATTGACCCTACTAATCACCAGACGATGATTACGTATGGTGCACCGGCTCAGGCAAAGCTGCATTCCTTTTCAAATACGATGCTCGAGCACGTGAAAAAGAAAGATACAGGACAGATCGGTGAAATCATTGGAGATTTGATGAGAAAGCTTCAAGATGTTAATCCTGAAGAACTAAAGTCAAACAAACCAACGTTAATCGGACGCATGTTCGGAAAGCTTTCAGGCTCTGTTCAAGAAGTTCTTTCGAAGTATCAAAAAACAGGCGCTCAGATTGACCGCATTTCTGTTAAGCTGGACGGAAGCAAAAATGTGCTCATGTCTGATATCGTCATGCTTGAAAAGCTGTACGATAATAATAAAGAGTACTTCCAGGCACTGAATGTCTACATCGCAGCTGGGGAATTAAAGTTAGATGAGCTTAATCAAGTTACGATTCCTGAGATGAGAAAAGTAGCAGAACAGACGAACGATCAAATGAAGTTTCAGGAAGTTAACGATATGGTACAGTTTGCTGACCGCTTAGATAAGCGAGTTCATGACTTGAAACTAAGCCGTGAAATCACGATTCAGAGTGCACCGCAGATTCGACTCATTCAAAACACGAATCAAGCACTTGTTGAAAAAATACAGTCATCAATCATGACGGCGATTCCGCTATGGAAAAACCAAGTAGCCATTGCTCTGACGTTGATCAGACAGCGAAATGCTGTAGAGGCTCAAAAACAGGTATCCAAAACGACGAACGAGCTTTTACTAAAAAATGCAGAGATGCTAAAAACGAATACGATTGAAACCGCTAAAGAAAACGAACGAGGCTTAATTGATATTGAGACGCTGAAGAAGACGCAAGAAAATCTTCTTTCAACACTCGAGGAAACCCTTCGTATACAAGAAGAAGGGCGTATGAAGAGACGTCTTGCTGAAGAAGAGCTGGCAACGATGGAGATTGGGTTAAGACAGAAGCTGCTAGAAATTAAAGGTGAATAATTAAAGAAGGAGCTAATTCCATTTTATGCGGATTAGCTCCTTCGTTTTGTTATGCTGTGAAAATTTATGAAGCCTTCACTTCAACCTCATCTAATGCTGAATGTGTACGGCTTAAGCTGCTTAAAGCCATTCCGACTGCCGTACCAACTAAAGCTGGAAGAATCCACTGTAACCCCATAGAAGATAGAGGGAGGATGTCTTTCATCACTTGTACTGGACCTAGATCTACTCCGAATGCAGCCAAACCGTCCATCAAGGCGAATACTCCTGTAAATAGAACCGCACTGCCGTACACTTTTTTTGGATTTTTAAAGAAACGATTAAAAAACGTAAGTGCAATTAATACGATCGTTAATGGATAGGCTGTGACCAAAAACGGTACCGACACTTTAAGAATTTGGTTCAGTCCTAGATTTGATAGAGTAAAACTTACTAGTGTAACGAGTAAGACTACCGTTTTGTAGCTGACACTTGGAATTAATTTTGAAAAGTACTGACCGCATGCTGTCGTTAAACCAACAACTGTAGTAAAGCAAGCTAATGTAAAAATAAAGCCAAGCAGAGCTGTTCCGCTTTTACCTAGTAAAAGAGTGGAAGCTGCAGAAAGAATGTCCGTACCATTTTCAAAAGTACCGGCTGCAGCCATCTTTCCGCCGATTAATCCTAAGCTGACATAAACAAGTGTTAGCAACGTACCCGCAATCAAACCTGCTTTTAGTGTGTAGTTGGTTAATTGCTTTCGATCCTGAACGCCTCTTTGCTGAATCGCCGTAAGTATAACAATACCAAAAGCGAGAGCAGCAAGAGCATCCATTGTGTTGTACCCTTCAATGAAACCTTTTGAAAAAGCTCCGGATTGATAGTTAGCAGATGGTGATTGAAGTGGAGCATCAAGTTTAAAAAACCCTACCGTACAAAGAACAACCATCGATAAGAGAAGAGTTGGTGTAATCCAGCGTCCCATATATTTCTCCATTTTTGATGGATTAAGGCTGACTGCATAAACCAGTGCGAAAAAAGTAACCGTGAATAATAAAAGAATAAGTGCTGCATTCGAATTATTGCTCAAGAACGGTTTAAGCCCCATTTCATAAGCAACGTTTGCATTTCTCGGAATGGCTAGGAATGGCCCGATACTTAAGTAGATGACTACCATAAAGACGGTGCTGAAAACGGGATGTACGCGATTGCCTATCGTTTGAACGCCTCCTTTTACAAGGGAAACGGCAAATAATACGGCAAAAGGAAGTCCGACTCCTGTCAGAATAAAGCCTGCCATCGCAAGCCAGTATGAGGATCCTGCCTCAGCTCCCAAAAATGGAGGGAAGATGAGATTTCCTGCTCCAAAAAACATTGAAAATAACATAAGTCCAATAAAAACGGTGTCCATCTTTCTCATAAGTAATCTCTCCTTTTATTGTTTTAAAACATAAAAAAACCCGCCCCTATAGAAGGGACGAGTTATCGCTCGCGTTACCACCCTAATTCCGCAGCTCATGAAAAGCTTACGGCACTCAGTCAACGTACAAACATACGTGTTCCCTTGTAACGGCGGACGGCCCGTCAAAGCTTACATGTCAGCTTTGCATCTCAGAGATGATTTTCGGATAAGAACTGAACATCGGCTTTCACCAAGCGCCGATTCTCTGGGGAACAGTGATCAAATCTTACTCTTTCTCGTCATTGATTTTAATATTAATTGTAAATTTATCACCCTAAAAGAAGAAAGTCAACAACAAATTCAGAAAACATTGAAAAGTTGAAACAGTCAGTGTCAATTCCATCTGCTTCTACACAATGACCCAGCGTAAGATAATAATTTATAAAAATAAGCCCATCACAACGGTGTTATGATATGTTCCTCTAATAAAATTATCCTTCTTCAACAAACCTTCCTTCTCAAAACCCAGCTTCTTATAAAGATCAATCGCCTTCGTATTATTTTCATTCGTTACGAGACTAATTTTCTTTGTAATTCCATTTTGTCTTGCCCACATCACAAACTCATTCATTAAAGCTGTTCCCAATCCCATGCCTGTGTATTTTTTTGAAACTACAATACCAAGTGTTCCTACATGTTTGGTTCGTTCTTTTTGTGAGGAGTTAATGGTTGCAATGCCAATAATTTTAGAATCGATCGTAGCAAGCAGCATGATAGAATTCGGTTCCTGTGAAGTGGCTGTGATGTAGTCTTTATAATCTTTAAGCTCTCGTTTAAATTCATTTGCTCCAAAGGATAGATAATCACTTTCACCGCCAACCACGTTATAAAAGTCAATCATGTTTTGAGCATCATCAC
Source organism: Fictibacillus sp. b24 (assembly GCF_030348825.1). Lineage (NCBI taxonomy): Bacteria > Bacillati > Bacillota > Bacilli > Caryophanales > Fictibacillaceae > Fictibacillus > Fictibacillus sp. b24. The sequence goes on along the minus strand of NZ_JAUCES010000005.1, from coordinate 3,615,198 downwards.
TCGTGGCTTTGCGTATATAGACGTTATTAAGGTTGCGCATAATTTCAGCTTCTTTCTTCTATGTATAAATTAAATATAACCTACTATTCTATTCGTGATACAAGCTAAAGATCCATGATTTTTTGATTAAATTTTTTAACAAAGTTGTAATGCAACTCCTGTTCCCTTGCATAGAATATGAGGATTTGTTATTTCACTAAAGAACAGGAGAGAAAGAATGAAAACGAAAAAGATATGGATTGGATTACTCATGTTTTGTTTTATGTTCTTACTAGTGCAACCAGCAAAAGCAGCAGCGTCATCTTTAATTATCATAAACAAATCGACAAACCAGCTAGCGTATTTCGAGAATAATAAATTATCAAAGGTATTTAAAGTAGCAACAGGTAAACTGCCATCTTATACACCAGAAGGAAAGTTCAAAATCGTAAACAAAATCACAAACCGGCCTTATTATACAGGTAACATCCCAGGGGGAGATCCTCGAAATCCGTTAGGCAATAGATGGCTCGGATTAAACGCTAGAGGAACTTGGGGAACAACTTATGCGATCCATGGGAACAACAACGCGAATTCGATTGGTAAATATGTAAGCGCAGGCTGTATTCGCATGTACAATAATGAGGTTCAATGGCTGTATGCCAGAATAACCGTAAATACACCAGTGGTCATTACGACTTCAGGCAAAACATTTCCTGCGCTGGCTGCAGCAAATGGATACAAAATTACGAACGGTTCAACTGTACCTGTTGTTTCAGTGGTAAATTTGAAAAAGGGTAGCCGTGGCGCAGAAGTTATGGAGCTTCAACGCAGACTTACTAGCTTAGGATACAATACAAAAGGAATTGACGGCGTATTTGGAGCAAATACAGATGCGGCTGTGCGTCAGTTTCAGAAAGCTAAGAAGCTAACAGTAGATGGAATTGTAGGACCAGCGACTAAAAAGGCATTGGGGATGTTTTAAATATTAATTAAGATCAGCCTTTAGTAAAAGGCTGATTTTTTTGTGACAAGTTTAAATATTCCGTTGACACCTTTAGAAATATCCAATAAAATGAGAAACGATATTGATAATCATTTTCAATTAAATGATACGCTTTAAATAAATTATTAAACAACTGTTTAAAGGAGGGCGAAACAAGTGTCTAGACTATATGCTGAACATTTACAAATATCATATGGTGAACGAGACATAGTAAAAGATCTTAACATTTCCATTCCAGACGGGAAGATAACGACAATCATCGGACCGAATGGCTGCGGAAAATCGACGGTTTTGAAAACGTTGTCGCGTATACTTAACCCAAAATCAGGTGTTGTTTATCTGGATGGTAAAGCCGTTAGCAAAGAATCTACGAAAAAAATCGCGCAAAAGATGGCCATATTGCCACAGTCACCTGATTCTCCAGAAGGGCTTACGGTTGGAGAACTTGTTTCTTACGGAAGGTTTCCTTATCAAAAAGGTTTTGGCAAGCTTTCCAAACGTGATTTTGAAGTCATTGACTGGGCTTTAGAAGTTACAGGAGTTTTAGAATTCAAAGAGCGCGCAGTAGATGCTCTTTCAGGTGGTCAGCGCCAACGTGTATGGATTGCGATGGCATTAGCTCAAGAAACGGATATTATCTTACTTGATGAACCGACTACATATTTGGATCTATCTCATCAGCTAGAAGTTCTTGAGTTGTTGCACCAGTTGAATCGAGATGAGAATAGAACCATCGTAATGGTTATTCATGATTTGAACCATGCAGCTCGTTTTGCTCACCATATGGTCGCAATGAAAGACGGATCCATCTTAAAAGAAGATACGGCTGAAGAGGTAATGACCCGTACGGTCCTGCGAAATGTCTTTAACATTGATGCTGAAATTGGCTTAGATCCAAGAACGAGAAAGCCTGTATGTTTAACGTATGATCTCATCAAGAATGTTAAATTGGTTGAAAACTTGGCGTAAGTATTCGCCTTTCTTTTTTACAGTTAATTGAGAATGATTTTTATTTAACAAATATAGGGGGATAACAAAATGAAAAGAACAACAAAACAATTACTCGTTAGCTTTATGACATTACTTTTGGTGTTTGTACTAGCAGCATGCGGTAATAAATCAGAAGAAGGTGCAAGTTCAGGGGAGAAGGATTCTCCAAAGAATGAAACAAGAATCTATAAAGACGAGAAAGGTAAAGAAATAGAAGTGCCAGCTGAACCGAAACGTGTTGCAATGCTGGCTGCTACATATGCTGGTAATTTGCTAGATTTAGGCATTACTCCGGTTGCTGTTAATGAATATCCAAAACAAAATAAATTCTTCGGTAACAAACTAGACAAAGCTGAAGTGGTTACAGCTGATTCTTATGAAAAATTATTAGAATTAGATCCTGACTTGATCATCACGTATTCTGATGATAAAAACATCAAGAAATACGAAGAAATTGCTCCAACCGTAACAATGACATATGACAAGTATGATTACATGGAACAGCATGTTGAAATCGGTAAAATGGTTAATAAAGAAAAAGAAGCAAAGACTTGGGTTGAAGAGTGGAAGAAGAAAGCAGCTGACGCTCGTGAAAAAGTAAAGTCAGCAATCGGTGAAGACAAGACGTTCATGGTTATGGAAGCATACGGTAAAGATATGTATGTTTACGGTAAGAACTGGGGTCGTGGAACAGAAGTTATCTATCAAGCTCTTGAACTTAAAGCTCCTAAAAAATTAGAAGAAGATGTTTTCGGTCCAGGATGGAAAGCTATTTCTACAGAAGTAATCCCTACTTACGCTGGAGACTATATTTTTGTTGGATCAGGTGCTGGTAATCCAGACAATTCATTCATGGAGTCAGATGTGTGGAAAGAGCTACCGGCAGTTAAGAATGGTAACGCAATTAAGTTTGATTCAGAATCTTTTTATTTTAATGATCCAATTTCTCTAGAAAAAGAATTAGACATTATTGTTGAAGAGTTAACGAAAAAGAAATAAAAAGCTTTTAAAAAAGGGAAAACGCCATGTTCAAAACAAAAATCAAGCTCATAAAAGATAATAAAGTGTATTCGAGACCAGCAGTGGGTTCAGCGATTCTTTTGATGGGGTTCGCTCTACTCTTGTTAAGTATTGGGCTTGCGATATCAGTTGGCGCAGCCAAGATCAACTTTCTTACGGTTTGGAATTCTATCCTAAACTATGATCCTACGAGGGAAGCTGACCGTATCATTGTAAGTCTCCGATTACCAAGGGAGCTTGGTGCAGCAATTGTTGGTGCTGGGTTTGCAGTAAGTGGGGCAATTATGCAAGGGATGACCCGAAATCCGTTAGCAGATCCTGGTTTGCTTGGTTTGAACGCGGGTGCAAGTTTAGCACTTGCATGTGTATTTGCTTTTAACACAGGAGCAAACTATCTTACGGTCATGGTTATTTCCTTTATAGGTGCAGGAATTGGTGCAGCGATGGTATTTGGATTAGGTTCAATGAGCCGAGGTGGATTAACGCCGATTCGAATTACGCTTGCTGGTGCCGCCGTTTCTGCACTGCTTTCTTCGTTGGGAGAAGGGATTGCTTTATACTTTAAGCTTTCTCAAGACCTTGCTTTTTGGACAGCCGGCGGGGTATCCGGAACCAACTGGGAACAGTTAAAAATCATTGTACCTGTTGTCATTGTTGGGATTGCGGTTGCTGTTATGTTCTCAAGGCAGCTAACGATTCTGAGCTTTGGTGAAGAAGTGGCAAAAGGTTTAGGTCAGCGGACTTTATTAACAAAATGTATTCTGATGACTGTCGTATTAATCCTAGCCGGCGCGGCAGTTTCCCTTGTTGGTGCCATCGCCTTTGTCGGTCTGATGGTCCCTCATATTGTGCGATTTTTAGTGGGAACCGATTATCGCTGGATCATTCCTTGTTCTGCGATCTTTGGAAGTGTGCTGATGGTTTTAGCGGATACATTTGCTAGAACGGTAAACGCTCCATATGAAACACCAGTTGGTGCAGTAGTTGCCATGATCGGTGTTCCTTTCTTCCTTTACCTTGCAAGAAAGGGAGGGAGAAAACTGTCATGATGAATGCGCGTCAGATTAAGAGAGTAAGAGTAGCAACGTTTGCAGCGATTTCTTTGTTGATAGCCATTTTTATTGTAAGTGTGGCAACTGGTTTTGCTTCATTAACTCCTTCAGAACTATTCCGAACGATTATTGGACAAGGAACACCGAGAGAGAATCTAATTCTTTTTGAGTTTAGGTTACCACGCATATTTGTTGCAATCCTTGCGGGGATGGGGCTCGCAGTGTCTGGTGCTATCCTGCAAAGTATTACGAAGAACCCGCTTTCAGATCCTGGTATTTTAGGAATTAATGCTGGTTCTGGTCTGATGGTTGTGGTGTACATCATGTTTTTTACGGTAGAATCATCGAGTTTTCTATACGTGTTGCCGCTATTTGCTTTAGCAGGCGGATTGGCAACAGCTGCTGTCATTTATGTGATGTCTTATAAAAAAGGCGAAGGTGTTGAACCAACGAGGCTAGTTTTAGTCGGTGTTGGATTGGCTGCAGCGCTATATGGGGCAACATTAACGTTATCAACACGATTAGATATGGAAGACTACTCATTCATGGCGAACTGGATGGCGGGTAGAATATGGGGTGATGATTGGATATTTGTTCTGTCGTTGCTGCCATGGATACTGTTGCTCGTTCCATATACGATGTTTAAGTCCAATGTGCTAAACACATTGAACCTGCATGAGAATGTTTCAGTTGGTGTTGGCGTGAATGTAGGAAGAGAAAGAATTCTTCTGATCATGGTTGCGGTAGCGCTTGCTTCAGCATCAGTAGCGGTTAGTGGCGGAATTGCTTTTGTAGGACTCATGTCTCCTCATATCGCCAGATCACTCGTTGGTCCGCGTCATCAAGCGTTCCTTCCTGTTGCAGCGTTAATAGGAGCTATTCTTTTGCTTGCAGCAGACACGATAGGAAGAGTCATCTTAGATCCAAGCGGCATCCCTGCTGGAATCATCGTAACCATCATTGGTGCACCGTACTTTATGTACCTTTTGGCAAAAAAATAAGAAGTGAAAATCAGTCCTTCATTATAGGGCTGATTTTTTTATTTTTTTAAAAACTTTTTCCACGCCCCACGGTCTAATATATAGGTAAGGGGTTAGGAGGCGAGAAGTTGGAGACAGAAAATTTAGTGAAGAAAGCCATTAAAGGGAATGATGAGGCGTTTTTGCAGTTAATTCAGACCTATAAAGTAGATTTATATAAAACAGCAATATCTTTTCTGCGTAATGAAGGTGATGCACTCGAAGCTATTCAAGAAGTCACATACAGGGCGTATAAAGGGATCAGGAAGTTAAAGAAATCTTCCTATTTTAAGACTTGGCTCATGCGAATTATGATTAATTATTGCAATGATCAGTTGAAAAGCAAAAAACGGATTGTAAAAAATGATGAGATGTTGAACTCATTAGGAGTCTCAGAGAATCATACGGAGATTGAATTAAGGGATGCCATGCTTGGCCTCGACGAAAGGTCACGTGAAATTCTCACGTTAAAATATTTTCATGATTTGAAAATTAAAGACATTGCGGATACGCTGCAATGTCCGGAAGGTACTGTGAAAACATGGCTCAATAAAGCGTTAAGATCGCTGCGGGAAAAGCTTGAAGAGAAAGGAGGTAATCTAGATGTTTGAAAAAGAAGAAGAAAAATTGAGCGACTTAAAGAAAGAATTTGATGACATCCCCATTTCACTAAATTCTATCGATAACGCCATTATGGCAGGGTTTCAAAAGGCAAAATCCGAAGAACGAAAATACAGCCGAAAGAAAAGAAACATTTATAGTTTCATAGCAGCAGCACTATTACTAATAGGAATATTTTCTTCCATTCGTATATCTCCTGCATTTGCAAGCTACATGGCAGAGATTCCGGGTATGGAAAGGATCGTGAATATGATTCGCGATGATAAAGGAAGAATGGCAGCTGTTGAACATAAGTACTATCAGGAACAAGGTGCTTCTGATAAAAAGGATGGTTTAAAAGTTACCATTGATGGAACGATATCAGACGAAATGGGTATTGTACTGTTTTACACCATTGAATCAAAAGAAAAGTTGAAAGAAATTATGTTTGATAACGTTAAGATTAGAGCGAAAGACGGAATGGTTTTGGATGAAGCGTTTAATACTTTAGGTGATTTCCACTCATCTGATAAAGGAGAGAATACTTTTAGCGGTGAAATTGAATATTTCTTTGAAGTTCCCATTGCTCCAACAGAATACATTGTTGATCTTGAGATAAAAAACAAAAAATTTTCTATTCCGTTTTCGTTAAAAGAGTTTAAAGAAAAGAAGGAATACGCTGTACATCAAACGATGGAACTAGAGGGGCAAAAGATTAACATTGAAAAAGTAACGATATATCCGCTAAGAGCTGCAGTAAAGCTAAAAATGGATCCTAGCAATAAAAAACAAATTCTTCAGCTTGAGGATTTGCGAATTGTTGATGAGAACAATGAAGTGTGGGGAGGAATTACGAATGGAATTACTGCATCGGGTGATAAAGATTCAGAGCAAGAAATCTACCTCCAAAGTAACTATTTTAAAGAACCGAAAGAATTATATCTAGTTTTAAATACAGCTCAAGCAATTGACAAAGACAATGCAGTCGTCGTGGTAGATACAGAAAAGATGAAGATCTTAAAACAGCCTGCTGGAAACAAACTTAGTAACGCCAGAAAAGAAAACGGGCAACTTGTTTTTGATCTTTCTGTTAAGAAGAGCAAAAATTATTCAGTGATGGGCTTCGGTACGATTAGAGATTCAAAAGGGCAGGAGATCCAATCACATGCCCAATCTATGAGTGCTGATGAAGAATCAAATACGAAGCAAGTTGGAATAGAACTTCCGATTATAAAGGCTGAACAAAATCCAATAACAATAGAACTAGATTTTTATCCTTTGTGGATTAAAGGCAACGAGAAGATAAAAGTTAAATGATCTATTACAGGTGGCCTTTACTAAAGGCTGCCTTTTTTGCGTTAACTCTCTCAACGCTCTATAATTCAAGTCAGTAGTTCAAGAAGAGGTGATTGTAATGAGACTGGATCATACAGGAATTGCGGTAAGAAGAATAGATGAAGCGATAGAATTTTATACAAACGTTTTAGGCGGTAAGCTGACGGAACGATACACGAGTGAAAAGCCTGGTGTTGAGACGCATATCGCCGTGATTGAGCTTGAGAATCAAGTCATCGAACTGCTTGAGCCAACAAGTAAAACTTCACCGATTGAGCGTTTTATACGCCAAAAGGGAAAAGGAGTTCATCATCTCGCTTATGAGGTGGATGATCTGCTTCAAACGATTGAAGAGTTTGAGAGCAGGGGCTATACCTTTTTAAAAGATACGTTTCGTACCAATCCTTATGGCAGACGATTAATATATATGAATCCCGCGTATTCGCAGGGGCAAATTATTGAACTGTGTGATTATCCAGAAAAGAAGAAGGAGAGCTAACTTGAAAAAGTCAGTTCTCTTTTTGCCTTTTCATGTGAACCAAATTTCTTTACAATGAATTATAAGAATATTCTGTAAAGGGTGATGATATGAAATGGACTGCTGATCTGGAACAATTTCCGTACCCGTTTAAGGGCTCAACCTACCGCTATTCCAACAACTCCATCCCGATGCATAAACCCATTAGCGTTGAGGTCACCTCAGATTATAAAAAAGAAATGCTTCTAAAGAGGAATCTTTTAACTTATCATCCTGAACGCTGCTATCAATCACTTCCGCATACCATGACAGGACAGTGGGAAATCGTTGAACTTGTTATTGACCATCTCGCAGCACATTATCCGAATCAATTTTCAGTAGAGAAAAGGAATACAATTTGGATTTTTTCTAATAAGATTTTGGACGATAAAATAGAATTCGTCTTTGGTGATGAAAAGTCACTGCCGTGTGAGCCGTTAGCTTTTATAAGCCATCATGTGCAAGAGGATTTAATTCTAATGATGCAGCGTGACGGTGACTTGTATCTAGATGCAGGGCAGCTTTGTTTTCCTGCGAACTGGTCGCTTGCCTTTAACTTAGGTATGAAGTTCAAAAGCATCCACCATCCCATTCCAGGCTTCAAAGAAGAAGGATTGGACGATCGGATTTTACAGTTTCTAATGAGATTAGAAGCAGGGAACCCATGGGAACGGAAAAATTGGTCACTGATGGCAGGTGACAGGCTGGATACTTCACTAGAAACCTTTGATCAATGGGGTCAGCTTCGTAAACAAGTTACAAAAGAAAATGCAGGAAAGCTTGTTCATATTCGAGTAGAAGTTCAGAAGTTATTCAGATTGCCGCGAACTAACAGCATACTTTTTACCATTCACACGCATTTACTGCCTTTAGAACAGCTGGCTGCAAATTCGGAGTGGCTGCAGCAGTTTTATGATATTCTTTCTGAACTTCCTTCACACATTGCTGATTACAAAGGTATTTCCCTTTATAAAGATGCGGTGTTGGATTACTTGGAAAAACAGCTGGAACGAGTGAGAGCCACATGAAAAATGAAGCTGTTTTTATCAATGGAAAAAGAAAGTATATTTTTTGTGGAGATGATCAAGGTTTAAAACTGTTAAGCAGCGTGATGGAAAAGGTAAATGAAGAAGGGCTGACTCATGAACGGTTTCTTCTCTCAGATTTTAAAATGTCCTTGTTGGAAGATTTCTTGAAATCTCAAAAGATGGGCACCTTTCTCTACGTGGCATTACCATCTTCAGAGCTTCAGCAATTTCTTAAAGCTGTAGAGGATATCGGTTTTTCAGATGAAGACGTGCAATACATTGGATATGGGGAGGAAAAATTTTCTGTGTTTTGCTGCCGTTGTCATGAAATCAACACGTCCAATAATGAGCAGAAAAGGCTGTATTGTCATCGCTGTGGTTTAGAACTTGAAGTTTCAGACCATTATTCTGCCATGCACGACGCATTCCTAGGCTATGTTGCAAAACTATAGGAGGTGGGCTTAATTGTATAAAGAGGCTACATTATCAGTTCAAATCACCTCTATTGTGCAAGAGACGGAGCATGTTAAGAAGTATATCCTAGCTCCGGCAAAGGGAAATAAACTTCCACGATTTAGTGGTGGTTCGCATATCTCAACTTACCTTGAAACAGCAAATGGATTAGTAGTTCGGCAATATTCGCTAACTAGTCATCCCGACGAAACTTCACAATATGAGATAGCCGTTCGTTTGAGTGAGGATTCTAAAGGGGGATCACGTTTCTGGCATCAATCAATGAAAGTTGGAGACAGTCTGCACATCAGTTATCCAAAAAATCATTTTCCGCTCAGTTTTAAAGCAAGGCATCATGTTTTTTATGCGGCTGGAATAGGAATTACTCCATTTCTATCAATGATGCATGAACTTATGACCAAAGGATTCTCTTTCGAACTTCATTACGCTTCCAAATCAAAACAAAATTGTCCGTTTTATGAGTTTTTAACGAAGCATTATTCTGGGCAATGTCATTTTTATTTCTCAGAAGAAAACCACCGTATGTCTACTTCATCTCTAGAAAATCACCCCATCGGCACTCATGTGTATTTTTGTGGTCCTGAATCTTTTATAGAACAATTTTTAAAAGCGGCCAGAGATTTAGGCTATCCTAAAAAGTCTGTACACCAAGAAAGATTTTCACCACCTCAGCTTAAACGTGTAAAGCCCTTTAAGATTTCACTCAAAAGTGGAAAAGAAATACGGGTAGATAAAAAGCAAACATTATTAGATGCTCTACTGCAGCAGGGTTTGAATGTTCCTTATTCATGTAGAGTTGGACGATGCGGAACGTGTGAACTGCCGGTCTCAGAAGGGGAAATCGATCATTATGATTTCTTTCTTAGTGAGGATCAACAAAATGCCCAGAATTGTATTTTAGCCTGTGTTTCACGAGCAAGGTCAGATAAACTAGTGATTGAGATTGAATAAGTTAGTGTTAGAGAGGTTCTATGTAAGGGAAAAATGGGGAGTAATCAATTGATCATGAAACAAAGATTGGTAGATTAGCTTTAATCGTGTAATTTTAGGGTATATTGAATCCATACCGTTCTTGCTGTAAGCTTATATTAAACAAAAGTTAGACAGGATGTATGAATGATGTACCTTACGATAAAAGAAACGGCTGAATACTTGTCAATGCCAGAGGCGGTCGTAGAGAGTCTTATTCAACAGAATAAGATTCGTGCTATTTTTGACGGGAATCAGCATCTTATTAATAAAGAGCAGTTCAATACACATTTTGAGCAGCTTGAAAAATATAAGAAGATGGTTGAGGAATACTTGAGTGAACCCATTCCTGAAGATTGGGATGCAAAAGACGAAGACTAAATTTACGATAAAAAAGGGTAGATGGGGAGAGTGGGAAAGAAATGCATAGAGATAAGGCGCTGCATTCTTTTTTAATTGAAAAAACATGGCAGCTGACGGAAGATTGGTACCGATCAATTGATAAATCACAGGCCACAGGGGTATATGCTTCCACTAATCCCGAAACAATTAAAACGCTTAAAGAGCAAAATCATGAATTTCATGTACATTTTTGTGAGGTATTTGTAACAGAAGAAAATAAATTCCTAAAAGATTTTGAAAAATGGGTGCTTATGATTGCTCAAGATGATGAGCACTTGAACACACCCGTTACAGTTATCATGAAAGAATTTTTCAATGTCCAAAAACAATACCTTCTTCTAATAAAAGAATTCGTTAGCCTTCATAAAGGAGAATACTCTCAAACCACTATTGATGCTTGGAACAACATTACCATAGAAACTTTTAATAAAATCGTCACGTGGTTTGTTGAGGAAAACCAAAAATACAGTCAGGAAAAATTAATTGCACAGCAAGAAATGATTCACGAATTAAGTTCACCAGTTATTGCACTTAATAATCATATGGGGCTGTTGCCGTTAATTGGGATCATTGATACGCAAAGAGCAAAGCTGATCGTGGAAAATACACTAGAACAGTGCACGGAAAAAGAAATTACGCATCTGTTCATCGATCTTTCTGGTGTCTTGATTATTGATACGATGGTGGCTCAGCAAATCTTCTCACTTATCGAAACACTAGGCCTAATTGGAGTGAAGTGTACGTTATCTGGAATTCGACCAGAAATTGCTTTAACTGCAGTTCAGCTAGGTCTATCCTTTGAAAAAGTTTCAATTAAATCGAGTTTGGCTCAAGCGATTGGTTCACAACAATAAAAAATGAATGTCAAAAAACCAGGGAAACCTGGTTTTTTGTATTGTTTGGCATGTGTTCAAGCTTCCTTCTCATAAACTGCAGTGTATGTCAGTTACTTAAGAGGGTGTTGAAGTTGGATAACTTTAAAGGATTAACGGGGGAAATTGTCTTACCGGGTGACGAAAAGTATGAAGAAGCACGGCAAGAGTGGAACAGAGCAATTCAAAAGTTCCCCAGTATTATTGTTTATTGTTGTAGTTATGAGGATGTTAGCAATGCGATAAAGTGGGCGCAAAAGCACAGTGCTGATATTCGAATTCGTTCTGGCGGACATCATTACGAAGGATACTCAATTGGTAATGGTGTGTTAGTCATTGATATAAGTCGTTTAAATGCTGTGATTGTTGATGAAAAACGAAATCTAGTAACAATGCAGGCAGGAATTCAAAACAAAGATTTGTACGATGCTGTCGGATCAAAAGGCTATCCGTTTCCTGGAGGGACGTGTCCAACTGTAGGGGTTAGCGGTTTTGTTCTTGGAGCAGGATGGGGATTCTCTAGCAGGTTATATGGTTTAGGCTGTGATAGCTTGGTGGAACTTGAGATGATCAATTATAAAGGTGAACGATTAAAAGTGAACAATAAAGAAAACAGCGATCTATTTTGGGCGTGCAAAGGAGCAGGTGGAGGGAATTTTGGAGTAATGGTTTCTATGACATTTAAGCTCCCGCCAAAGGTAGATCAAGTAACGTTGTTCCAGTTATACAAACCAAATGCCACAACAAAAGAACAAAGGGAATTTTTAAGAATATGGCAAAAGTGGCTGGTCAATTTAGATAATCGAATGACACTCAATACGAGCTTGTACAACTCTTCTTCTGAAGGTCTAGCTATTTATGGCAGAGGATTTTTTTATGGAACAAAGGAACAGACAGAAAAGCTTCTGAAGGTATATAAAAAGATAGAAGGCTTACAAATCTCAGCAAAGTCTTTAACTTTCTTAGAAGCTGTTCGGGAAATAGAGTCAACGTATCCTCCTTATGAAAAATTTAAATCAACAGGCCGTTTTGTTTATAAAGAGTATGACAGAGAAGAATTAGAGGCAATCGTAAGTCTTGTGAGAAAGCCTGCTAAAGGTTCAGTTTATGCAGCACTTACTGTGTATTCAATGGGTGGCCAGATTCGGAAGGTGAGCAAAACAGATACCGCTTTTTATTATCGAAAAGCCCGTTATATATTAGGTATCCAATCCGTATGGGAAGATCCGCTCGTTGCCAAAGAAAATAAAAAATGGGTAGAAAAAAGATTTAACTATTTAGAGACAATCACAAAAGGTTCTTTTGTAAACTTTCCATATCGCGATCTAAAAAATTATCAAAAAGCGTATTTTGGGAGAAATGTTGAGAGACTTCAAAGAATAAATAAAAAGTATGACCCGAGAAGCGTGTTTTCTTTTCCACAATCCATTCGTTGAGATAAACTAGAAGTAGAGATTTGTATAAAAAGGAGTTTTTTTTTTGAAGATATTGAAGTTTCTATTCTTCATTGCTGTACTTGCTTCTATCTATTATTTAATAACATTGGAATGGAAAAAGAGAAATACACCATTGCCGACAGAACTGCATCCTATTGTTGCTGAAAATAGAGATATCCTTATTCAAAGAGCTGCTTCAAAAGGAATTAACATTGTGATTACTGATGATTTTCGTTCTGCAGAAGAGCAGGATCGATTATATGCGCAAGGACGATCAAAAGAAGGGACAATCGTTACCCATGTAGAGGGTGGAGAATCTTATCATAATTATGGTTTAGCCATAGATTTCGCCTTAAAGTTGGATGACGGTACCGTTGTTTGGGACCTAGAACGCGATGGTAATCAAAATGGGAAATCGGATTGGATGGAAGTGGTTCAAATTGCAAAGGAAAGAGGCTTCGAGTGGGGTGGAGATTGGAGTGGTTTCAAGGATTATCCACATTTGGAGATGGACTTTGGGTTGAGTATTCGGGAGTTGCAATACGGAGAAAGACCACCTAAAACAAAAGAATAAAATATCAGGAGACTTAGGCTAAGCTTAAGTCTTTTTTTAGTGCAAAAGTATCGTTAAAGGAACACAATGATAGATTAATATTAGTTTATTTTTGGTAAATAAGGGTATTAAGAATGTGGAAAAAACTTACTAATTTATTAGGTACTCCTACTTAGATGTTATTAAGATGTTAGGACTAAAGTAAGTAAAACAGCTTATGGAGGTACAGGTCATGAGTTTTTCAGACACGTTAAATGACATTTACCGCAGTTTGGCAAGCAGCTCTGCTGATATAGATGAAAAAATAGCAAGGCTGCAGCGAGCTAAAAGTGAAATTGTTCAAGAACAAAATATAAGTCAGCAGGAGATACGCCGAATTCTTGAGCCTGAGCTTGGAACTTTGTGGACGGGAAACAGAGCAAGAGCGTTTGACGACTCTAGGGAAGAAGCTCACCGTACAATGCAGGGAATTGTAAATGAAGATTATAGTGATTACCAACAATCGATTGATATGAAAATTACCCTCCTTCGTGCGGAGAGAAGCGCACTAGATGGGTTAAGCCATATGGCAAATGAAGCGAGTGAACTGTTGAATAAGGGAGAAGAAGCTTTTGAAGAGTTAGGAAATAAACTTGATGATCTGAAAAGGAGGTTATTCTAGTGCAGACAATTAAACTCCAATTTGAAGACGTAATTCAGCAGTTATCAAATGCTCAGCGTGCCTTGGATGCTCTTACCCTGCCAAATCCTTCTGCAGCAGCACTGGGAAAGAATGAGCTACAGTTTACAAACGAATGGTTAGAGCGAGAAGGCAATCTTCATAACATGATTCTTGAGTATATGAACGTTGTAACGAAAAATATTGAAGATACGAAAGCGAATGTTGAAATATTGAAGAATCAGGACCAAGCAATTTTTAGGAATAAGTAAAGAGAGGGCATTGGTGATAATGGTAAGTAAAGTATTTGAAGCAGCCACATTACAATCTGCAACTACAGAACGAGCCCAACAATACGAGAGTCTAAAAGAGCAGTTTTTAACACTAAAAAAAGAGTTTGGTAACATTGTAGATAATCATGATTTCGAAGGACATGGAGCAGAGGCAATAAAAGGGTTCTATCAAGGGCAGATGGATGTAGTCGATGCCTGGATTCGTTTTCTTGATACGAGCGTTAGCTTTTTTAAAGGGATACCAGGAGATACTGAGGATGTTGATCTTTCTGGGGATACCTTAGTGCAAGTTCCATTTTTGGATGACAATGTGGAACGAGCTGGGAAAGTGGCTAAAGAAATGGTGGCAGAGCAACAAGATGCACTGCAGCGTATTTTTAATGGTATCAGTGATTTGGTGTCTCTTTCTGTTTTTTCAAAGGATAATTTCGATGATCAGATGGATCAAAGTGAAAAGAAACGTTCAGAAACGGTAGAGAAAGTAAACGAACTCGATCAAAGGTTAAGTCAAGAATATGCTTACTCTCAAAATCAGGAGCAGCACATTTACGGCCTGTTTGCTCAGCTAATGGAAGCGACCAGGCGGGGTGAAAACATCTCTCCGCTCTACTTCAATGCTGAGGCGTACCGTTCGAGTGAAGTGTATAAGGGAATCAGCCAAGCTGAACAAGATACGTCTGCATATCTAGCATCTAAAAAGAAACAGCAAGAAGATAGAGAGATTGCTAAGAAAATAGAAGAGATGGAAAATAGACCATGGCATGAAAAAGCATGGGATACGGTTTGTACCTTTACGGGTGAAGTAACCGGTTATTATGATACAATTCGAGCTTCAACAGGCGTTGATCCGGTAACCGGACGCAAGCTATCTGAGGCAGAGAGGATTACAGCAGGTGCGATGGCCGCAGCTGGATTTATCCCTGTCATCGGTTGGGCAGGGCGGGCAGCTAAGGGTGGAAGTGCCATCTACAAAACGGTGAGAGCTGTAAATACTG